>NZ_JASERH010000109.1:0-122255 GCF_030766975.1 Streptomyces sp. KL116D | reverse complement strand
CCGTCCGCACCCCGGAGGACCTGGTGCGCGCCTTCCGCGCCACGGCGTCCCCCGAGGCGTTCCGGCTCGCCGGGCACCTGGCGGTCGGAGTGCCGCACCTGCCGGTGATGCGGCTGGTCCACGCGGCCCTCGAACGCGATCCGCGACCGCAGCACCTGGCCGAGGTCGTCCTCAGCGGCCTGCTGACGACGACACCGGGGCCGCCCGGCTCGTACGCCTTCCGCGACGGCGTCCGCGACCTCCTGCTCCGCTCCCTCCCCCGCTCCTCCCGGGGCCGCACCACCGCGTTCCTGGCCCGGGTCGGCGGCCTCATCGACGAGCGGGCCGGGGTGGGGGCCGGGGAGTTCCGGGCGACGACGCGGGGCGCGGAGGGGGAGGCGTTCGCGGCGGTCAGTGAGGAGAGCGTGCGGCGGTTGTCGGGCGGGCAGCGGACGCTGGGCGACCGGTACCGGCTGGTCCGCGCGCTGGGGACGAACGCCAGCGTGTGGGAGGCACGCGACCTGGACACGCGCACCACCGTCGCGGTGAAGCTGCACAGCCCCCTGGACGCCACCCGGCAGGCGGCCTTCCACCGCACGCTCACCCGGCTGGCCCGGCTCGACCATCCGAACGTGGTCGCCGTGCACGACTTCGGCGTCGACGACGGGTCGACGTACGTCGTCATGGAGCATCTGGACGGCATCCCCCTCAACGCGCTCGCCGCGCCCACCGGTTACCGGCTGCCGGGTCTGGTCCTGTCCCGGCTCGCCCAGGACGTCGCCGCCGGGCTGCTCGCCGTGCACGGCATCGGCGCCGTGCACGGCGACGTCGGCATGGCCCGGATCGTGCTGCTGCGCCACGGCACGGCCAAACTCACCCTGTTCGCCGAGGGCCGGCGGGCGGACGACGAGGGCCGGCGGCGGGACGTCGTCGAACTGGGCACGATGCTGCGCCGGTTGAACGCGCCGGAGCGCGTCACCGCGGACCTGCTGTCCAGCGACGCGGACCGCCGGCAGGCCGCGCTGCGCCGACTCGCCGACCGGGGTTTCACCACGTACGACCGGGAGCGCCACTCCTACCGGCTGCTCGGGCGGCCGGAGTTCGTCCTCACCGGCCTGACCCAGGAGACCTACGTGTCCCTGGAGTTCGCCGAGGAGCAGGCGATGCTGTGCATGCTGCTGCTCCGCTCGGGCCGGACCGTGACGCACGCCGAGCTCACCGAGGGCATCTGGGGCGGCCGGCCGCCCAAGGGCGTGCTGGGTCTGCTCGGCTCGTACGCGACCCGGCTGCGGCACGCGGGCGCGGGCACCATCGCGACGCTGCCCGACGGCTACGCCATCCACACCGGCACCGACACCTTCGACGTGGACAGTTGCCAGAACCTCGTCGGCGCCGCCGAGGCGAAGCGCGCCGACGGCGACCTGGCGGCCGCCCGCGACCTGGTCGCCGACGCCCTCGCGCTCTTCCGCGGCACCCCCCTCGACGGGGTGCCGGGCCCCGCGGCCCGCACGGCCAGGACCCGTCTGACGCAGCTGCGTCTCACCCTTCACCGCACCGCCGCCGAACTCGACCTGGACCTGGGCGAGTACGGCCGGGCCGCGACGGACCTCGCCGGACTGACCCGCGCCCACCCCTCCCGCGAGGACTTCCGCCGCCTCCAGATGATCGCCCTGCACCGGCTCGGCCGGACCGACGAGGCGCTGGAGGCGTACGAGGACTACGAGGCGGTGGGCGGGCGGGTCGGGCCCGGCCTGGAGGAGCTGCACCGGGATCTGCTGGCGGCCCGCGACACGGTGACGGCCCCGTCCCGCACCTCCGTCACGTTCGACCTCGCCGACGGCGCCGGGCTCGACCTGCTGCCGGTCGTCGTCGGGCTGATCGAGGCGGCCGGTCTCACCGCCCGCGAGCACGCCCTGCAACCCCTCCCGGCCGGCGGCTACGAGGTCGTGGTCAAGACGGACCGGGCCGCCGAGCGGCTCCTGGAGACGACCGTGACCCGCCTCCCGGCCGCCCTGTCCGAACTGCCCGCAGGGGTACGGGTGGGGGGCCTCCCGGCGGGCGTGCACGTCACGGTGACGTTCTGGCCCGCGGGCCCCGCGCACCGCGCCGCCCGCGACGGCCTGCGCGCCGACCTCGCCGCGCACGCGGCGGCCTCCTGCGTGGCGGTGGCCCCCGGCCTCGTCGACCCGTACACGGTCAGCGCGCTGGGCCTGCGCGCGATGGGCGGGGACCCGCCGGCGTACTGGTACCGCATGGTGACGGCCCAGGGCCTGGACCGGCTGCACCGCCTCACCTCGGCCCTGCGCCACCTGTCCGTGACGGCGGACCCGTCCCACCGCATCGCGCTGACCAGCCTCCTCGCCGAGCGGCTCGGGCAGCCGGTCGACCTGCACCACATCGGCGACCTGGCGGCCACCGCGCTGAACAGCCCGACCGGCGAGAGCACGATCCTGGACGCCGTCCGGGACACCCAACTCCCGCAGGTCACGGCGGAGTTCACCCGAACCCTCACGTCGACGGACGCCACGCCCGACACAGGCACCGCCACCGCCACCGCCACCGCCACCGCCACAGGTACCGACACCGAGGACCGGGCCGAGGATGCGGCCGCCGCCACCGATCCCCCCGTACGCGGCCCCCTGCCGATGCCCCCGGACGGCACCCCGCCCGTCCCCACCACCGAGCACACGGTCCTCGTCCACGCCCGCCCCGACGGCAGTCTCACCCTCACCGCCCCCGACGAGACGGACCTGACCTGGGAGTACTACGAGGTCGACCTGACCGAGCGGACCCTGCGCCTCGACGGCCCGCCGGCCGCCCACGCCTCCGTCCGGGTCGACGACCCCCTGGAGGCGGCGCAGACCCCCGCCCTGAACCTGGCCGCCGCCCTCACGGAACGCCTGGAGACGGAGGCCGCCCGCCTCCCCGCCCCCGTCGACACGGAGAAGCTCCACCGCCGCCTGGACCGCTGGCCCCTGCCGGGGTACGTGGTCCGCTGGCACTTCCCAGAGCCCGGACGGACGGACCTGACCTAACGGGCAGTCACACCGACTGGCTCATACGTTTTTTCACCCGCCCGGCCCTGCCTCACCCGGCCCATTCCAGCGCGCGGAATCCCGGCTTCGGCCGCACGATGCCAAAAGGGCCGCAGCCGCGGCCCGTCACGGTCTGCGCTCTCGGGAGGATCTGCCATGACCGTCAGTCTGGAGCAGTTGCGCCGCTGCCACTTCGCCGTCGACCTGGGTGCCGCGCGCACCCGCGTGTACGTCAAGGGCGCGGGTCTCGTCGTCGACGAGCCGAGCGCGGCCGCGGTCAACACCCGCACCGGCGCGCTGATCGCGGTCGGCGAGCTCGCGGAGAAGATGACGGGGCGCACCCCCGGCTACATCCGCGTGGTGCGGCCGGTGTCGGGCGGCACCGTCGTCGACATCGAGATGGCGCAGCGGATGCTGCGGCACCTGCTCGGCGAGAAGCTCCGCCGCGCCCTGCGCCGCAAGCCGCGACTGCGGGCGGCGGCCTGCACCCCGCACGACGCGGACCCGCTGGCGCAGCGCGCGGCGGTGGAGACGCTGGTCGGGCTCGGCGCGCGCCGGGTCGAGCTGGTCGACACCCTGATCGCCGCCGCGGTCGGCTGCGGACTGCCGGTGGAGCAGCCCGAGGCGACCATGATCATCGTGTGTGGTGCGGCCACCACGCAGATCGCCGTGCTGTCGCTCGGCGCGATCGTGACGGCCGACCGGGTCCCCGTCGGCGGCGACGCCATCGACCACGCCGTCGTACAGCACCTGCGCCAGCAGCACGAGTTGATGCTGCCCTCACAGTCCGTACGCCCCCTGCAGCTCGCGCTGAGCGGCAACGGCCTCACCCCGCACGGCCCCGAGCACACCGAGATCCACGGCCGGGACGTGGCCACCGGCCTGGCGCGTTCCGTGCACGTCGACACCTCCGCGGTGCGGCAGGCGATCCACACCCCGCTGACCGCCGTCCTCGACGGCATCGGCAAGGTGCTCCGCGACTGCCCGCCCGACCTGGTCGCCGACCTCGCGGACCGCGGGATCATGATGGTCGGCGGCAGCGCGCTGCTGCCCGGCCTCGACCAGATGCTGCGGGACGCGACGGGCATGCCGGTGCACATCGCCGAGCGCCCCGACGTGTGTGCCGTGCAGGGCCTGGGCGCGATGATGGAGGGCAAGATCCAGCCGCTGGTCCTCGACCCGCTGGCCGGCTGATCCCCGTACGCCGCTCGACGACGCATGGACGATCGGGTCCGCGGTGAGCCTGGTGAACAGGGGCAGGCCACTGACGCGAGCGGGAGGACGGCCGTCACGATGACCACGAACACACGCGAACCCGGGGTGCCGTCCGGTCTCTCCGTCCTCCTGGAGGCGGTGCTGAGCGTCGGCACCGAGCTCGAACTGCGGTCCGTGCTTCAGCACTTGGTGGACAGTGCCGTGGCCCTGACGGGTGCCGCGCACGGCGTGCTCGACGTCGTCGACCCCGGGCACGGCTCGCTCCTGGAGTCGGTCAGCACGGGCACCCCGGACACCGGCCCGTCGCCCGCGGTGCTGGCCGTCCCCATCCACGTGCAGGAGACGGTGTTCGGGCGGCTGCGGCTGACCGGGAAGGCGGCGCCCGGGTTCACCGACGACGACCTGGACCTGCTGCGGGTCCTCGCCACCCAGGCGGGCATCGCCGTCGGCAACGCCCGGCTGTACGAGACCGCCCGTCAGCGCGAGCGCTGGATCGAGGGCGCCGCAGCGGTCACCACGGCGCTGCTCACGGGCCGCGCGGAGGACGCCCTGACCACGGTCGCGGAGCGGGCCAGACTGCTCGCCGACGCCGCGGCGGGCGTGGTGCTGCAGCCGACGGAGGCGGGCGGCATGGAGATCGTGGCGGCCAGCGCCGTGGACGACGCGCACTCCCTGCTCGGCACGACGATCCAGCCGGGGAGCGCGGTCCTGGCCCAACTCCTCACCGGGGAGCCGGTGTTCATCGACGACTCGGCGAACGATCCGCGGATGACGACGGACGTCCGGGTCCGGTTCGGCCCCAGCATGATGCTGCCGCTGCAGGCGGCCGGGAAGCTGATCGGCACGCTGGCCCTGCCCCGCCGCCGCGACGCCCGTCCGTACACCTCGGTCGACCACCTCCTGGCCACCCAGTTCGCCTCGCAGGCGGCGCTCGCCCTGGTCCTCGCCGACGCGCAGGCGGGCCGCGAGCGGCTCGCCGTGTTCGAGGACCGCGACCGGATCGCGCGCGACCTGCACGATCTGGTCGTCCAGCGGCTGTTCGCGACCGGCATGATGCTGGAGTCCGCGCAGCGGCGGGCGCGGGTCGAGGACGTCCGGGACACGATCGGCCGTGCCGTCGACGAGCTGGAGTCGACGATCCAGGAGGTGCGCACCACGATCTTCGCGTTGCAGCAGCCGCCGGCCGACGCCCCGACGACGTTCCGCGGGAAGGTGCTGCGGGAGACCGCCGGCGCGGCCGCGATCCTCGGCTTCGCGCCGTCCGCGCAGTTCACGGGCGCCGTCGAGGCGACCGTGGGCGAACCGGTGCAGGCGCAGCTCCTGGCGGCCCTGCGCCGAGCGCTCGCCACGGCGTCGCGGCGGACCGCGATCTCCCGGATCGAGGTCGCGGTCGACGCGACGGCGACGCTGCCGGACGGCCGTCCGGCGGTCCGGCTCACCGTGACGGACGACGGGCGGCGCGAGGACGGGGCGGAAGGGACGACGGTGACGTGGCAGTCGCCCCGGTGACGGCGGCCGGGCGAGCGGCGCTTCGGGGATGAGCGGCGCCGACTCCGTTCATCCCCGGCGCTCACCGCTGGTTCACGGTCGAGGGGAGCGTACGGCACCCGGCTGTGGGCCGTCGCGCCGCAATACGCGGTGATGTCCACAAAGCGCGGCGCGGATCTTGGCGGTGCCGGCGCCCGGGTCAGACGCCCGGGTCAGACGCCCGGGTCAGACGCCCGGGTCAGACGCCCGGGTCAGGCGCCCGGGTCAGGCGCTGCGCAGCGTCTGCGAGGGCGTCTCGCCGAACCGGACGCGGTAGCGGCGCGCGAACCGGCCCAGGTGCGCGAAGCCCCATTCGTAGGCGACGTCCGTGACGGTGACCGTGCCGGGCACCGAGGCCCGCAGCTGCTGACGCACCCGTTGCAGCCGGACCTCGCTGACGTACGCCATCGGGGACATGCCCACGTTCCGGCGGAACGCCTCTTGCAGGGTGCGCAGGCTGACCTGGGCGATCGCGGCGAGCCCGGCCGCGTCGTAGGGCTCCGCCGGCCGTTCCCGTACGGCGTCCATGACGCGCTTGACGGCGGCGGGCCGCATCCCGGGCGGTGGCGCCTCCAGGGCCTCCCGGTACGGATGGTCGGAGGCGAGCAGCAGCCCTTCCAGCAGGGTCTGTTCGAGCCGTCCCGCGATGATCGGCTGGTGCAGCAGGCCGTGCGAGACGTCCTGCTCCAGCAGGCTCCACTGCACGAGGTTGGTCCAGCTGCGGCCGGGGCCGCGGGAGATGTCCAGATACGGTCCGAACCGGGGCGGTCTGGCCAGCGGCCGTCCGAGCAGGGTCTCCAGCTGGGCGTGCAGGGCCGCCTTGTCTATCTTCACGGTGAGGCAGTAGCAGTCGGCGGACCACTCCTCGATGCGGATGCCGTGCCCCGGATCGAAGAACACCGCCCGGTCGGCCGTGGTGCACGCGGCCGGCCCGCCGCCCTGCCGGACGGCGAAGCCGCCGGTCAGCGGCACGGCGACGTGGTGGACGCCCGGTTCGCCGAAGCTCATCCGCATCTCGGCACCGAACGAGATGTCGCCGACGGTGAGCGCGCCCAGGGTGACGACGCCGAGGCTCGCGACGAACTCCCCGGCCCCGCGCGTCACTTCGAGGTCGAGGTCGTAGTAGTGGGCGGCGATCGCCGTCCGCGTCTCCTCGACCTCGCGCGTGACGTACCGGTGGAACTCCGCGCCCCGGCCTTCTCCCGCAGCCACCCTGATGCGCCCCCTCCGCCCCGCTCGTCGAACGCGGCGACCTCGACAGCATTGTCTCCCCACCACCCTGCGCGTCCACCTCGTCCTGCAAACGCCCTCGCCGGATCAGGGAATCGCTCTTATCAGGGTCCACCCGCGGCATTACCCGCAACTCCCGCCACAATGAACCCCGATGTCCCTTTTCCTCGTGACGAAGGTCGCTCACCCCTCTGACCTGGCCCGATGCCGTCGATCAAGGCGCGTCCCCAACTCCCCTCCACGGCCCGGGCACTGACGCCCTTTCGGTTGTCGCTTTGCACTCGGCAGTACAAATTCCGCCTCCATAACCGGGTGGTAGCGTCGCCGGCCGACGAACCGAATACCGAATTCCCATTCTCCGAGCCGCCCGTTCCCCGGGCGGCTTCGGAGTTTTGGGACACAGCCGTGAGGAGCCGACGACCGTGGGCCACATGCACCACTTCAGCGCGGGCTGGGTGACCCCCGTCCTGTCGTACGTCATGGCCGTGCTCGGCAGCGCGCTCGGCCTGCGCTGCACGGTGCGGGCGCTGGGCACCGAGGGCAGGTCCCGGCGGAACTGGCTGCTGACGGCCGCCGTCGCCATCGGCGCGGGCATCTGGACGATGCACTTCATCGCCATGCTCGGCTTCGGCGTCTCCGGGACCCCGATCCGCTACGACGTCTGGCGCACCGTGCTCAGCCTGCTCGTCGCGATCGTGGTGGTCGGCGCGGGCGTCTGCACGGTCGGCCACTGGCGCTCCCGGATCCCCGCGCTGCTCGCCGGCGGACTCGCCACCGGTCTCGGCGTCGCCTCCATGCACTACCTGGGCATGAGCGCCGTGCGGCTGCACGGCCGGATCACCTACGCACCCGGGCTCGTGGCGCTGTCGGTCGTCATCGCGGTGGTCGCCGCCACCGCCGCGCTGGGGGCCGCGCTCATCGTGCGCCGCCCGGTGGTCGCGGCGCTCGCCGCGCTGGTGATGGGCGTCGCGGTCAGCAGCATGCACTACACCGGCATGGCGGCCATACGGGTCGCCGTCACCCCGGGCGGCGGCGAGCTGAGCGGCGCGACCACCACCGACTTCATCTTCCCGCTGGCCGTCGTGCTCGGCTCGTTCCTCTTCCTCACCTGCGCCTTCGTCGCGCTCTCCCCCACCGCCCGGGAGCGGTCGGCCGCCGCCGAGGCCGCGCGTCCGCTGGCCGACGTCGAGCTCCCGGCCACCTGAGACCGCCCCGGAAGAGCTCCGGAAGCTCCGGAAGCTCCGGAAGCTCCGGAAGCTCCGGAAGCTCCGGAAGCTCCGGAAGCTCCGGAAGACCGCCCCGAAGAAGGCCCCGCCCCCCGTCCGCCCGACGCAAGGTTCCCGCATGAGCGCCACGCCCTCCCCCGGCGGCCCGCCCCGCCGCACGCTCCGGCTCGGTCCGAAGTCGGTCCGCGCGAAAGTCGTCTGCCTGCTGATGGTGCCGGTCGTCTCCCTGATGGCCCTGTGGGGCTGGGCGACGGTCGGCACGGCCTCCCGGATCGCCGACGTCCAGCGCCTCAAGGACGTCAACGCGGCGCTGCTGACCCCGGTCTCCCGCGTCACCCGCGCCGTCCAGGCCGAACGCACGGCAACGCTGCGCGCCCTGGCGTCCCCGACCGGCGGGCACCGCGACGCCGCGGCCGCGGCGGGCCGCGCCACCGACCGGGCGGCGACGGCCCTGCGGCGCGGCGTCGAGAGCACCAGCGCCGACACCGCCGCCCTGGACGCGGCGCTGCCCGCCCGCATCGACCGGCTCCTCGGCACGCTCCGCTCCGTACGGGACCTGCGCCCGGCCCACCCGGACGGGAGCGTCCGGTCGGCGTACCTCGCCTACGGCACGGCGGTCACCCGTGCGTTCGCCGTGCAGTCGGCGCTCGCGTCCGTGCAGGTGGACGGAGTCACCTCGGACGCCGCCTCCGTGCTCGCGCTGGCCCGCTCCCGCGAGGCGCTGGCCCAGGAGACCGCGCTGATCGCCCACGGCACATCCGCGTGGGCCGGGGCGGAGTTCGTCGGCGCCGCCCACACCCGCCGCGCCCTGCTCACCCCGGCCGTCGACGATCTGCGCCCGGGCGACACCGCCGCCTACCGCGCCGTCCTGGACGGCGCGGCGGCCACCCGGCTGACCGCGGCCGAGGACGCCGTGGCCGCGTCCGGCGGCGCGGCCCTGGCCGGACGCGCCACCGCGTCCTGGGACGCCGACGCGGACGACGTGCTCGGCCGGCTCGCCGCCGCGGAGGACCGGGCGAGCACCGGGGCGGCCGCCGCGGTGCGGCCGTACTCGGCGGCGGTGCTCGGCGGTTCGGGGCTCGCCGTCGGACTCGGTCTGCTCGGCGCGCTCGTCTCGCTGCTGCTGTCGGTCCGGATCGGCCGCGACCTGGTCACCGAGCTGGTCGAGCTGCGCGACCGGGCGTTCGGGGTGGCCGGCCGGCGGCTGCCGGAGGCGATGCGGCGGCTGCACGCGGGCGAGGACGTCGACGTCGACCGCGAGGCACCGCCCGCCGGGGGCGCCGCGGACTCCGGTGAGATCGCGCAGGTGGGCAGCGCGCTCACGGCGGTCCACCGGGCGGCGCTCAAGGCCGCGGCCGAGCGCGCCGAGCTGCTCAGCGGCATCTCCGGCGTCTACGTCTCGCTGGCCCGCCGCAGCCAGACCCTGCTGCACCGCCAGCTGGACCTGCTCGACGCGATGGAACGCCGCACCGAGAACCCCGACCTGCTCCAGGACCTGTTCCGGGTCGACCACCTCACGACCCGGATGCGCCGCCACTCCGAGTCGCTGCTGATCCTGTCCGGCGCCTCCCCCGGCCGCGGCTGGAGCCGCCCGGTGCCGCTGAGCGACGTGATCCGGGCCGCGGCGGCGGAGATCGAGGACCTGGCCCGGGTGGAGACCGGCGAGCTGCCCGCGCAGTACCTCTCCGGCCCCGCCGTCACCGACGTCGTCCACCTGCTGGCGGAACTCACCGAGAACGCCGCCCAGTTCTCGCCGCCCACCACCCCGGTCACGGTCCGCGGCTACGACACCGGCTCCGGCATCGTCCTGGAGATCGAGGACCACGGGCTCGGCATGACCGACGAGGCCCTGGCCGCCGCCAACGCCCGGATCGCCGCCGACGGCGTCGACCTCCTCGACACCCGGCAGCTGGGCCTGTTCGTCGTCAACCGCCTCGCGCGCCGCCAGCACGTCGACGTGACGCTGCGGCACTCCCCGCACGGCGGCGTGACCGCCATGGTCGCCCTGCCCTACGCGCTCCTGTACGAGCACGAGTCGACGTCCCCGGACGCCGCCCTGCGCCGCCGCGCCCGCTTCACCCCGCCCCCGCCCCCGTTGCCACCGCAGCCACCCCGGTCACCGCAGCCTCGTGAACTGCCCGCCCCGACGCCCCGGCACGCGGCCCCCGCACTCACCGAGGACGCCCTCCCGCGCCGCACCCGCTTCACCCACCTCGCCCCGGAACTCCTGACCGAGACCGAACCCGAGACCGGGACCGAGACCGAGACCGAGATCAGGACAGGTCCAGGAGCAGGAGCAGGAGCAGCAACGGCAAGGGCAGGCGCAGGCGCGACGCCCACCGACCCCACCACCGACCGGCCGGCCCCCGCCGACACCCCCGCACCCCTGCCGCCCCGCACCCCCGAAACGGCCCGCGCCACCCTCGCCGCCCTGCACTCGGGCCGGCGCCGCGCCCAGGAAACCCGGAAGGGCACACCCCAGTGACGACTCCTCACCCCAGCCACCGCCCGGCCGGTTCGCTCGACTGGCTCCTGGACGACTTCACGACCCGCGTCCAGGACGTCCGGCACACGGTCTTCCTGTCCGCGGACGGCCTCGTGGCCGGTGCGTCGGCCGGTCTGGGCCGTGACGAGAGCGAACGGTTCAGCGCCATCGCCGCCGGCCTGCACGCCCTGGCCAAGGGCGCGGGCCGGCACTTCCGGGCCGGCCGGGTCGTCCAGACCCTGGTCGAACTCGAAGGCGGCTTCCTCTTCGTGGTGGCCGCCGCGGACGGCTCCTGCCTGGGCGTCTTCACCCGAGCGGGCGCCGACATCGGCCTGGTCGCGTACGAGCTGGAACTGCTGCTGCACCGGGTCGGCGACCATCTCGGCGTCCCGTACCGCGCGGACGGCGGCGCATGACCGAGGACCCCCGCCCCGGTCCGGCCGGCCCGCCCGAGCACTACGACGACGCGGCGGGCCCGCTCGTCCGCCTGTACGCGATGACCCGCGGCAGGGCCCGCCCCGCCACCGCCGAACGCTTCGACCTGATGACGGCGGTCCACCCCGTCCCCACCTACCGCGACGACCCGCCGCTGCCCCCGGAACAGCGCGCCCTGCTCACCCGCTGCCGGCACGCCCCGGCGCCGGTGGCCGACCTGGCGTCCGACACGGGTCTGCCGCTCGGCGTGGTCCGGGTCCTGCTCGGTGACCTGCTGACCGCAGGGCTGATCCGCGTGACGGCCCCCGCCACCACCCGTCCGGGCCCGCACCGCCCCTCCCCGGCCGTCCTCCAGGAAGTGATCCATGGCCTCCGCGCACTCTGACGAACTGACGGCGCTCAAGATCCTGGTGGCCGGAGGCTTCGGCGTCGGCAAGACGACCCTGGTCGGCTCGGTCAGCGAGATCAGGCCGCTGCGCACCGAGGAGCGGCTGACGGCGGCGTCCGTCCCGCACGACGACCTCACCGGGGTGACGGCGAAGCGGACCACGACGGTGGCGATGGACTTCGGCCGCATCACGCTCCACGACCGCCTGGCGCTCTACCTCTTCGGCACCCCGGGCCAGGACCGCTTCTGGTTCCTCTGGGACGAGCTGGCCACCGGCGCGCTCGGCGCCGTGGTCCTCGCCGACACCCGCCGGCTGGCGGACTGCTTCGCGGCGGTCGACTACTTCGAGCACCGCGCGATCCCGTTCGTCGTCGCCGTGAACTGCTTCGACGGCGTCCGCGACCACACGGCGCCGCAGGTCGCCCGCGCCCTGGACCTCGATCCCCGGGTCCCGGTGGTGCTGTGCGACGCCCGGGAGCGCGCCTCGGGCAAGGACGTCCTGCTGACCCTCGTCGAACACGTGGCGGCGCGGCCCGCGTAGGAAGCCGTCCGCGTCGGCGCGCTGCGGCCTTTTGAGTGACAGATGGCCCGCCACCGTTTTGGTGACGGGCCATCAGGTTACGTAACCGCTGGTCACAACGATTCTTCACCACTACCCAGTGGTGGGGCGGGTGGGACTCGAACCCACGGCCGACGGATTATGAGTCCGCTGCTCTAACCGGCTGAGCTACCGCCCCTTACGGCGCGCCGCGCACATTTGTGCGCGCCGTCTGCCGCAGCATAGCCGCTCATACGATCTCCTGCCTCGGATGGTTCGGCTCTGCACGACCTTGAGGACTCCACGGCCGCGCCGGCGGTTCCACCAGGCACGAAAAAGCCCTCCGGAGTGTCTCCGAAGGGCTTGTTCGACAGCTCTCCCGACTGGACTCGAACCAGTAACCTGCCGGTTAACAGCCGGCTGCTCTGCCAATTGAGCTACAGGAGATCGAGCTCCCCCGACTGGACTCGAACCAGTAACCTGCCGGTTAACAGCCGGCTGCTCTGCCAATTGAGCTACAGGGGAATGTCTCGTTGCTTCGAACGTACCTACCTGGGTACTTGCCAGGCGGCGTGCGCTCGCTGCGACACATACATTAGCGCAAGCAGGGGGGTGCTCCGCCAATCGGTATCCCTCCGGTGATCACCGACCCTGTCAGGTACGACCTCGAACCTCGCTACGGAAGGGTGGCCGACATGCGTTACCGGCTCACATTCATCGCCGGTCTGGCCCTGGGTTACGTGCTGGGGACGCGGGCCGGACGCGAGCGGTACGAGAAGCTGAAGAAGACCGCCCGCGAGATCGCCCAGAACCCCGCCGTGCGCAACACCGCGGAGTCGGCCGCCCAGCAGACGCGCAGCGTCGCGGGCAAGGCGTTCCACTCCGTGAGCGAGAAGGTGGAGAGCAAGGTGCCGGACTCGGTGGCCGACCGGGTGCGGTCGCTGCGGGAGCGTGGCACCGGCGCCGAGGACGACGACTGGGGCACCAGCAACACCTAGGGCCTGTCTCCCGGATCCCTCCGTCCGCCCGAAGGGCGGGCCCCGCGGCGTCTGGTGCGTGCTCTCGGCGTGCCGGGCCCAAGGCCTCGTACTGGATGTACTCGGCCTTGGGCCCGGTGCGGCGAGAGCGCGTGCCAGGCGTCGCGGGGCAGGAGGGATCCGGGCGACAGGCCCTAGCGGCGCGGGAGTCCCTCGCAGTACGGCAGAATTTCTGTCATGGGGATAGTCGCCGGGCTGGACAGTTCGCCCGATTTCACGCGCATTGTGGTCTGTGACTCCGACACCGGGGCCGTACTGCGGCAGGGGTATGCCGCTCATCCGCTGGAGACCGCGGAGGGCGGAGGCCGGCCGGCCGACGTCGATCCCCAGGCCTGGCTGCTGTCGCTGGGCGAGGCCGCCGGCGGCGGGCTGCTCGAAGGAGTGCAGGCCATCGGCGTCTCCGCGCAGCAGAACGCGCTGGTGCCGATGGACAACCAGGGCAACACCGTGCGTCCCGCCATGGTCGGCGGGGACAAGCGGGCGCAGGCGGCCGCCGCGGACCTGATCGACCGGCTCGGCTCGCGCGAGGCGTGGGCCGAGGCCGTCGGGTCCGTACCGCAGTCGGCGCAGCCGGTGACCAAGCTGCGCTGGCTGGCGCGGACCGAGCCGGAGAACGCGCGGCGGGTGGCCCTGCTGATGCAGGCGCACGACTGGCTGGTGTGGCAGCTGCTCGGCCGGCCCTCGCGGCGCACCACCGACCGCGGCGGAGCGTCCGGCACCGGCTACTGGTCGGCGGCCTCCGGGTCCTGGCGGCCCGATCTCGTGGAGCTGGCGCTCGGACAGCAGGCGATGCTGCCGGAGGTGCTCGGTCCGGGCGACGCGGCGGGGACGACTCCGGAGGGGCTGATCATCTCGGCCGGCACCGGGGAGACCATGGCGGCCGCGTTCGGGCTCGGGGTGCAGACGGGCGACGCCGTCGTCTCGCTGGGCGCCTCCGGGTCCGTGATGGCCGTCCACCACGAGGCACTCGTCGATTCGAGCGGCGCCATTACGTCGCTCGCCGACGCGACCGGGATGCATCTGCCCGTCGTGCATACGCTGAACGCGGTGCGCGCCCTGCGCGGTACGGCGGAGATGCTGGGGCTCGACGGAGGGCTCGAGGAACTGTCCGAGCTCGCCATGAAGTCGACGCCGGGCTCCCACGGACTCGTACTCCTGCCGTACCTGGAGGGCGAGAAGACGCCGAACCTGCCGCACACCGCCGGGACGCTCTCCGGGCTCAGGCGGGAGTCCATGCGGCCGGAGCACCTGGCGCGGGCCGCTTTCGAGGGCATGCTGTGCGCGCTCGCCGACGCGATGGACGTGCTGCGCGGGCGCGGCGTGGAGATCCGGCGGGTGTTCCTCCTCGGGGCGGCGGCCGAGCTGCACGCCGTGCAGGCCGCCGCGCCGATGCTGTTCGGCACGCAGGTCGTGGTGCCGCAGCCCGCGGACTACGCGGCGATCGGGGCGGCGCGGCAGGCCGCGTGGGCGCTGAGCGGGCAGTTGCCGCTGTGGCAGGGCGCGGCCGCGCAGGTCTTCGAACCGGGTGAGGAGCTGCCCGTGGGGCAGGCGGTGCGCCAGCAGTACCGCGCGGTGCGGGAGCAGATCCACCCCGGCGCGTTCGCCTAGGAGGACAGGTTCTGGCGGAGGAGGACAGGTCCTGGCGGACCGTCCGCTTTTTGAGCTCTCTTGGGTTAATCGGTTGAGGTAACGCGGGTGGAGTGTTCGACGATGGGGGTCCATGCGTCAACACACTCACGATCGCCGACACCGAGAGACCGAGCGTGCTCATACGACTCCTGCGGGCCTACCTCAGTCCGTACAAGAAACCCATCGGGCTGCTGGTGCTGCTCCAGTTCCTGCAGACCTGCGCCGCGCTGTACCTGCCCACTCTGAACGCGGACATCATCGACAACGGTGTCGTGAACGGCGACACCGGCTACATCCTGACCTTCGGCGCCCTGATGCTGGGCGTCACGGTCGTCCAGGTCGTCTGCAACACGGGCGCCGTCTACTACGGTGCGCGGACCTCCGCCGCGCTCGGCCGGGACGTGCGGGCCGCCGTCTTCGACCGGGTGCAGTCCTTCTCCGCCCGTGAGGTCGGCCAGTTCGGCGCGCCCTCGCTGATCACCCGGACCACGAACGACGTGCAGCAGGTCCAGATGCTGGTGCTGCTCGGCTTCACGCTGATGGTGTCGGCGCCGATCATGTGCGTCGGCGGCGTGGTCATGGCCCTCGGGCTCGACGTGCCGCTGTCCGGGGTGCTGCTCGCCGTGCTGCCCGTCATGGCGATCGTGCTGTCGCTGATCATCCGGAAGATGCGGCCGCTGTTCCGGTCCATGCAGGTCAAGCTGGACACCGTGAACCGGGTGCTGCGCGAGCAGATCACCGGCAACCGGGTCATCCGGGCCTTCGTGCGGGACGACTTCGAGAAGGGCCGGTTCGGCGGGGCCAACTGGGACCTGACCGAGACCTCGCTGGCCACCGGCCGGATCATGGCGCTGATGTTCCCGTTCGTGATGACGATCGTGAACGTCGCGTCGATCGCCGTCGTCTGGTTCGGCGCCCACCGGATCAACAGCGGCGGGATGCAGATCGGTGACCTGACGGCGTTCCTCGCGTATCTGATGCAGATCGTGATGAGCGTGATGATGGCCACGTTCATGTTCATGCAGGTGCCGCGCGCGGAAGTGTGCGCGGAGCGCATCCAGGAGATCCTCGCGACCGAGTCGAGCGTGGTCCCGCCGGCCCCGGAGTCGTCCGTCCGCGAGCTGCGGCGCCGCGGCCACCTGGAGATCCGGGGCGCCGACTTCGGCTACCCGGGCGCCGAGGAGCCGGTCCTGCGCGCCGTCGACCTGCTCGCGCTGCCCGGCGAGACCACCGCGATCATCGGCTCCACGGGCAGCGGCAAGTCGACGCTGCTCGGGCTGGTGCCGCGGCTGTACGACGCCACGGCCGGGGTCGTCTACGTGGACGGTGAGGACGTCCGCGAGGTCGATCCCGTCCTGATGGCGAAGACCGTCGGGCTCGTGCCGCAGAAGCCGTACCTGTTCTCCGGGACGGTCGCCTCGAACCTGCGCTACGGGCGTCCGGACGCGACCGACGAGGACCTGTGGCACGCGCTGGAGGTGGCGCAGGCCAAGGACTTCGTGAGCGAGCTGGAGGGCGGCCTCGACGCGCCCATCACCCAGGGCGGCACCAATGTCTCCGGCGGTCAGCGGCAGCGGCTCGCCATCGCGCGCACGCTCGTGCAGCGGCCGGAGATCTACCTGTTCGACGACTCGTTCTCCGCGCTCGACTACGCCACGGACGCGGCGCTGCGCCGTGCGCTGGGCGCCGAGACGGCGGAGTCGACCGTGGTGATCGTGGCCCAGCGGGTCGCGACCATCCGGGACGCCGACCGGATCGTCGTCCTCGACGAGGGCCGGGTGGTCGGCACCGGGCGGCACCACGAGCTGATGGCGGACAACGAGACCTACCGGGAGATCGTGCTCTCCCAGCTGACGGAAGCGGAGGCCGCCTGATGAGCGGGCCGATGGCGGCGCGGATGGCGGCCGGTGGGCCCGGTTCGCGCTCGATGGACTTCAAGGGGTCCGGCAAGCGGCTGCTGACCCGGCTCGCGGCGCACCGCGCCTCGGTGTTCGGCGTGCTGTTCGCCGTGGTGATCAGTGTGGGGCTCTCGGTCGTCGGGCCGAAGATCCTCGGCCACGCGACGGACCTGCTGTTCGGCGGCATCGTCGGCGGGCAGATGGAGCCGGGACAGACCAAGCAGCAGGTCATCGAGGGGCTGCGGGCCAAGGGTGACGGCGGCATGGCCGACATGCTCGGCGGCGTCGACTTCACCCCCGGCCAGGGCGTGGACTTCGACCGGATCGGCCAGGTGCTGCTCATCGGGCTCGCGGTGTTCGCGTGCGCGGGCCTGGCGATGATGATCGGCACCCGGCTCGCCAACCGGGCGATCAACCTGGCGGTGGCCAAGCTGCGGGCGGACATGCAGGCGAAGCTGCAGCGCCTGCCGCTGTCGTACTACGACAAGCAGAAGCGCGGCGAGGTGCTGAGCCGGGCGACCAACGACATCGACAACATAGGGCAGACGCTCCAGCAGACGATGGGGCAGATGCTCAACTCGCTGCTGACGATCGTCGGCGTGCTGGTGATGATGTTCTGGATCTCGTGGCTGCTGGCGCTGGTCGCGCTCGTCACGGTGCCGCTGTCGGTGCTCGTCGCGGCGAAGGTCGGCAAGCGGTCGCAGCCCCAGTTCGTCCAGCAGTGGCGGACGACGGGCGTGCTGAACGCGCACATCGAGGAGATGTACACCGGCCACAACCTGGTGAAGGTGTTCGGGCGGCAGAAGGAGTCGGCCGAGCAGTTCGCCGAGCAGAACGACGCGCTGTACGAGGCGTCGTTCAAGGCCCAGTTCAACAGCGGCATCATGCAGCCGCTGATGTTCTTCATCTCGAACCTGAACTACGTGCTCGTCGCGGTGGTCGGCGGTCTGCGGGTGGCGTCGGGATCGCTGTCGATCGGTGACGTCCAGGCGTTCATCCAGTACTCGCGGCAGTTCTCGATGCCGCTGACGCAGGTCGCGTCGATGGCGAACCTGGTGCAGTCGGGCGTCGCCTCGGCCGAGCGGATCTTCGAACTGCTCGACGCCGAGGAGCAGTCCGCCGATCCGGTCCCCGGTCTGCGGCCCGAGCGGCTGCGCGGGCACGTGGAGTTCGAGCACGTCGCCTTCCGCTACGAGAAGGACAAGCCGCTCATCGAGGACCTGTCGCTGACGGCGGAGCCGGGCCACACGGTCGCCATCGTCGGCCCGACGGGCGCCGGCAAGACCACGCTGGTGAACCTGCTGCTGCGGTTCTACGAGGTCACCGGCGGGCACATCACGCTCGACGGCGTCGACATCGCGAAGATGTCCCGCGACGAGCTGCGCGCCGGGATCGGCATGGTCCTCCAGGACACCTGGCTGTTCGGCGGCACCATCGCGGAGAACATCGCGTACGGCGCCGCGAAGGACGTCACGCGCGAGGAGATCGAGGCGGCGGCGAAGGCCGCGCACGCCGACCGCTTCATCCGGACGCTGCCCGAGGGGTACGACACCGTCATCGACGACGAGGGGACCGGAGTGAGCGCGGGCGAGAAGCAGCTCATCACCATCGCCCGGGCCTTCCTGTCCGACCCGGTGATCCTGGTGCTCGACGAGGCGACCTCGTCCGTCGACACCCGCACCGAGGTGCTCATCCAGAAGGCCATGGCCCGGCTCGCCGCCGGGCGGACCTCGTTCGTCATCGCGCACCGTCTGTCGACGATCCGCGATGCCGACACGATTCTGGTCATGGAGAACGGGGCGATCGTGGAGCAGGGCTCGCACGATCGGCTCGTCGAGTCCGGTGGGGCGTACCAGCGGTTGTACGAGGCCCAGTTCGCGCAGGCGGTCGCCGAGGTGGACTGAGCGCCGTCCGGCCGGTGTTCCGGGGCCGCCTCAGTCGAGGTAGCCCCGGAGCTGGTCGGCGAAGGCGTGGTCGCGGAGCTTGTTGAGGGTCTTGGACTCGATCTGGCGGATCCGTTCCCTGGTCACCCCGAAGATGCGGCCGATCTCCTCCAGGGTGCGGGGGCGCCCGTCGGCCAGGCCGTAGCGGAGCTGGACGACCTTGCGCTCGCGCTCCCCCAGGGTCGACAGGACGGCCTCCAGGTGCTCCCTGAGCAGCAGGAACGCCGCGGACTCCACCGGGCTCGTGGCGTCGCCGTCCTCGATGAGGTCGCCGAGCGCCACGTCGTCCTCCTCGCCCACCGGGGCGTGCAGCGAGACCGGCTCCTGGGCCAGCCGGAGGACCTCGCTGACCCGCTCGTGGGGCAGGTCGAGGTGGGCGGCCACTTCCTCGGGGGTCGGCTCGTAGCCGCGCTCCTGGAGCATGCGGCGCTGGACGCGGACGACGCGGTTGATGAGCTCCACCACGTGGACCGGGACGCGGATCGTGCGGGCCTGGTCGGCGAGGGCGCGGCTCATGGCCTGGCGGATCCACCAGGTCGCGTACGTCGAGAACTTGTAGCCGCGGGCGTAGTCGAACTTCTCGACCGCCCTGATCAGGCCGAGGTTCCCTTCCTGGACCAGGTCGAGCATGGTCAGTCCGCGGCCCACGTACCGCTTGGCGACGGAGACGACCAGGCGCAGGTTCGCCTCGATGAGGCGGCGCTTGGCCATCCGCCCCATGACCACCAACTTGTCCAGATCGAGAGCCAGTTGGGAGTCCAGATCGGGGGCGTGGGTGAGTTTCTCCTCGGCGAACAGGCCCGCCTCGACGCGGCGCGCGAGGTCCACCTCGTCCGCGGCGGTGAGCAGCGGGATGCGGCCGATCTCGCGCAGGTACTGGCGGAACAGGTCGGACGAGGGGCCGCCGGTGTCGGTGCGGGCGCCGCGCACCGGTTCGGGCGGGTCCACGGATTCGGCGGCGGGCGCCTCGGGTTCGGCACCGTCCGCCTCGGGGTGGTGCGCGGCGCGGCTCTGCGGCGGCACCGTGGTGAGGACGTCGCCGTCCCCGGCGCTGTCCGGTTCGGCGCCCGGTTCGGCGAGGGCCTGCGCTGTGCTGTCGCTCTGACTGAGGGTCTGGGTCTGCACGGGGGCGACCTCCAAGGTGATCGCTGCTGAGGCGTGCGGCAGGGGGGCGGGAACGGCGGCCTCGCCGTTGCCCGTCCCGTACGCGATGAGCGGAACCGCGGGGGTGTCGGACCCGTTGTCCGGGTTCCAGCCGCGCTCCGAGGACTCAGGCACCGCAACCCAGTGTGGAGTACGACACAGCGCCGCCACGAGGGGCGTGCGATGACTTTTTGAGTCCGGTGCGTGACCGCACGGTTACCGTGCTGTACGAATGCCCGCTCTTCCCTGGGCGTAACGGGCCCAAACGGCGCGCGGGCGCACGCCGGAGCGGTTACAGCGCTTCCGCGCCCCGCTCGCGCAGTGCCTGGCCGTACTGCTGGAGCACCCACAACTCGTTCTGCACGGCCGTCAGTTGCGCCGGGTCGCCGCCCGAGCCGAGGCGGGTGAAGGTGCCCTGGACGTCGCGGATGCGGCGCTCCACCGCGCGCCTGCGGACGGTGACGAGCTGCTCGCCGGCATAGGCCTCGTCGACCGTCTTGCGGTGGATCGCCTCGACGGCCAGCTCGGTCACCATGGCCCGGACCGCGTCGTCGGGCGCCGCGTCGCGGACCCTGACCAGGTACTCGTGCGGGTCCTGGGTGCCCGGCTCGGCGCCGCCGGCCTCCAGGATGGCCAGGCGCACGGCGGCGTACGGCGGGGCCGTGAACTCGTCGATGCCGTACGCGTCGAAGGCCGGGGAGACCAGGTGCGGGTGCTGGAGGGCGAGTTTGAGCAGTTCGCGCTCGGTCGTGAACACCGGGTTGCGCAGGGTGAGCGCGGGGCCGCCGAACGCCGGGGCCGGGGCGGCGGCCGGCGGGGCCTGCGGGCCGCGGGCGGGGGCCGGGCCCTTGCCGCCGCGATCGCGCGCCCAACGGGCCAGCTGGGCCACCCGCTTGACGACGAACTGGGTGTCGAGGATGCCGAGCATGCCGGCGAGCTGGACGGCGACCTCGTGCTGCGAGGCGCTGTTCTTGATGCGGGCGACGACGGGCGCCGCCTCGTCGAGCGCGGCGGCGCGGCCGGCCGGGGTCTCCAGGTCGTAGCGGGAGACGATCTGGCGGAGCGCGAACTCGAAGAGCGGGGTGCGGGGTTGGACCAGGTCCGCGACGGCCTCGTCGCCCTTGGCGAGGCGCAGGTCGCACGGGTCCATGTTGTCCGGGGCGATGGCGATGTACGTCTCTGCGGCGAACTTCTGGTCGTCCTCGAAGGCGCGCAGGGCGGCCTTCTGGCCCGCCGCGTCACCGTCGAAGGTGAAGATCACCCGGGCCGAGCCGTTGTCCATCAGGAGGCGCCTGAGGATCTTGATGTGGTCGCCGCCGAAGGCGGTGCCGCAGGTCGCGATGGCGGTGGTGACCCCGGCGAGGTGGCAGGCCATCACGTCGGTGTAGCCCTCGACGACGACGGCGCGGCTGGACTTGGCGATGTCCTTCTTCGCGAGGTCGATGCCGTAGAGGACCTGCGACTTCTTGTAGATCGGCGTCTCGGGCGTGTTCAGGTACTTCGGCCCGTTGTCGTCGTCGCGCAGGCGGCGGGCGCCGAAGCCGACGACCTCGCCGCCGATGTCCCGGATCGGCCACATGAGGCGGCCGCGGAACCGGTCGATGGGTCCGCGGCGGCCCTCCTGGGAGAGGCCGGAGAGGGTCAGCTCCTTGTCGGTGAAGCCCTTGCCGCGCAGGAAGCGGGTCAGGTGGTCCCAGCCGGCCGGGCTGTAGCCGACGCCGAAGTGGGCGGCGGCGGCCTGGTCGAAGCCGCGCTCGGCGAGGAACTTGCGGCCGATCTCGGCCTCGGGCGACTCCAGCTGGTCGACGTAGAACTGGGCGGCGACCTTGTGGGCCTCGACCAGGCGGATGCGCTCGCCGCGCTGGTGGGCGGGGTTGTACCCGCCCTCCTCGTACCGCAGCGTGATGCCCGCCTGGCCGGCGAGCCGCTCCACCGCCTCGGAGAAGGTGAGGTGGTCGACCTTCATCACGAACGTGATGGTGTCGCCGCCCTCCTGGCAGCCGAAGCAGTGGAAGAACCCCTTGCTCGGGCTGACCTGGAAGGACGGGGACTTCTCGTCGTGGAAGGGGCACAGGCCCTTCAGGTTCCCGCCGCCCGCGTTGCGCAGTTGCAGGTACTCGGACACCACGGCGTCGATCGGGACCGCGTCCCGAACCGCCTTCACATCCTCGTCATTGATCCTGCCTGCCACGCGGCAAGTCTACGGTGAGCGTCCGACACTCCCGTGCGCCGCGGTCACCACCGGGTCACTCCTCCAGGAGGTCGCCCAGCGGGACGGAGGGGTCCGAGAGCCGTTCGGTGCCGGGGCGGGCGCCGGAGCGGATCAGCTGCTGGATCGGCTCGGTGACGTCCCACACATTCACGTTCATCCCCGCCAGGACCTGTCCGTCCTTCAGCCAGAACGCGATGAACTCGCGCTTGCCCGCGTCGCCGCGGAGCACCACCTGGTCGTACGAGCCGGGGGGCGCCCAGCCCGAGTACTCCAGGCCCAGGTCGTACTGGTCGGAGAAGAAGTAGGGCACGCGGTCGTACGTCACGTCCTGGCCGAGCATGGCGCGGGCGGCGGCGGGCCCGCCGTTCAGCGCGTTCGCCCAGTGCTCGACGCGCAGCCGGGTGTCGAAGAGCGGGTGCTGGACCGCGGCCACGTCGCCCGCGGCGTAGATGTCCGGGTCGGAGGTGCGCAGGCCGCGGTCGACGGCGACGCCGCCGCCGTGCCGCCGGTCGACCATGTCGAGGCCCGCGGACTCGGCGAGCGCGGTGCGCGGGGCCGCGCCGATCGCGGCGAGCACGTCGTGCGCCGGGTGCTCCTCGCCGTCGTCGGTGAGGGCGGCGAGGACCATGCCGTCCTGGCCGGTGATCTCGGTGAGCCGGGCGCCGAAGTGGAAGCGGACGCCGTGGTCGCTGTGCAGCTCGGCGAAGATCTGGCCGACCTCGGGGCCGAGCACCGCGTGCAGCGGGGTGGCCTCCGGCTCCACGACGGTGACCTCGGCGCCGTACTCGCGGGCGGCGGCGGCGACCTCCAGGCCGATCCAGCCGGCGCCGGCGACGACCAGGTGTCCGTTGTCCCGGCCGAGCGAGGCGAGGACGTGCTTGAGCCGCTCGGCGTGGGCGAGGCGGCGCAGGTGGTGGACGCCGGCCAGATGGGTGCCGGGGATGTCCAGGCGGCGCGGCTCGGCGCCGGTGGCGAGCAGCAGCTTGTCGTAGCGGATGGTGGTGCCCTCGCCGAGCCGCACCGTCTTGGCGGCCCGGTCGATGGCGGTGACCGTCTGGCCGAGGTGCAGCTCGATGTCGTTGCTCGCGTACCAGGCCGGTTCGTGGACGAAGACGCTGTCCCGTTCCTCCTTGCCCTGGAGGTACCCCTTGGACAGGGGTGGGCGTTCGTACGGGTGGTCCCGTTCGTCGCCGATGAGGATCACCCGGCCGGTGAAGTTCTCCGAGCGGAGCGTCTCGGCTGCCTTCGCCCCGGCGAGACCTCCCCCGACGATGACGAACGTCTGGTCCGCGTCGACCACTTGATGCCTCCCTGTTGCCATGCCGTCATATGCGAGCGTCCCGCACGGAGCGTGATGCGGGAAGGGGGCGTGGCCCGAACAGGGCACGTTTCCTCTGGTTTTTCCCTACATCTCGTCACGCCCAGTGGTCGATGGCCGCTTCGGCGAGAGGGCGGCGACCGTGCCGCACCGCCGCACCGCGCTGGGCGACGCGCTCATGGGCGGTCGGCTCTGAGAGCGGCGTGCAGCGAGCGGGCCGAGGCGTCGGTCAGCGACGCGATCTGGTCGACGATGACGCGCTTGCGGGTCCGGTCGTCGGGCGCGGCGTCGAACAGGGCGCGGAACTGCGGGTCGAGGCCGTCCGGGGCGCGGGCGACCAGCGACTCGGCCAGCTCGGCGACCACCACCCGCTGGTCGGCGCGGAGCCGCTCCTGCTGGGGGCGCTGCATCACGTACCGGTCGGCGACGGCCTTGAGCACCGCGCACTCGTACCGCGCGGCGCGCGGGACGACGAGCTCCGCGTCGTACCGGGTCAGCGGTCCCGTCCCGTACCCGGCCCGGGTCGCGCCCTCCGCGGCGAGGCAGAACCGGCCGATGAGCTGGCTGGTGGCGTCCTTGAGGCGGGCCTGGGCGACGGCCGTCCCGTCGTACCCGTGCGGCCACCACTCCTGGTCGAGGAGCCGGTCGAGGGCGGCGGACAGCTCGGCCGGGTCGGTGTCGTGCGGCACGTAACGGCCGATGGCGACGGCGAAGACGTCGGCGCGCTCGGGCTCGGCGTGCAGCACGTTCGGATCGAGGTGGCCCGCGTGCAGGCCGTCCTCGATGTCGTGCACGGAGTACGCGACATCGTCCGCCCAGTCCATGACCTGTGCCTCGAAGCAGGTGCGGCGCCCGGGGGCCTCCTTCCTGATCCAGTCGAAGACCGGCCGGTCGTCCTCGTAGACCCCGAACTTCGAGGAGGCCGGGTCGGTGGGGTGCTCGCCGCGCGGCCACGGGTACTTCGTGGCGGCGTCCAGCGCGGCCCGCGTCAGGTTCAGTCCCACGCTGGTCAGCTCGCCGCTGCCGTCCGCGCGGACGAAGCGCTTGGGCTCGATGCGGGTGAGCAGGCGCAGCGACTGGGCATTGCCCTCGAATCCGCCGCAGTCCTGCGCCACCTCGTTCAGTGCCTGCTCGCCGTTGTGCCCGAAGGGCGGGTGGCCCAGGTCGTGCGAGAGGCAGGCCGTCTCGACCAGATCGGGGTCGCAGCCGAGCGCGGCGCCCAGCTCCCGGCCGACCTGGGCGCACTCCAGGGAGTGGGTGAGACGGGTGCGGGGGCTCGCGTCCCAGTGTCTGCTGCGGGTGCCGGGCGTGACGACCTGCGTCTTGCCCGCGAGGCGGCGCAGCGCGGCCGAGTGCAGGACGCGGGCCCGGTCGCGCTGGAACGCGGTGCGGCCCGGGCGCTTGTCGGGCTCGGGGGCCCAGCGCTCGACCGCGCCCTCGTCGTACGGACCGGCGCCTTCTGACGTGCTGCTGCCTTCCATGCACTGACAGTAAGGCCAGGCACCGACAAACGGGGCGGGTCCGTGGGGTCAGGCGGACGCCAGGTGCCGTCCGTCGGCCAGCGGGGCGGCCGTCAGCGCCTCGTCGTAGCGGTGCAGCACGAGGCGGGCGAGGGCCGGGTGGGTGCCGAGCGGGGCGGCGGCGATCCCGGGGGCGGCCGCCGCGGTCTCGGTGGCGAAGCGGCCCGGGGCGGTGAAGTAGGAGGCGACGGCGACGCGGTGGCGGCCGCGGGCGGTGAGGGAGCGGACGGCGGTGGCGACGTCGGGGCCCGCGGCGGAGGCGAAGGCGGGGACGACGGGGACCCCGAGCCGGTGGGCCAGGAGCGCCGCGGTGCGGCGGGTGTCGTCGGCGGCCTCGGGGTCGCGCGAGCCCGCGGCGGCGAGGACGACGCCGCCGCGGCGGCGGGCGGACTCGGTGGGCCGGTCGGGCCAGCCCGCCGCCAGGAGCCGGTCGTGCAGGGCGTCGACGAGCAGCGGGTGCGGGCCGAGCGGGGCGGCGACACGGGTGAGCAGGTGGCCGGCGGCGTCGGCCGCCTCCGGTATGTCGCGCTTGGCGTGGTGGCCGCGGGAGAGCAGCAGCGGGACCAGCACGGCGCGGCCCGCCGGGAGCGCGGCGAGGGTGTCGTCGAGCAGGGGCTCGTTCAGCTCGATGTGGCCGAGGCGGACGGTCAGTCCGGGCCGCCGCGCGCGGATCAGGCCGACGAGTTCGGTGACGGTGGCGAGGGCGCGCGGGTCGCGGCTGCCGTGGGCCACGAGGACCAGGGCCGGTTCCTGGTGCCGGGCCCGCAGGGGGGAGACCTGGCCGAGCCTGCTGCCGAGCTGATTGCTGATCATGGTGAGGAGTCCCGCCGTGCTGGCCGTGCTGTCGATGGGGGTCGTGCGGTCGGAGTGGGTCGTGCCGTCGGTGCGAGTGCTGTGGTCGGTGGGGGTCGTGCGGTGTCGCGTGGTGGCGCCCGACTCGTCCGTCATGGAGCGATCCTGCCGGGCGGGGGTTGCCGGTCTGTTGCGCGGCGGTGACGGGTGGTTGCCGGTACTTCACCGCGGGGACCGGCGGGAGGTGAGCGAACCACCGGGGCGTACGACGCGTCTCCTCCCTGCGAGAGCCCGATCACGCGAGCCCCCGGGGGACCCCGATGCACCTGCCACGACACCGTCTCCTGCGGCTCCCGCGCACCCGCCGGGGGCAGCGGCGGACGGTCCAGGCGGTGATGGCGGTCTGCGTGCTGGCGCTGCTCCCCTCGACGTGGCTGTTCACGACGACCGGGGACCGGCTGCGGGCCGGCGACGACGTGCCGCGCACGGACGTCGCGGTGGTGTTCGGGGCGGGGCTGTGGGACGGCGAGCCGTCCCCGTACCTGGCGCACCGGCTGGACGCCGCGGCCGCGTTGTACCGGGCGGACCGGATCAGGGTCGTCCTGGTCACCGGCGACAACAGCCGCACCGAGTACGACGAGCCGGACGCGATGCGCCGCTACCTGACCCGGCACGGCGTCCCGTCCGCGGCCGTGGTCAGCGACTACGCGGGGTTCGACACCTGGGACTCGTGCGTCCGGGCGAAGCGGATCTTCGGCGTCGACCGGGCGGTCCTGATCAGTCAGGGCTTCCACATCCGGCGGGCGGTGGCGCTGTGCGAGGCGGCCGGGGTGGCGTCGTACGGCGTCGGGGTCGACGAGCCGCACGACACGACCTGGTACGCGGGCGGGGCGCGGGAGGTGCTGGCCGCGGGCAAGGCGGCGCTCGACGCCGTGGTGCGCCCGGCACCGCACTTCCTGGGCGCCCGCGAGGACGGGGTGCGCAAGGCGCTCGACCGGTCCCGGTGACCTCACGGCGGGGCGCGGGGCGCTGCGAGATCTGCGTACCCGCTGCGTAACGGGCCGGTCCCCCGACCCGTAACAACGCCCCCGCACGCTGGGCCGCATGCACACACAGCCCGCCCCGACGCCCACCCACTGTCCGTACTGCGCCCTGCAGTGCGGCATGCAGCTGACGCCGGACGCGTCGGGCGAGGGCGTCGCGGTCACCGGCCGCGCGGACTTCCCGGTGAACCGGGGCGCGCTGTGCGGCAAGGGGCAGAGCGCCGCCGCGGTGCTCTCCCGCGGGGTGCGGCTGACCGGGCCGCTGGTCCGGGACCCCGCGACCGGCCGGCTCGCGCCCGCCACCTGGGAGGCGGCCCTCGACGCGATCGCCGGCGGGCTCGCCCGCACCCGGGCGGTGCACGGCGCGGACGCGTGCGGGGTGTTCGGCGGCGGTGGTCTGACGAACGAGAAGGCGTACGCGCTCGGCAAGTTCGCCCGGATCGTCCTCGGCACCTCGCAGATCGACTACAACGGCCGGTTCTGCATGTCGTCGGCGGCGGCCGCCGGGCAGCGGGCGTTCGGGCTCGACCGCGGGCTGCCGTTCCCGCTGGAGGACCTGCCGCGGACCGGGTGCGTGATCCTGGTCGGCTCGAACCTCGCCGAGACGATGCCGCCCGCGCTGCGCTACCTGACCGAGCTCAAGGCCAACGGCGGCAAGCTGATCGTCGTCGATCCGCGCCGCACCCGGACCGCCGAACAGGCCGATCTGCACCTGGCGCCGCGCCCCGGCACCGACCTCGCGCTCGCGCTCGGCATGCTCCACCTGCTGGTCGCGGAGGGCCGCACCGACGAGGCGTACATCCGGGAGCGCACCCGGGGCTGGGCCGAGGCGCGGGCCGGGGTGATGGCGCACTGGCCGGAGTACGTGGAGCGGGTCACGGGGGTACCCGTTCCCCAGCTGCGGGCGGCCGTCGGCCTGTTCGCGGACGCGGAGACCGCGATGGTGCTCACCGCGCGGGGGCCCGAGCAGCAGTCCAAGGGCACCGACACGGTCGGCGCGTGGATCAATCTGGCGCTGGCCACCGGCCGGCCCGGTACACCGCTGTCCGGCTACGGCTGTCTGACCGGGCAGGGCAACGGGCAGGGCGGCCGGGAGCACGGCCAGAAGGCCGACCAGCTGCCCGGTTACCGGAAGCTGACCGACCCGGCGGCCCGTGCGCACGTCGCCGAGGTGTGGGGCGTGGACCCGGCCTCCCTTCCCGGGCCCGGCCGTTCGGCGTACGAGCTGCTGGACGCGCTGGGCGGGGAGATCCGGTCGCTGCTCCTGATGGGGTCGAACCCGGTGGTGTCGGCGCCGCGCGCCGCCCACGTGGAGGAGCGGCTGCGGTCGCTGGACTTCCTGGCCGTGGCCGACGTCGTCCTCTCCGAGACGGCCGAACTCGCCGACGTCGTCCTGCCCGTCACCCAGTGGGCCGAGGAGACCGGCACCGTCACCAGCCTGGAGGGCCGGGTGCTGCTGCGGCGCCGCGCGATCACCGCGCCCCCGGGCGTCCGCTCCGACCTCGACGTCCTCCACGAACTGACCGCCCGACTCTCCCCCGGCCTGGAGAAGGGCTTCCCCGTCGAACCGGAGGAGGTCTTCGACGAGCTGCGCCGCGCCTCGGCGGGCGGCCCCGCCGACTACGCGGGGATCTCGTACGAGCGGCTCGCCGCGGACGGGGGCGAGGGCGTCTTCTGGCCCTGCCCGGCCACGGACGACCCGGGCACGCCCCGGCTGTTCCTGGACCGGTTCGCCACGGAGGACGGGCGGGCGCGGTTCGTGCCGGTCGCGCACCGGGCGGCGGCGGAGGAGCCCGACGCGGAGTATCCGGTGTACCTGACGACGGGGCGGGTCGTGGCGCAGTACCAGTCGGGGGCGCAGACCCGGCGGGTGGACGAGCTGAACAAGGCGGCGCCGGGGCCGTTCGTGGAGCTGCATCCGCGGCTCGCGGCGCGGCTCGGTGTGGTGGAGGGGGACGAGGTGGCGGTGGTGTCGCGGCGGGGGCGGGCGGTGGCGCCCGCGCGGGTCGTCGGCACGATCCGGGTGGACACGGTGTTCATGCCGTTCCACTGGGGTGGGGCGGGGCGGGTCAACGCGGTGACGAATCCTGCGCTTGATCCGGTGTCTCGGATGCCGGAGTTCAAGGTGTGTGCGGTGCGGGTGGAGCGGGTCGGGTAGGTGGGTTTCCGCCGCGCCGGGGTTGACGTCGCGGGGCTGTGCCCCGGGCCCCGTGCGGGGGTGCGTCTGCCGGGAGGGGTTCGTTGCCGGGCTCGGGTACGTCGTGGTTGCTCGCGCAGTTCCCCGCGCCCCCTGATGGGCCCTCCGGGCCCCCTGCGGGGGTGCGTCTGCCGGGCTCGGGTTCGTCGTGGTTGCTCGCGCCGTTCCCCGCGCCCCTGACGGGGGCTAGGTAGGGGTTGTTTCTGTGGTTACCCAGGTTGCGTAGGCCTCGCTGGCTGTGGTCACCGGGGTCGCGATGATTTCCGGCGTGTCGTAGTCGTGATGCTGCGTCAGCCACGTCTCCAGGGCCGGGTATCGGGACGTCGTCGTCTTCAGGACGACCTGCCACTCCTGGGCCGTCTCCAGGGCGCCGTCCCACCGGTACACCGACGTGATCGGTCCGGAGATCTGGGCGCACGCCGCCACGCGGGCCTGGACGGCGCCGCGGGCCAGGTCGGTGGCCTTCGTGGGGGTGTCCGTGGTGGTCAGGACGGTCAGGAGCGCGTTCGGCTGGGGAATCTGCACGTCTCCCATTGTGACCTTCACAGGTCCGGCACGGCGGCACCCTGGACCGGCATTGTCATGCCCACTTAAAACTGAGAGGACATCAGAGAGCCGCCCTCCACGTCCCCGTAGGAGCCCGATGAGACCGACCAGGACCGCATCGCGCCTCACCGTCGCCGGCACCGCCGCGGCCGCCGCCGCCCTGCTGGCCGCCACCCTCTCCCCCACCCCGGCCGCCGCGCAAGACACCGCCGCCCCCACGGCCGTCTCCGTCCGCGACGTCGTCGTCGACCGGGACGGCAGCCGGCACGTCCGCTACGACAGCGCCTACCGCGGTCTGCCCGTGCTCGGCGGCGACTTCGTGGTCCACCTGGCACCCGACGGCACCCGCGAGCGCACCGACCGGGCCGTCGCCGGGGACCTCGCCGTCCCCGGCACCGCGCCGAAGGTCGCCGCACCGCGCGCCGCCGATCTCGCCGCCGGCGCCCTGCGCTCCGCCAACCCGGGGGAACTGCTGCGCAAGCTGACGGCCAGGCCGCAGCTCGTCGTCGACGCCCTGCACGGCGCCCCCGCCCTCGCCTGGCGCACGAACGCCACGGCGAAGGACTCCCTCGGCAACCCGGTCGCCAGGACCGTCCTCACCGACGCCCTGACCGGTCGCCAGATCGACGCGTGGGACAGCATCGAGACGGTGACGGGCGACGGCCGGTCCCTCTACTCGGGCACCGTCCCGCTGGAGACGACCGGGTCCGGATCGGCGTACCAGCTCAAGGACGCGAGCCGCGGCGGCACCTACACCGGTGACGCACAGAACAAGACAGACGGCTGCATCCTGGGCATCTGCTGGAGCCGCGCCCCCGCGGTCGTCCTCACGGACACTGACAACCACTGGGGCACCGGCGCGGACACCGACCGGGCCACCGCGGCCGTCGACGCCCAGTACGGCACGGACCAGACCTGGGACTACTACCGCGAGGTCCACGGCCGCAACGGCATAGCCGGCGACGGCAAAGGTTCGTACAACCGGGTCCACTACGGCAGCAAGTACAACAACGCCTTCTGGGACGACAGTTGCTTCTGCATGACGTACGGGGACGGCGACGGGACCACGTTCGGCCCGCTCGTCGCGCTCGACGTCGCCGGGCACGAGATGTCGCACGGGGTGACGTCCAAGACCGCGGCGCTCACCTACTCCGGTGAGTCCGGCGGCCTGAACGAGGCGACCTCCGACATCTTCGGGACCCTCGTCGAGTTCCACGCGGCGAACGCCTCCGACCCCGGCGACTGGCTGATCGGCGAGGAGATCGTCAAGCCCGGGTTCGGGAAGGCCGCGCTGCGGTTCATGGACCGGCCGAGCAAGGACGGGAACTCGGCGGACTGCTGGAGTTCGGGCGTCGGCAACCTCGACGTGCACTACTCGTCCGGCGTCGCGAACCACTTCGCGTACCTGCTCGCCGAGGGCAGCGGCCCGAAGGTGATCGGCGGCGTCCAGCACGACGGCACCACGTGCGACGGCTCGACGCTCACCGGCATCGGCAAGGACGCGCTCGGCAGGATCTGGTACCGGGCGCTGACGGTGTACATGACGTCGTCGACGAAGTACGCGGGCGCCCGCACGGCCACGCTGAGCGCGGCCGAGGACCTGTACGGGGCGGGCAGCGCGCAGTACGCGGCGGTGGCGGCGGCCTGGTCCGCCGTCTCCGTGAACTGAGAGCCGGCGGCGTGCGGCCGGGTCACCCGGTCGCACGCCACGGCGTGCCCTTCGGGTACTTTTCGCCGACACGCCGGTGACCTGCTGGAATGTTGCCGTCGGGGTGTCAGGAGAGGTGGCGGGACTGGGTTTCTGACGCCACATCAGGAGGCGTGGGGGCGCGACTGGTACTTACCTCGTGCTTGCAGGGCGCGTCCGACGCCCGCGAAGGAGCACGCACGATGCGCACTGGCCGTCCGCTGATCGCCGCCGCTTTCGCCGTCGCCGTCGCCGGCTTCGCGGCCGCTCCCGTGGCCGCCGCCCAGGGTGGCCTGGAGGTCTACCCGGCGACGGCGGCCCCGGGCAGCACGGTCAGCGTGGACACCACGGCCTGCGGTGCGCAGGGCACGGCCGCCGGTGACGCCAGTGCGGTCGGGGCGGGCGCGTTCACGCTGGCGCCCGAGGCCGACTCCCCGGACGCCGCCGGGCGGTTCGCGGTACCGGCGTCCGCGCAGCCCGGCACGTACGAGATCGTCGCCCGGTGCTCCGGCGGCGCCGAGGTGACCGGCGACCTCATCGTGTCCCTCGGCGTGGCCGGCGCACCGGGCGCGCAGATGCCGAAAGGCCATGTGAAGACGGGGGTCGGCGGCGCGCTCGGTCCCGACCCCGTGCAGACCGCGGCGGGCGTGGCGGCTCTGGCCGTCGCCGCCGCGGGCGGTACCTGGCTCCTGCATCGCCGGGCGAGAGGCGATGGGATCTGACGGGACGCCGCGGACCCCCTCCGCCGTCCGCCTGCCCGTCCGTTCCCCGGTACCGCCAGTCCTCTCCCCTCCGGCCGCATCCCCTCGCGGACCGGAGGGGAAGGGGACCCATCTGTCGAGACGTCAGGAGCACTCGTGCGCGTGCGCAAGCGTGCCGGGAACCCGGTCAACGCCGTCATAGGGATCGTCACCGCGCTCGCCCTGTGCGCCGGGGCCTGGCTCCTGGCCAGCGGTTCCGAGGGCCATCCGCCGCCGCAGCCGTCCGCCGCGCAGGCCCGTGCGGGCGGCGGCCACGAGGCCCCGGCCGCCGCGTCCCTCGCCCCGTCCCCGCCGGACCGCATCCGCATCCCGTCGATCCGCGTCGACGCGCCCCTGATGGGGCTGGGCCTGACGCGCAGCGGCAGCCTCGACGTACCGCCGCCCGAACGGAAGAACCTGGCCGGCTGGTACGAGGCCGGCACCACGCCCGGCGAGACCGGTACGGCGGTGGTCGCGGGCCACGTCGACAACGCGGTGGGGCCCGCCGTCTTCTACGACCTGGGCGCGCTGACCCGCGGCCGGACCATCGAGGTGGACCGCCGGGACGGCTCGGTCGCCGTGTTCACCGTGGACTCCGTCGAGGTGTACGACGCGAAGTCCTTCCCGGACGAGAAGGTGTACGGGGCGGCCGCGCGGCCGGAGCTGCGGGTGATCACCTGCGGGGGGCCGTACTCGCGCAGGACCGGGTACCAGGGCAACGTGGTCGTGTTCGCGCATCTGACGGGGAGCCGGTAGGCGGGTGGGCCGGCGGGCCGGGGCTCGCGAGGACGTCTCCTGACGGGCGCTCAGGCCACCCACTGCTCGTAGGCCATCTTCAGGACGAGCGCGCAGACCACCGTGAGCAGCACGATGCGCACGAAGCCCGCGCCGCGCTTGAGGGCCGTGCGGGCGCCGATCATGCCGCCGGCCAGGTTGAAGACGGCCATCAGGGCGGCCAGTTGCCAGTAGACGGTGCCCTTGAGGGCGAACATCGCGAGGGCGCCGCCGTTGGTGCAGCAGTTGACGATCTTGGCGGTGGCGGAGGCCGTGACCAGGTCGAGGTGGAGGATCGCGGTCAGGGCGAGGACCAGGAACGTGCCGGTGCCGGGGCCGATCAGGCCGTCGTAGAAGCCGATGCCCAGGCCCGCGAAGCCGATCGCGGCGAGGACGCGGCGGGGCGAGACCGGGGTGGCCGTCGGGGCCGTGCCGAACGACGGGCGGAAGATCACGAAGGCGCCGACGCCGACCAGGACCACCATCACGATCGGCTTGAGGACCTCCGTGCTCATGCCCGCCGCCAGCAGGGCGCCGCCCGTCGAACCGAGCAGGGCCGCGACCCCGATGCGGACGGCGAGGCGTACGTCGACCGTGGCCTTGCGGGTGTAGGTGATCGCGGCGCCGGCGGTGCCGACGATGGCGACGGCCTTGTTCGTGCCGAGTGCGTACGGGCCGGCCGCCGAGGAGTTCGGCAGGCCGAGCAGCAGCGCGGGGAGCAGCAGGAGGCCGCCGCCGCCCACCACCGCGTCGACCCAGCCCGCGGCGAGCGCGGCGATACAGAGGACGACGACGGCGGTCAGCGATATGTCAGGCATGATCGCGACCCTATGGACGCGATACGTGTGCCGTCCACGAATGTGTGGAGAGTTGAGCGTCTTCTGAGCTTGCCGTCCCGGCATGCGGGACGGCCCGGTCGGGGGCGGGCGGCGCGGCCGGGTCCACGGTCAGCGCGAGGCAGGCCGCGAACAGCGCGCTGGCCGACGCCAGGCAGGCGGTGAGCTGCCGGCGGGACCGGAGCGTGGGGGCGGGGGCGGGGCGGGTGGTTCTGCGGTGGCGGCCCATGGGCGGTCTCTCCGGAGGTCGGGGCGGGGCGGGGTGCGGGGGGGCTGTCAGTACGTGAAGGACTCGGCGTGGATGCGTTCCTCGGCGACACCGGCCCGGACGAGGGCCGTCGTCGCGGCGGCGGTCATCCCGGGCGGCCCGCACAGGTAGACGTCGTGCTCGGCGAGTCCGGGCACGAGGTTGCGCAGGGCCTGCGGGGCGAGCGGGTCGAAGGACGCGTCCGAGGGGCCGAGGAGGTAGTGCAGTCCGGCCTGCCGGGTGCGGGCGATGGTCTCCAACTCCTCGCGCAGGACGAGCTGTTCGGCGTTGTTCGCGCGGTAGAGGAGCGTGAGGTCGCCGGGTGCGCCGGGCAGCGTCTCGAACAGGGCGCGCAACGGTGTGATGCCCACTCCCCCGGCGAGCAGCAGCACCTTGCGGCGGGTGCGCCGGTGGGCGGTGAGCGCGCCGAACGGTCCGGTGGCCGCGACCCGGACCCCCGGCCGCAGCCTGCGGACCCGGCGCGTGTGGTCGCCGACGGCCTTCACGGTGATCCGTACGTGGTCGCCGTCGACCGGCGCGGACAGCGAGAACGGCAGCGCAGTGCGCCACAGCCGCCGGTGCAGGAACCGCCAGCGGAAGAACTGGCCCGGTTCCGCGCGGAGCCGGGCGAGGTCGCGGCCGCGCATCAGGACCGACACGACGCCCGGGCCCTCGACGCGGACGTCGACGACGCGCAGGTCGTGCCGGAGCGCCTGCCGTACGGGGACGACGACCCGGTACCAGACGAGCAGCACGGCGACCGTCGCGTGCAGCAGGCACCACAGGCCGAGGCTCAGCGGGCCGCCCGCGACGTCCGGGCCCGACAGTTGGTGGGCGAAGGCGAGGGCGGCGCCGAGGTAGGTGAGCAGGTGCAGGCCGCGCCAGGTGCCGTGTCCCACGCGGCGGCGGACCGCGCGGGCGCTGCTCACGCCGACCGCGCCCAGCAGCGCGGTGCCGGCGGCCGCGGCGGCCAGGGCCGGGTAGCCGAGCAGGTCGGTGACGGCGGTGACCAGGTCGGTGCCGGTGTGCACGGCGTAGCCGCACAGGGCGAGGACGACGTGGGCGGCGCACAGGGTGAGGACGTGGCGGCCGCCGCGGGCGTGATGGCGGGCGAGGCGGTCGGCGCCGATGCCGTGCTCCACCGCGGGGACCCGGGCCATCAGGAAGAGCATGACCAGGATTCCGTACCCGGCGAGCAGCCCCGTGAGGTGGGCGCCGGTCGCGAACAGGGCGTCCGGGCGGGCCGAGGGGTGGGCCTGCGCGGCCCACAGGGCGATCACCACGGTGGCGCCCGCGGTGATGGTGGTGCGGAGGGTGCGGGGCGTGATCTGGGGGTTGTCGCTGCTCACGCTCCGCAGGTTAGGCGGGCGAATCCGCTGGTCAGGTGGGTGTCCGTGATCCTTAAGGTGGCCTTGAGGACTCGCTGAGCGGGCGTTAAGCCGGGCGCGGACCGCTGGGACCGGATCGCGCAGTTCCCCGCGCCCCGGGAGCGTCTCCGTCTACAGGTCACGCCGTGGTTGCCCGCGCAGTTCCCCGCGCCCCTTCAGCGTCTGCCATGTCCCGCATCGTTTTCTGGTGCGGGTCACGTCGTGGTTGCTCGCGCAGTTCCCCGCGCCCCTGGAGCGTCTGCCACGCCCCGGACCGAATCCGTCTGCACGTCGCGTCGTGGTTACTCGCGCAGTTCCCCGCGCCCCTGGAGGTGCGCCCTTCGGGCGGCATCTCCCCGGCGGGGAAGGCTGCGCGCCGGCGCATGCCTTCAGGGGCGCGGGGAACTGCGCGAGAAGCCCCACCGGACCTCGGTCGAAAACACCCCGCAACCCGGCAGACGCCCAGGGGCGCGGGGAACTGCGCGGACCGCCCCCACCGGACCCGCACCCACCCACCCCCAGACCCGCCCACCCGAAATCGGCCCTCACACCCGGCCAGCCCCACCGCTGAGCCCACCGTTCCCCCGGAGAAACCATCGGGACGCCACCGGGAAACACCCGCCCCGCACGCTGCGGAGCATGACCGCACCGCACGAGCACGATCACGACGCCCCCCGGGACGGGAACCGTGTCGTCGTCATCGGCACCGGCCTCGCCGGCACCCGCCTCGCCCAGCGCCTGGGCGACCGCGCGGTGCTGATCGGCGAGGAGGCGCACGCCCCGTACAACCGGGTGCTGCTCGCCGAGGTCCTGGCCGGCACGTACGGCCCGGACGTCATCGAGCTCCCCCGCACCCCGGGCCCCCGCCTCCGCACGCGCGCCGTCCGCATCGACCGCGACCGCCGCCTCGTCCAGTGCGAGAACGGCGCCGAGGTCGCCTACGACACCCTGGTGCTCGCGACGGGCTCGAACCCGGTCCTGCCCCCGCTGCGCGGCCTGTTCGCCCCGGGGGCGACCGAACTGCCGGGCGGCGTCCACCCGTTCCGCACGATGGACGACTGTCTGGCCCTGTCCGGGGCCGTCACCGAAGGGACCCGCGCCGTCGTCATCGGCGGCGGCCTGCTCGGGGTGTCCGCGGCCCGCGCGCTGGCCCGGCGCGGCGCGCAGGTCGTCCTCACCCAGCAGGCGGAGCGGCTGATGGAGCGCCAGCTCGACCCGCGCTCCTCCGAACTCGTCCGCCGCCATCTCACCGCGCTCGGCGTCGAGATCCACACGGAGTGCCGGGTGCGCGGCGTCCGCGTCGAGGACGGTCACGTACGCCGGGTCGAACTGCACGACGGCTACGTCCTCGACACCGACGTCACCGTGCTGGCCTGCGGGGTCCGGCCGCGGGCCGGTCTCGCGCAGGCCGCGGGGCTCGACGTCCGCAAGGGCGTCGTGGTCGACGACGAGCTGCGCACCAGCGATCCGCACATCCGCGCGGTCGGCGACTGCGCCCAGCACGCCGACACCGTGTACGGACTCGCGACCCCCGCCCTGGAACAGGCCGACGCCCTCGCCGGTCTGCTCACCGGGACCGGCCGTACGACGGCGTACACCGGCACCCGCACCCTGACCCGGCTCACCCTCCCGCACGAGGCGGGCCCGCTGGACCTCGCCGCGTTCGGCGAGACCGAGGCGCTGCCCGGCGACGACGTCGTGCAGCTCACGGACGCGACCCGCGGCACGTACCGCAAGGTCGTGGTCCGTGGCGACCGCCTCGTCGGCGGCGTCCTGGTCGGCGAGCTCGCCAGTGTCGGCGCGCTCGCCCACGCCTGGGAGTCGGACGAATCCCTGCCCGCCGCCACCGATGCCGGCGCCCCGCCGCTGCTGCACCTGCTCACTCACGACGGAGGCCTCTGACATGGCGACCGACACGGCCACAACGGCCAAGCCCACCCTCGTCCTCGTCGGCCACGGCATGGTCGGCCAGCGCTTCCTCGAAGCGGCGGCCGAGCGCGGCCTGACCGGGACGCACCGCGTGGTCGTCCTGTGCGAGGAGCCGCGCCCCGCCTACGACCGGGTGCACCTCACCTCGTACTTCTCGGGCACCACGCCCGACGAACTCTCCATGACGGACCCGGAGTTCATCGACCAGCACGGCATCGAGCTGTACGTGGGCGACCCCGCCGTGGTCGTCGACCGGGACGCCCGTGTCGTGCACGCGCGCTCCGGCCTGAAGGTCGCGTACGACACGCTCGTGCTCGCCACCGGCTCGTACCCGTTCGTGCCGCCCGTCCCCGGCAAGGACGCCACCGGCTGTTTCGTGTACCGGACCATCGAGGACCTGTACGCGATCGAGGACTACGCCAAGAACAACGCGACGGTCGGCGCCGTGGTCGGTGGTGGACTGCTCGGCCTGGAGGCCGCGGGTGCGCTGCAGGGGCTCGGACTCGCCACCCACATCGTGGAGTTCGCGCCGCGGCTGATGCCCGTGCAGGTCGACGAGGGCGGCGGCGCGGCCCTCCTGAAGACCATCAGCGACATGAAGATCGACGTCCACACGGGGGTCGGCACGCAGGAGATCGTCACCGACGACGCGTCGGGCGCGGTGCGCGGCATGAAGCTGTCGGACGGTTCCGAGCTCGCCACCGACCTCGTCGTCTTCTCCGCCGGTGTCCGCCCGCGCGACCAACTCGCCCGCGACATGGGCCTGTCGGTGGGCGAGCGGGGCGGCATCACGGTCGACGAGCGGTGCCGCACCAGCGACCCCGACGTGTTCGCGATCGGCGAGTGCGCCCTCGCCGCCGACGGCCGGGTCTACGGGCTCGTCGCCCCCGGTTACGAGATGGCCCTGACGGCCGCCGCGGCCATCGCCGAGGAGTCCACGGAGGCGTCGTTCACCGGCGCCGACCTGTCCACCAAGCTGAAGCTGCTCGGGGTCGACGTGGCCTCGTTCGGCGACGCGCACGGCGCGACCGAGGGCTGCCTCGACGTCGTCTACTCGGACTCGCGCTCGGGCACGTACAAGAAGCTCGTCATCGGCAGCGAGGGCGAGCTGCTCGGCGGGATCCTGGTGGGTGACGCGGAGGCCTACGGCACGCTGCGCGCGCTCACCGGGACCGTGCCGCCGGTCGCGCCCGAGGCGCTGGTGCTGCCGGCCGGTGCGGGCGCGCCCGCCCAGCTCGGCCCGGACGCGCTGCCCGCCGACGCCGTCATCTGCTCCTGCCACAACGTGACCAAGGGCGAGATCTGCGAGCACACCTCGCTGCCCGAGGTGAAGAAGTGCACCAAGGCGGGTACGGGCTGCGGGAGTTGCGTCAAGCTCATCGGGCAGCTGCTGCCGAAGTCCGGCGACGACGGCCTGTGCGGCTGCTTCCGGCACACGCGCCAGGAGCTGTACGAGATCGTCCGCGTCAAGCGCGTCACGGCCTTCGCCCAGCTGCTCGACGAGCACGGCCGCGAGGAGGCGCGCGGCGGCGAGGGCTGCGAGGTCTGCAAGCCGGCGGTCGGCTCGATCATCGCGTCGCTGGCCCCGTCGATCGGCGCGGACGGCTACGTCCTGGAGGGCGAGCAGGCGGCCCTGCAGGACACGAACGACCACTTCCTCGCCAACCTGCAGAAGAACGGCTCCTATTCGGTGGTGCCGCGCATCCCGGGCGGCGAGATCACTCCCGAGAAGCTCATCGTGATCGGCGAAGTGGCGCGGGACTTCGGGCTCTACACGAAGATCACCGGCGGTCAGCGCATCGATCTCTTCGGCGCCCGGGTCGATCAACTGCCCATGATCTGGGCACGGTTGGTGGACGCCGGCTTCGAGTCCGGGCACGCGTACGGCAAGTCGCTGCGCACCGTGAAGTCCTGCGTCGGGCAGACCTGGTGCCGCTACGGCGTGCAGGACTCGGTGCGGATGGCGATCGACCTGGAGCTGCGCTACCGGGGCCTGCGGTCCCCCCACAAGCTGAAGTCGGCGGTCTCCGGCTGCGCCCGCGAGTGCGCCGAGGCCCAGTCGAAGGACTTCGGCGTCATCGCCACCGCCAACGGCTGGAACCTGTACGTGGGCGGCAACGGCGGCATGACGCCCCGTCACGCCGACCTGCTCGCACAGGACTTGAGCGACGCGGAACTGATCCGGCTGATCGACCGGTTCCTGATGTTCTACATCCGCACGGCCGACCGCCTGGAGCGCACGGCGGCCTGGCTGGACCGGATCGACGGCGGCCTCGACCACGTGCGGGACGTCGTCGTGCACGACTCGCTCGGCATCTGCGACGAGCTGGAGGCGCTGATGCGGGCGCACGTCGCGCACTACCGGGACGAGTGGGCCGAGACCCTCGACGACCCCGAGCGGCTGTCCCGCTTCGTCTCGTTCGTGAACGCCCCCGACACCCCGGACCCGACGGTCCGCTTCGTCCCCGAGCGCGACCAGATCAAGCCCGAGCTGCCCCTCATCCCCCTGGAAGGACTCGCCGTACGATGACGATCGCTCCCGAGAAGACGACGGTAATGGTGCAACTCGGCCTGGACGACGAGTGGTTGTCCGTGTGCGAACTGGACCGGCTCACGCCGGGGCGGGGCGTCGCGGCACTGCTGCCCGACGGCCGTCAGGCCGCGGTCTTCCTGGACCGGGCGGGGCGGGTGCACGCCGTCGACAACACGGATCCGTTCACCGGGGCGGCGGTGCTCTCGCGCGGCCTGCTCGGTTCCGCCCTCGGCCGGCCGTTCGTGGCGTCGCCACTCCTGAAGCAGCGCTTCGACCTGGAGACGGGCCGCTGCCTGGACGACGACACGGTCTCCGTCCGGGCCTACGCGGTACGTGCGGCGTAGGCCCGGCCTACGGTTCGACTGGCACGCCGTCATGGCTGATCGCGCAGTTCCCCGCGCCCCCAAAAGCACGGCCACGCGCCATGGCCACGGCCGCCCGTCCGCCGAGCGCGGGCCGGCGGGGCTTCTCGCGCAGTTCCCCGCGCCCCCAAAAAAGCACGGCCACGCGCCACGGCCGCCCGTCCGCCGAGCGCGGGCCGGTGGGGCTTCTCGCGCAGTTCCCCGCGCCCCTGCGAGGCGCACTTCGTGCGGCCTCTCAGGGGGCGCCTATGGGGCTGCGGCGGAGCCGCATGCTCCAGGGGCGCGGGGAACTGCGCGAGCGACCCACCACAGCCGGCAGCCCGCGACGAACGACCGGCCCGGCAGACGCAGTCGAGCCTTCAGGGGGAACACGTCATACTTGACCGACCGTTCCACATACCTATAGGGTCTGGTTCGTGGCCAGGACCAAGGAATTCGATCCGGACGCCGCGCTGCAAGCGGCCCTCGAGCTGTTCCACCGGCGCGGCTACGAGGCGACGTCGATGGCGGACCTCGTCGACCACCTCGGCATCGGCCGCGCCAGCATCTACGCCACGTTCGGCAACAAGCACGACCTGTACCTGAAGGCGATGGACCGGTACGCCGAGTCCGCCGACTCGACCGTGCTCGACGAACTGTCGCAGGCCGGCCCCGCCCTCCCCGCGGTCCGCGCCCTGATCCACCGCTTCGCCACGGAGTCGACCACCACCGACCAGCGCCTGACGGGCTGCCTGGTCACCAACACGGCCGCGGAGCTCGCCCCGCACGACCCCCAGGCCGCCCGCCGCGTCGAGCGCAGCTGGGAGCACGTCGAGACGCTGCTGCGCACCACGCTCACCCGCGCCCAGGCGCAGGGCGAGCTGCCCGCGGGGCGCGACCCCCGGGCACTCGCCCGGCTGCTGCTCGTCCTGATGCAGGGCATGCGCGTCGTCGGCAAGGCGTCCCAGGACCCCGCACGGGTCAGGGACGCCGCCGCACAGGCCCTCACCCTCCTCGACTGACACCACACCAGCCAGCCGACCAACCAGCCGGTTCGCCCTCCGCCCGGAGGGTCTTTCACTTGCCCTCATACTGAACCGATCGGTCAAGAAAGAGGAACCCATGTCTCCCGTGTCGCACGCCTCCCGCCACCGCTTCACCGGCCGGACCGCCCTCGTCACCGGCGCGGGCTCCGGCCTCGGCCGGGCCGTCGCGCTCGCCCTCGCCGCCGAGGGCGCGAACGTGGTCGTCGCCGGGCGGACGCACGGGCCCCTCGCCGAGACCGTCGCGCTCATCGAGGCCGCGGGCGGCACCGCCCTCGCGCAGCCGGCCGACGTGTCCCGGGCCGACGACACGAAGGCCCTGGTCCGTACAGCGGTCGAGCGCTTCGGCACGCTCGACGTCGCCGTCAACAACGCGGGCGTCTTCCGCGGCGGCACCCCCGTCGCCGACCTGCCCGCCGAGGACTGGCGCACGCTCCTCGACATCAACGTCACGGGGGTGCTGAACTCGCTGCAGGCCGAGGTCGCCCAGATGCGGACCCAGGAGTCGGGCGGCGCGATCGTGAACGTCTCCTCGAACCTCGGCCCCCACGCCTCCCGGCCCGGCGTCACCGCCTACGGCGCCTCGAAGGCCGCCGTCTCCGCCCTGACCCGCGGCGCCGCCCTCGACCACGTCGCCGAGGGCATCCGCATCAACGCGGTGAGCCCCGGCGCCTCCGACACCACGATGTCGTTGCGCCCCGACGAGACCCCCGCCGAACGGGACGTCCGGATGAAGGAGCAGTCCCCGCTCGGCCGGGTCTCGACGACGGAGGAGGTCGCCGCGGCCGTCCTGTACCTCGCCTCGTCCGACGCCGCGTCCGTGGTCGGCGCGGACCTGGTGATCGACGGCGGCGCGGCGGCCTAAACGTCAGTTCCGCGTCAAAAAGCAGTCGTTACGGGTCAGGACAGAGTCAAAAACCGCCGGAGCGCCCCGCCCTACGGCCTACGGTGCGCTCCATGGGACGCAATGTGAGGACGTCGGGGCCCGGCACCCGGACCGGTGCCGTCCGCCCCGCGACGGCGACGGTGACCGACCGGGCCTGGGCACACGAACTGCGGGCCGCTCTGCTCAGCACGGCGCTGGTGTTCGGGCTCGCCCTGACCGTCGACGCGGCCCACTCCACCCTGACCCCGCCGCGCGTCCTGCTGTGGACGGGCCTCTCGCTGCCCCTGTACGCCGTGCTGCACCCGCCGCGCGTCACGGCGGGCCCCGGCTGGCTCGCGGTGCGCGGCCTGTTCCGCCGCCGGCACGTCTGCACGGACCTGCTGGTCTCGGCCCGCCGCGCCGACGGCCTGACCCCGCGCCTGGTCCTGCGGGACACCCTGGGCGCCCGGGTGGAGCTGGACCCGCAGATCCTCACGGCGAACCCGCTGCTGTGGCACCGGGTCGAGACGGGGGCCGGCCGGGCCCGGGCGAACGGCCTGCTGGTGACGGGAGTCGAGGTGCTCCGCACCCTGGGCGCCCAGGTGGACGAGGAAGAGGCGAAGGCCATCTTCGATGCGTCGGACCTGACCTGACGCACCCTGCCCGGACCCCCGCGACGCTCACCCCTTCAGGGCGCCGCACTCCACCCCGGTCAACCGCTCCGACGCCGCCCACAACCGCTCCCCCGCCACGTCGCCGCGCGTCCACGACGCCCGCCACGACCGGCCCGGCGCCCCGCGCCACATCATCACCCGCGGCCCGTAGAAGTCGTCGCCCCGCACCCCGGGGGCCGTCGCGGCGTACAGCGTGGGCAGCGCCCCGCCCTCCGCGGACTGCGCGAACACCCGGTTCCCCACGGCGTAGAACCGCTCCATCCCCTTGCGTCCCTCCAGCCGGGCGCCCCGCGCCTGGAGGGACGTCGCGGCGTACCCGGGGTGCGCGGCGGCGGCGACGAGGGCGGCCCCGGCCGCGGCGGCGCGGCGGGCCAGCTCGTGCACGAAGAGCAGATTGGCCGTCTTGGAGCGCGCGTACGCGATCCACCTCCGGTACCCCTGCTCGCTGTTGAGGTCGCCCGGGTCGAGGTCGGCGAGCGCGTGCAGAGCGCTGGAGACGGTGACGACGCGGGCGGCCGGCGCGTCGAGGAGGCTCGGCAGCAGCAGTCCGGTGAGCGCGAAGTGCCCGAGGTGGTTCACGCCGAACTGGATCTCGAACCCGTCGACGGTGCGGGCGTACGGCAGCGCCATCACCCCGGCGTTGTTGACGAGCAGGTCGAGCGGCCGGCCGCTGAGGGCCGCCGCGAACTCCCGTACGGAGCCGAGGTCGCCCAGGTCGAGCGGCCCGAACTCGGCGTCGGCGCCCGGCACCTCGGCGCGCAGCCGCTCCACCGCGGCGACGCCGCGCCGCTCGCTGCGGCAGCCGAGGACGACGTGGGCGCCCGCCCTGGCCAGCTCCCGCGCGGTGACGTACCCGATGCCGCTGTTGGCGCCGGTGACCACGGCGGTGGTGCCGCTCCGGTCCGGGATGTCACGCGCGCTCCAGCCGCTCATGGCCCTGCTCCCTGGGTGACGGGTCTGCCCGCCGGTCGACTTACCGGACGGTAATGAGGCAGGCATCGTTCCGCCGGAACGCGAAGAACTCAAGCCCCGAGGAGAGCTCATGCCGAAAGGGCGGTCCCCCCGCACAGGGGTACCGCCCTTTCGTCGAGCACCGGAGCCGTCGCCGATCGGTGAGGGTCGGGGACCGACGGCGGCTCCGGGGGTTCTGCGGGTCCTACCGGTGGTCGCTGCCCACGGAGGTGGAGGCCGCGCGGCCGGCCTCGAGGCGGGCGACCGGGATGCGGAACGGCGAGCAGGAGACGTAGTCCAGGCCGACCTCGTGGAAGAAGTGGACCGACTCCGGGTCGCCGCCGTGCTCGCCACAGACGCCGAGCTTGAGGTCGGGGCGCGTGGCGCGACCGGCCTCGGCGGCGGCCTTGACCAGCGAGCCGACGCCGTCCTTGTCGATCGTCTCGAACGGGCTGACGCCGAAGATGCCCTTCTCCAGGTACGCGGTGAAGAAGCTCGCCTCCACGTCGTCGCGGGAGAAGCCCCAGACCGTCTGCGTGAGGTCGTTCGTGCCGAAGGAGAAGAACTCGGCGGCCTCGGCGATCTGTCCGGCCGTGAGGGCGGCCCGGGGCAGCTCGATCATGGTGCCGATGGACAGCTTCAGCTTGACGCCGGTCTGCTCCTCGACCTCCGCGATGACCTGGTCGGCCTCCTCGCGGACGATCTCCAGCTCCTGGACGGTGCCGACGAGCGGGATCATGATCTCGGCGCGCGGGTCGCCCTTGGCGTTCTTGCGGGCGGCGGCGGCCTCGGCGATGGCGCGGACCTGCATGGCGAACAGGCCGGGGATGACCAGGCCGAGCCGGACGCCGCGCAGACCCAGCATCGGGTTCTGCTCGTGCAGCCGGTGCACGGCCTGGAGCAGCCGCAGGTCGTTCTCGTTGTTGTCCTGGCGGGACTCGGCGAGCGCGACGCGCACCGACAGCTCGGTGATGTCGGGCAGGAACTCGTGCAGCGGCGGGTCGAGCAGGCGGATGGTGACGGGCAGCCCGTCCATCGCCTCGAACAGCTCGACGAAGTCCTGCTTCTGGAGCGGCAGGAGCTGCTTGAGGGAGTCCTCGCGCTCGGTGTCCGTGTCGGCGAGGATCAGCTTCTCGACCATCTCGCGGCGCTCACCGAGGAACATGTGCTCGGTGCGGCACAGGCCGATGCCCTGGGCGCCGAACCGGCGGGCGCGCAGCGCGTCCTCGGCGTTGTCGGCGTTGGCGCGTACGCGCAGGCGGCGTACGCGGTCCGCGTAGGCCATGATCCGGTGCACGGCGCCGACGAGCTCGTCGGCGTCGTCGGCGCCGGCGTGCATGCGGCCCTCGAAGTACTCGACGACCGGGGACGGCACGACGGGGACCTCACCGAGGTAGACCTTGCCGGTGGACCCGTCGATGGAGATGACGTCGCCCTCCTCGACCACGGTGCTGCCGACGGTGAGGCGGCGCCGCTTGGTGTCGACCTCCAGGTCCTCGGCGCCGCAGACACAGGTCTTGCCCATGCCGCGGGCGACGACGGCGGCGTGCGAGGTCTTGCCGCCGCGCGAGGTGAGGATGCCTTCGGCGGCGATCATGCCGTCGAGGTCGTCGGGATTGGTCTCGCGGCGCACGAGGATGACCTTCTCGCCGGAGCGCGACCACTTGATGGCGGTGTACGAGTCGAAGACGGCCTTGCCGACCGCGGCGCCCGGCGAGGCGGCGATGCCGCGGCCGAGCTGCTCGACCTTCGCCTCCTCGTCGAACTTCGGGAACATCAGCTGCGCGAGCTGCGCGCCGGTGACCCGCTGGAGCGCCTCGGCCTCGTCGATCAGGCCCTGGTCGACGAGCTGCGTCGCGATGCGGAAGGCGGCACCGGCGGTGCGCTTGCCGACGCGGGTCTGCAGCATCCACAGCTGGCCGCGCTCGATGGTGAACTCGATGTCGCAGAGGTCCTTGTAGTGGTTCTCAAGGGTCTCCATGATCTGCATGAGCTGGTCGTACGACTTCTTGTCGATCTGCTCCAGCTCGGCGAGCGGCACCGTGTTGCGGATGCCCGCCACGACGTCCTCGCCCTGCGCGTTCTGCAGGTAGTCGCCGTAGACGCCCTGGTGTCCCGAGGCGGGGTCGCGGGTGAACGCGACACCGGTGCCCGAGTCGGGGCCGAGGTTGCCGAAGACCATCGAGCACACGTTGACCGCGGTGCCGAGGTCGCCGGGGATGCGCTCCTGGCGGCGGTAGAGCTTGGCGCGGTCGGTGTTCCACGAGTCGAAGACGGCGTGGATGGCGAGGTCCATCTGCTCGCGCGGGTCCTGCGGGAAGTCGCGGCCCGCCTCGGTCTTCACGATCTTCTTGAAGCGCGTGACGAGCTTCTTGAGGTCGGCGGCGTCCAGGTCGGTGTCGACGGTGACCTTCTTGGCGCGCTTGGCCTTCTCCAGCTCGTCCTCGAAGAGCTCGCCGTCGACGTCCAGGACGGTCTTGCCGAACATCTGGATGAGGCGGCGGTACGAGTCCCACGCGAAGCGGTCGTCGCCGGCCTGCTTGGCGAGGCCCTGCACCGACTTGTCGGAGAGACCGATGTTGAGGACGGTGTCCATCATGCCGGGCATGGAGAACTTCGCGCCCGAACGGACCGACACCAGAAGGGGGTTGTCGGCCTGGCCGAGCTTCTTGCCCATCTGCTGCTCGAGCGCGTCGAGGTGCTCGCTGACCTCGTCACGGAGTGCCACCGGCTCGGCGCCGCTGTCGAGGTAGACCTTGCAGGCCTCGGTGGTGATGGTGAAGCCCGGAGGGACGGGAAGCCCCAGGTTGGTCATCTCGGCGAGGTTGGCACCCTTGCCGCCGAGAAGGTCCTTGAGGTCCTTGTTTCCCTCGGTGAAGTCGTAAACGAACTTCGTTACCTGAGGATCTTTGTTTTCCGACACGGGTCTCGACTCCTCGAGGCTCGGGTGGCTGCCCTGACGGCGAGGAACATACCCAGATCCAAGGCCTCTGGGTACGTCCACTTAGCCGTCATGCGGCCGTAACCACCCGTCCGCCAGGAGATCGAAAGTGACCGATGGGTATCCGAGATCCAGTCAATGCGTTCACTTCTTGAACGGTCAACCCCCGTAGAGCCCGATAATCGCTCACATGAGCAGGCTCTACTCTCATGTGTGTTCACGTCATAAATGATCGAGCATTGGCACTCAGTGCCACGAGTTGGAGAAGTGCAGGCGTCGATTTGGCGCTCATCTGAGCGCAAGGGTGATCAGGGGTGGCGAGAATCACGCCGTTTGAAGGGGGCTTCGGACGGCCCGATGTCAGCATCCGGACAGGTCCCGGGGACGGAACGGGCCCGTCACACGCCCAGCGCCGCGAGCCGCCGCTCGGCCCGCGCGGGGGCGTACAGCTCCTCCACCACCAGCGCTCCCGCTCCGATGAGCGCGGAGCGCTCGCCGAGCCGGGCCGGGGCCACGACCAGATGGGCCGTCGAGCGGGGCAGCGCCCGCTGGTAGAGGAGTTCGCGCACGCCCGTGAGGAAGGGAGTTCCGGCCAGATCTCCGGCGATCACCAGCACACCGGGGTTCAGCAGGGTGACGACGGTGGCCAGCACCTCGCCGACGCTGCGCCCGGCCTCCCGTGCCAGCCGCACCGCCTCCGGGTGCCCGGCCGCCAGCAGGTCCCGCACGTCCGAGCCGGAGGCCGCGGGCACCCCGGCCTCGGTGAGCCGGCGGGCCAGCGCCCGGCCGCTGGCGACCGCGGCCAGGCAGCCGTACGAACCGCACTTGCACAGGGCGTCGGCGCCCGCCGGGACCCGGACGTGCCCGATGTCGCCCGCGCCGCCGTCGATGCCGCGGTAGATCGCGCCGTCCACCACGACGCCCGCGCCGATCCCGGTGGAGACCTTGACCAGGGCGAAGGCGCGGCAGTCCGGGTGGCCGGTGCGCTGTTCGCCGTACGCCATGAGGTTGGCGTCGTTGTCGACCAGGACCGGGACGTCCGGCGCGGTCGCGGCGTGCTCGGCGGCGGCGCGGGCGAGGCGGCCTCTTATGTCGTAGCCGTCCCAGCCCGGCATGATCGGCGGCTGCACGACGCGGCCGGTGTCGATGTCGACGGGGCCCGGCACCGCGAGGCCGATGCCGCACACCGTGTCCGCGGCGCGCCCGGCCTCCTTGAGCAGATCGCCGAACCAGCCGCCGAGCCGCGGCAGCACCGCCTCGGGGCCGTCCTCGACGGTGAGGTCGTCCGTGTGCTCGGCGAGCACCTCCCCGGACAGGGTGAGCACGGCGGCGCGGGCGTGCCGGGTGTCGAGGACGGCGGCGAGCACCACCGCGTGCGCGTCGTCGAACTCCAGATGGATCGAAGGGCGGCCGCCCAGCCGGGAGTTGACCGGCCCGGCCGCGCCCTCGCGCAGCCAGCCCGCCCGGAAGAGCCGGTCGAGGCGCTGCCCGACCGTGGCCCTGGACAGGCCCGTGACCTCCTGGAGCGCGCCGCGCGTGGTCGCCCGTCCGCTGCGGACGAGCTGCAGCAGATCCCCGGCGCTCGCCTGGTTCCCCGCCATGGCCGCCAACCCCCTTGCGTTCATCAACTGCGCGTTACATTCTGGGTTTTGCGTGTCATGCAGACGTAACTCTATGCTGCCCGCTGCGTAACCGGCAGCCCGGCAGTCCCGCGGGAGAGCATGTGGAGCACATCACCGAGCGGCGCACCCCCACGAGCGCGGCCGCGCGGCACGGCACGCTGTGGGACCGGGCGGTCCTGGCCCTCGACGCGAACTGGACCGGGACGTCGACGGTCCCGTCGCGCACGCTGTACCCGCACCAGTGGTCGTGGGACTCGGCGTTCATCGCCATCGGACTGCGGCACGTCTCCCCCGTGCGCGCCCAGGTGGAGCTGGAGACCCTCATCGCCGCCCAGTGGGGCGACGGCCGCATCCCGCACATCGTCTTCAACCCGGACGTCCCGCTGGACGCGTACTTCCCCAGCCCCGACTTCTGGCGCTCGTCCGGCGCGGGCCGCGCGGCGGGCGCCCCGCGCACCGTGCAGACCTCCGGGATCGTGCAGCCCCCGGTCCACGCGCTCGCCGCGTGGCTGGTGCACCGCGCCGACCCGGCGCTGTCCCGCTCCCGCGGCTTCCTGACCCGCGTCTACCCCGGACTCGCCGCGTGGCACCGCTACCTCCTGCACCGCCGCGACCTGGGCGGCGGCGGCCTCGCGTCGGTGGTGCACCCGTGGGAGCAGGGCATGGACAACAGCCCGTGCTGGGACGCCCCGCTGAGCCGGGTGACACCGGCCCCCGCGCGCACCTTCCGGCGCGCGGACCTGGAGCACGGCGCGGCCGACGACCGCCCGACGGACCTGGACTACGGCCGCTACGTGCGACTCGCCATGGACTACCGCGACGGTGAATACGCCGACGGGCAGGGGCAGTTCGCCGTCGAGGACCCCTCCTTCAACGCACTGCTGGCCGCCTCCGAGCACGCCCTGGCCCGGATCGCCTGCGAGCTGGGGGCCGCGGGCACGGCCCGGCACGCGCGCGCGGAGCGGCTGACGGCGGCGCTCGTGGACCGGCTGTGGGACCCGGCGGCGGGCATGTTCTTCGGCCGGGACCTGCACGGCGGCCGGCTCGTCGAGGAGTACACGGTCTCCGGGCTGATCCCACTGATCCTGCCCGCCCTGCCGCGCGACGTGGTGGCCGCGCTCGTGCGCACCGCGTGCGGACCGCACTTCGGCGTGGGCGACCAGGTGCGGCTCGCGCCGAGCTACGACCTGCTGGGGGCGGCGTTCGACGCGCACCGGTACTGGCGCGGGCCCGCCTGGTTCAACACCAACTGGCTGCTGGAGCGCGGGCTCCGGCTGCACGGCGAGCACGCGCGGGCGGCGCTGCTGCGGGCCGCGCTGCTCGACACGGCCGGGACGTCGGACTTCGCCGAGTACGTCGACCCGTACACGGGAGCGGGCTGCGGCGCCCGCGGGTTCGGCTGGACGGCCGCGCTGACCCTTGATCTGCTGGGCGAGAGGACCTCGGGATGACCGATGAGCACGGACACGCACGCCAACTCCTCGTCCGGGGGGCCACGTTCGCCGCGATGGACGCGGGCGGGGCGCTGACGGCGGTGCGCGGCGGGTCCTCGATGGACGGCCTGTTCGTACGGGACGCCCGGCACCTGTGCCGCTGGCAGCTCACGGCCGACGGGGCCGCGCCCGACGTGCTCTCCCGGATGACGTACGACGACGCGACCGGGGGCGCCGCCCGCTGCGTCCTCGTGCCGCGCGGCGGCGGCCGCCAGGAACCCGCCGCGTACACGCTCTTCCGTGAACAGGCCGTCGGGGAAGGATCGTTCGTGGAGCTCCTTCGGGTGGTGTCGAACCGTCCGGAGCCGATGACCGTACGGCTCGCGCTGACGGTCGACGCGGACTTCGCCGACCAGTTCGAGCTGCGCGCCGACCACCGTACGTACGTCAAGACCGGCGCCGTCCGCACCCGTGACGTCCTCGACGACGGCGTGGAGTTCACGTACACGCGCGGGGACTGGCGGTCCTCGACGACGGTGACGAGCGAACCGGCGCCGGACGCGGTCGAGGAGACCGGCACCGGGGCGCGCCGCCTGGTGTGGGCGCTCGACCTCGACCCGCTGGACAGCGCCGAGCTGACGCTGCGGGTGGTGGCGAACGGCGGGCGGGCGCCGCTGAGCCCGGCGTCCGTGGCCGCCGAACTCGCGGACACCGTACGGGACTTCGCGGCCGGGGTGGAGCTGCCCGGGGCCTGGCCCGAGCTGGCGGCGGCGTGCTCGCGCGGGCTCGCCGACCTCGCGGTGCTGCGGGTTCCGGCGGCCGGGCCCGACGGGGAGCGGCAGCTGGTGCCGGCGGCGGGGGTGCCGTGGTTCCTGACGCTGCTCGGCCGGGACGCGCTCCTGACGTCCCTGTTCGCGCTGCCGTACCGGCCCGAGCTGGCCGCCGCCACCCTGCCGGTGCTCGCCGCGACGCAGGCCACCGAGCGGATCGACGGGGCCGTGGCGCAGCCCGGGAAGATCGTGCACGAGGTGCGGCACGGCGAGCTCGCGCACTTCGGGCAGGTGCCGTACGGGCGGTACTACGGGTCGGTCGACGCGACACCGCTGTTCCTGGTGCTGCTCGGCGCGTACACCGAGCAGACCGCGGACCTCCGGCTCGCGCGGCGCCTGGAGCCGGCGGCGCGGGCCGCGGTCGGCTGGATGCTCGACCACGGCGGGCTCACGTCGCGCGGCTATCTCGTCTACCGCGCCGACCAGGGCGGGCTCGCCAACCAGAACTGGAAGGACTCCCCCGGCGCGATCTGCTGCGCCGACGGCAGCCGGGCCACGGGGCCCGTGATGGCGGCCGGGGCGCAGGGCTACGCGTACGACGCGCTGCGCCGCACGGCCGCGCTGGCCAGGACCGTGTGGGACGACGTGGTGTACGCCGAGCTCCTCGAACAAGCCGCGGCCGATCTGCGGGACCGGTTCCTGCGGGACTTCTGGATGGCCGAGCACGGGTTCCCGGCGCTGGCCCTGGACGGTGACGGGCGGCAGGTGGACGCGCTGGCGTCCGACGCGGGGCACCTGCTGTGGTCGGGGCTGCTCGACAAGGAGTACGGCGAGGCGGTCGGGCGGCGGCTCCTGGAACCGGACTTCTTCTCCGGGTGGGGCGTCCGCACGGTGGCCTCCGGCCAGGCCGCGTACCACCCGCTGTCGTACCACCGGGGTTCGGTGTGGCCGCACGACAACGCGCTCATCGCGCTGGGGCTCGCGCGGTACGGGCTGCACGACGAGGCGCGGGCGGTGGCGCAGGGGTTGGTGTCGGCGGCGGGCGCCTGCGGCGGGCGGCTTCCGGAGGTGCTCGCCGGGTACGAGCGGGAGGCGTACCCGGCGCCCGTCCCCTACCCGTACGCGTGCGTCCGCGAGTCCCGCTCGGCGGCGGCCCCCTTGGCACTGCTCAGCGCCGTCGGGGGTTGAGGTCGGGGTCCGGCTGCGGCTGCGTGGGGGCTGGTCGCGCAGTTCCCCGCGCCCCTGGGCGTCTGCCGTGTTGCGGCGGGTTCTTCGACCGCGGCCCGGTGGAGCTTCTCGCGCAGTTCCCCGCGCCCCTGGAGATGCGCCCTTCGGGCGGCCTCTCCCCGGCGGGGGAAGGCTGCGCGAAGCGCATGCCTTCAGGGGCGCGGGGAACTGCGCGAACAGCCACGACGAGACCCGCACTCGAAGAACCCGCCGCAACACGGCAGACGCCCAGGGGCGCGGGGAACTGCGTGGCCGGGCACGACACGGCGAACCGAACCCCGCGGGCGCGGAGCCGTACCGGGCTCAGCCGCCGGACGTGTCCGATTCCGCGTCCTCCGAGAGGCCCGCGCAGTCGTACGGGTCCTTGAGCCAGCCGTCCGGGAGAACGACCCGGTTGTTGCCGGAGGTACGCCCCCGGGGACCGTCCGCGCCGTCGGGCCAGTCCTGGTCGAGGTCCAGCTCGTCGAGGCCGGCCCGGAGCTCGGCCAACGACGACGTGATCGCGAGACGCTTGCGCATCTCGGAGCCGACCGAGAAGCCCTTCAGGTACCAGGCGACGTGCTTGCGGAAGTCGATGACGCCGCGCGACTCGTCGCCGATCCACTCACCGAGCAGCATCGCGTGGCGGACCATCGCGTCGGCCACCACCCGAAGGGTCGGACGGACCCGCTCCTCGCGTCCCTCGAACGCCGCCACCAGATCGGCGAACAGCCACGGCCGGCCGAGGCAGCCGCGCCCCACGACGACCCCGTCGCAGCCGGTCTCGCGGACCATGCGCAGCGCGTCGTCCGCGGACCAGATGTCGCCGTTGCCGAGGACGGGGATCTCCGGGACGTGCTCCTTGAGGCGGGCGATCGCGTCCCAGTCGGCCGTGCCGCCGTAGTGCTGGGCGGCGGTGCGGCCGTGCAGCGCGATCGCGGTGACGCCCTCCTCGACCGCGATCCGGCCCGCGTCGAGGTAGGTGATGTGGTCGTCGTCGATGCCCTTGCGCATCTTCATGGTGACCGGGAGGTCGCCCGCGCCCGAGACCGCTTCCTTGAGGATCGCGCGCAGCAGGTTGCGCTTGTACGGGAGCGCGGAGCCGCCGCCCTTGCGGGTCACCTTGGGGACAGGGCAGCCGAAGTTCAGGTCGATGTGGTCGGCGAGGTCCTCCTCCGCGATCATGCGGACGGCCTTGCCGACGGTGGCCGGGTCGACGCCGTACAGCTGGATCGAGCGCGGCTTCTCGGTCTCGTCGAAGTGGACCAGCTGCATGGTCTTCTCGTTGCGCTCGACCAGGGCGCGCGTCGTGATCATCTCGCTCACGAAGAGGCCCTTGCCGCCCGAGAACTCTCTGCACAGGGTGCGGAACGGCGCGTTCGTGATCCCCGCCATGGGGGCGAGGACCACCGGCGGCTGCACGGTGTGCGGGCCGACGTGGAGCGGCTGCTGGGTCATCGGGGCGGTCTCCGGAGACGTACGAGAAAACCTTCATGGGGCACGGACAGAGCTCCATTGTCCCTCACCCGGCGCTCACCCCGTCAGGGCCGTCCGCCCCGCCAGTTTCTCCAGGCGTTCCTCGGTCTCGTCGTCCGCGGGGACGTAGGCGACGACCCGGTACGCGTCGCTGTCCGGGGCCAGCCACATGTGGCGGTGCTCCAGGCGCAGCAGGCCGATCTCCGGGTCCGCGTGCAGATAGCGCTTGACGTGCGAGACCATCGGCGCGACCTCGCGCCGCTCCCACAGCTCGCGGAACTCCGGCGACACCGCGAGGAGCTCCTCGACCGGCGCCTTCCAGGCCGGCTCGGCGACGTGCTCGGCCATCGCCTTGCGGTACTTGGCGAGGAGCTCGGGCAGCATCACGTCGCGGTCCAGGTACTGCACGCCCCTGCGGTGGTTCATGAACATCATCCACAGGGCGTTGCGGTGCCCGGGTTCGAGTTCGGCGGGGTCGCCGAAGACGCCGGCGTACGCCGCGTTGTGCGCGAGGATCTCGTACCGGGCGTTCTTCACCTCGGCCGGCCAGGGCTCCAGGCGCCGCAGCAGCCGCAGGACGGTGGGCGTGACGGCCGGGCGGTCGGGCTCGGCGCGCGGGTCGGTGGTCCCGGCGAGCGCGAAGGCGTGGGCCCGCTCGGCGGGGTCCATCCGCAGCGCGCGGGCGATGGCGTCCAGCACCGCGGCCGAGACGTTGATGGCGCGGCCCTGCTCCAGCCACGTGTACCAGGTGATGCCGACCGAGGCGAGGTGCGCGACCTCCTCGCGGCGCAGGCCGGGGGTGCGGCGCCGGGCCGTGCCGGGCAGGCCGACCTGGTCCGGGGTGATGCGCTCGCGGCGGCTGCGCAGGAACGCGGCCAGCTCGGCGCGGCGCAGTCCGTCGGCCGATGCGGCTGCGGCGGTGGCGGCGGCGGGGGTCATGCCACCAGGATGCTCCCGCGCTCATCCTGTTGCCAGGTACTGCCTGTAACACGATAAGGAGACTCTGGTACCCGGCTGAGCGGGCGACGACCGTGGGGGCATGACCTCACGTACCCGTCCCGGAGCCGCTCCGGATACCGTCGAATACATGCCCGATGCACCACAGTCCCTGAGCCACCGGCGGCGCCTGCTCGTCCTCGCCATCTGCTGCATGAGCCTGCTGATCGTGAGCCTCGACAACACGATCCTGAACGTCGCCCTGCCGTCCATGGCGAAGGACTTCGACGCCACGCTGTCGGGCATGCAGTGGACGATCGACGCGTACACGCTGGTCCTCGCCGCGCTGCTGATGCTGGCCGGTTCGACCGCGGACCGGGTCGGGCGGCGCAGGGTCTTCCAGATCGGGCTGATCGTCTTCACCGCGGCCTCGGTGGCCTGCTCGCTCGCGCCGAACCTGGAGGCCCTGGTGGCGTTCCGGATGGTGCAGGCGGTGGGCGGCTCGATGCTCAACCCGGTGGCGATGTCGATCATCACGAACACGTTCACCGACCCGCGCGAGCGGGCCCGCGCCATCGGGGTGTGGGGCGGTGTCGTCGGCATCTCGATGGCGGCGGGCCCGCTGGTCGGCGGCCTGCTCGTGGACTCGGTCGGCTGGCGGTCGATCTTCTGGGTCAATCTGCCCGTCGGCCTGGCCGCGCTCCTGCTGACGGTCCGCTACGTCCCCGAGTCCCGCGCCCCCAGGGCCCGCCGCCCCGACCCGGTCGGCCAGCTCCTGGTGATCACGCTGCTCGGCTCCCTCACGTACGCGATCATCGAGGCGCCGGACGCGGGCTGGACGTCGGGCCGGACCATCGCCTTCGCGGCGCTCGCCGTCGCCTCGCTGGCCGGTCTGCTGTACTACGAGCCGCGCCGCGCCGAACCCCTCATCGACCTGCGGTTCTTCCGCTCGGCGCCGTTCAGCGGCGCCACGGTCATCGCGATCTGCGGGTTCGCCGCGCTCGGCGGCTTCCTGTTCCTGTCGACGCTGTACCTCCAGGACGTCCGCGGTCTCGACGCGCTGCACGCGGGCCTGTGGATGCTGCCGATGGCGGCGATGACGCTGGTCTGCGCGCCGCTGTCGGGCCGTCTCGTCGGCAACCGGGGGCCGCGGCTGCCGCTCCTGGTGGCGGGCGTGATGATGACCGCGAGCGGTGTCCTGTTCGCGGCGTTCGACGCGGAGACCTCGAACGTGACGCTCTTCGTCGGCTACGTGCTGTTCGGCATCGGCTTCGGTTTCGTGAACGCCCCCATCACGAACACCGCCGTCTCCGGCATGCCCCGGACGCAGGCGGGTGTCGCGGCGGCCGTCGCCTCCACGAGCCGGCAGATCGGCCAGACCCTCGGCGTCGCCGTCATCGGCGCGGTGCTCGCCTCGGGCGTCGCCGGATCGTCGTACGCGGACGCGTTCGTCGGCGCGAGCCGGACCTGCTGGTGGATCATCGCCGGGTGCGGTCTCGCGGTGCTGCTGCTGGGCGCGCTGACCAGCGGGCGGTGGGCGCGGGGAACGGCGCGGCGGACGGCGGAGCGGCTCTCGGATCCTGAGGTCCGCGCGGACGCCGACCTCACGAGCTCCGGCTGAGCGCCAGCTCCCGCAGCCGGCCGAGGCGCTCCCGGGTCGCGTCGTCGGCGGGCGTGTACGTGACCATGCGCGCCCCGCAGTCCCGGCCGAGCCACAGGTCGGTGTGGACGACGTCGAGCGGCCCCACGTACGGATTGTGGAAGTGCTTCACCTTGCTGGGCACGGACTGCACCACCTCGTGGCGCTCCCACAGCTCGCGGAACTCGGCGGACTCCTCGGTCAGCCGTTTCAGGACCACCTTCCAGGCGGGCTCGGCGAGGTGCTCGGCCATGCCGGAGCGGAACTTGGCGGCCATCACGCGCAGCACGTCGTCGAGGCCCACGATCGCCGACCGCCAGTCCTCGTGGGTGAACGCCAGGAGCATCCAGTTGCGGTCCTCGGGCGGGATCGCGTCGAGGTCGCACAGCAGCATCCGGTAGGTGCTGTTGTAGGCGAGGATGTCGTAGCGGCTGTTCTGCACGCAGGCCGGGAACGGCTCCAACTGGGCGATCACGTCGAGGAGTTCGGGGGTGAGCGTGGTGCAGCTGGCCGCCGGTGTCGGGTCGATCGCGCCGGCCAGGCCGAACAGGTGGACGCGTTCGCTCGCGTCGAGCCGCAGCGTGCGGGCGAGGGCGTCGAGGACCTGTGCGGAGACCTGGATGTCGCGGGCCTGCTCCAGCCACGTGTACCAGGTGACGCCGACCGCGGAGAGGTGCGCGACCTCCTCGCGGCGCAGCCCCGGGGTGCGGCGGCGCGGTCCGCGCGGCAGGCCGACCTCCTCGGGCGTGATCCGCTCGCGGCGGCTGCGCAGGAACCCGGCCAGCTCGTGCCGCCGGATCTCCCCGGGCCGGGCGTCGGCCCCGTACTGCACGTCCTGCGTCATGGTGGTCACGCTCCCAGCCTGGACCGACCGCGAACCTGTTTCCAGGTAGAGGTTCTACCAGGATAAGAACACTCTGGTACCCGTCTGACGGACGGCCGAGGCTCGGTGCATGACCACCCACACGCAGTCTCCCGCGGTCCGTGCCGCCGCCGGGCCCGTCGCGCCGGCGCTCGGCGGCCCGGGTCTGCTCACCGTTCTGCTGGGCGGCGCCCTGCCGCTCATCGACTTCTTCATCGTCAACGTCGCCCTGCCCACCATCGGCCGTGACCTGTCCGCGAGCGAGCCGGTCCTGGAGCTGGTCGTCGCCGGGTACGGCATCGCGTACGCCGTCCTCCTCGTCCTCGGCGGCCGGCTCGGCGATCTGCTGGGCCGCCGCCGGCTGTTCGTCGGCGGCATGGCGGCCTTCGGCCTGACGTCGCTGGCCTGCGGTCTGGCGCCCACCGCCTGGACGCTGGTGGCGGCCAGGGTCGCCCAGGGCGCGGCCGCGGCGGCGCTGCTGCCGCAGGTCCTCGCCACGATCCAGGCCACCACGAGCGGCCCGCGCCGGGCCCGCGCGATGAGCATGTACGGGGCGACGGCCGGCCTGTCGATGGTGGCGGGCCAGGTGCTCGGCGGCGTCCTCGTCTCGGCGGACGTGCTCGGCTCCGGCTGGCGCTCGGTGTTCCTCGTGAACGTGCCGGTGACGATCGTCGCCCTGGTGCTCGCCGCCCGTACGGTCCCCGAGACCCGCTCGCCGCGTCCGGAGCCGGTCGACGGTCCCGGCACGGTGCTGCTCGCCCTCGCCCTGACCGCGCTGCTCGCCCCGCTGACGGAGGGCCGGGCGGCGGGCTGGCCGCTGTGGACGTGGCTGTCGCTGGCCGCGTTCCCCGGGCTCGCCTGCGCGTTCTACGCGGTGGAGCGCCGGGCCGACCGCGCGGGCCGCACCCCGCTGGTGCCGCCGTCCCTCTTCCGCATCCTGTCCCTGCGCCGGGGGCTGGTGATGGTGCTGCCCTTCTCCGTCGGCTTCAGCGGCTTCATGTTCGTGATCGCGGTGGCCCTGCAGCAGGGCGAGCGGCAGAGCGCGACGGCGGCGGGTCTCGCGCTCGCGCCGATGGCGGCGGTGTTCTTCGCGACGTCGCTGGCCGGTCCGCGGCTGGTGGCCCGCTGGGGCAGCCGGGTCGTCACGGCGGGCGGTCTGCTGCAAGGCGCCGGGGTGGCGCTGATCGCGCTCGCGGCCTGGCGGACCTGGCCGGACCTCGGGGTGGCGCAACTGCTGCCGGGCGCGGCGCTCGCGGGCGCGGGCCAGGCGCTGCAACTGCCCATCCTCTTCCGGATCATCCTGTCCGAGGTGCCCGCGGACCGGGCGGGCGTCGGCAGCGGCGTCATGACGACGGCGCAGCAGGCGGCCCTCGCCCTGGGCGTGGCCACGCTCGGCTCGCTGTTCCTGTCGCTGACGCCCGCGCTGGGCATGCGCGACGCGCTGGTGACGACGCTGCTCGTCCAACTCGCCACGGTGGCCCTGACGGTGGGACTCAGCCTGCGGCTGCCGCGGTCGATCGGCTGACCGGGGCGCAGCGGCGGCCGAGTAGGGTCCGACCATGCCCGCTTCTGAACCCACCATCGTCGCCACCTCCGGCGGACACCGCGTCGGCGGCCGGACCCGGGTGACCTTCGACGCGCTCGTGCACCACGCGGTGGACCTGTCCGGCGTCCACGGGCGCCGACCGCGCCTGATGTACGTGGGGACGGCGATCGGCGACGCGGAGCACTTCACCGCGCGGATGGGCGAGGCCGCGCGGGTCGCCGGATTCGACTTCACGCCACTGCAGTTGTTCCCCATGCCGAACGTGGCGGACATCGAGGGCACGGTCCTGGAGCAGGACGTGGTGTGGGTGATGGGCGGCTCCGTCGCGAACCTGCTCGCGGTGTGGCGGGTGCACGGCCTGGACGGCGTGTTCCGGCGCGCGTGGCGGGCGGGGGTGGTGCTCAGCGGGGTGAGCGCGGGTTCGCTGTGCTGGTTCGAGGGCGGCACGACCGACTCGTACGGTCCCGAACTCCGGCCGGTGACCGATGCGCTGGGCATCCTGCCGTACGGCAACGGCGTGCACTACGACGGCGATCCGGGCCGTCGCCCCCTCGCCCACCGGCTGGTCGCCGACGGCACCCTGCCCGAGACCCACTGCACGGACGACGGGGTGGGGCTCGTCTACCGGGGCACCCGGCTCGTCGAGGCCGTCACGGAGGTGCCGGGCAAGGGCGCGTACATCGTCCGCCGGAGCGGTCCCGGGGGCACGGCCGAGGAGGAACGCATCGAACCGCGCAGGCTGCCCGCCCTCGGCTAGCCTGCGCCGTCATGACGACCACCGCCGACGCGTCCGGGCCCACCCGCCGGGGCGACGTCTTCCCTGCCCCCGCGTCCGAGTCCCGCTTCCACACACCGGCCACCGGCGACGAACGCCGGATGCTCGCCGCGTTCCTGACCGCGCAGCGCACCACCCTGGAGCTCAAGTGCGCGGGCGTGGAGGCCGAGTTGGCGACCCGTTCCGTGACCCCTTCGACGCTGTCGCTGCTCGGTCTCGTCCGGCACCTGACCGATGTGGAGCGGCGCTGGTTCCGCCAGGTGCTGGCCGGGCAGGACGCCCCGGCGCTGTACTCGGCGCCGGACGACCCGGACGGCGACTTCGACGGCGCGCGGGACGCGGACCCGGCGGCCGTCGCCGCCGCCTGGTCGGCCTGGCGCGCGGAGTGCGCCTTCGCGGACCGCTTCCTCGCCGAGGCGCCCGACCTGGACGTCGAGGGCACGGACTCCTGGCGCGGCACGGTGTCGCTGCGCTGGGTGGTGATCCACATGATCGAGGAGTACGCGCGCCACAACGGCCACGCGGACCTGCTCAGGGAGCGGATCGACGGGGCCATCGGCGTCTGAACTCCCCCGCCCGGCGTCCGGCCCGCGCGAACTACGCATGACAGATGACAGGTAACAGATGACAGATATTGAAATCTGTCATCTGTCATGGCAACCTGGAGGCATGAACCTTCCCACGCGCACTCTCGGAACGACCGGCCCCCAGGTGTCCGCCCTCGGCCTCGGCTGCATGGGCATGTCCGCGCTGTACGGCGACGCCGACCGCGCCGAGTCCGTCGCGACGATCCACGCCGCGCTCGACGCGGGCGTGACGCTCCTCGACACCGGCGACTTCTACGCCATGGGGCACAACGAGATGCTGATCGGCGAAGCCCTGCGCGGCGCGTCCGCCGCCGCCCGCGAGAAGGCGCTGACCAGCGTGAAGTTCGGCGCCCTGCGCGACCCGGACGGCGGCTGGTCCGGTTACGACGGCCGCCCGGCCGCGGTGCGGAACTTCGCCGCGTACTCGCTGCAGCGCCTCGGCGTCGACCACATCGACGTGTACCGGATCGCCCGCGTCGACCCCGACGTACCGATCGAGGAGACCGTCGGGGCCATCGCCGAACTGGTCGAGAAGGGCCACGTGCGGCACATCGGGCTCAGCGAGGTCGGCGCGGACACCATCCGCCGGGCCGCCGCCACCGCCCCGATCTCGGACCTCCAGATCGAGTACTCGCTCATCACCCGCGGCATCGAGGAGGAGATCCTCCCCACCACCCGTGAGCTGGGCATCTCCGTCACCGCGTACGGAGTCCTCTCCCGCGGCCTGATCTCCGGCCACTTCACCCGCGACCGCAAGCTCGCGGCGAACGACTTCCGCGGCATGAGCCCCCGCTTCCAGGGCGAGAACCTCCAGCACAACCTGGACCTCGTCGACCGGCTCAGGAAGATCGCCGAGCAGAAGGGCGTGAGCGTCGCGCAGATCGCCATCGCCTGGGTGCTGGGCCGGGGCGACGACATCGTGCCGCTGGTCGGCGCGCGCCGCCGCGACCGTCTGACGGAGGCGCTGGGCGCGCTCGACGTCACCCTGGACGCCGCCGACCTCGCCGCGATCGAGGAGGCCGTCCCCGCGGACGCCGCGGCGGGCGAGCGGTACCCGGCCGCCCAGATGGCACACCTCGACAGCGAGCGCTGATCAACGCCCGGTACGGTCACTGACATGGCACCGACCACCGAGACCCTGACGCCCGAGCGCATCCTCGCCGCGACCGAGGAGGTGCTGCGCCGGCACGGCGCGGCGAAGGCCACCGTCGTCGACGTGGCGCGGGCGCTCGGGGTCAGCCACGGCACGGTGTACCGGCACTTCCGTACGAAGGCGGAGCTGCGCGGCGCCGTGACCAAGCGGTGGCTGGACCGGACCACCGGGATCCTCGCGGCGGTCGTCGCGGGCTCCGAGGACCCGGCCGCCAAGCTGCGGCACTGGCTCACGGCACTCTTCGAGGCGAAGCGGCACAAGGCGGGCGACGACCCGGAGCTGTTCGCCACCTACACGGTGCTGACGACCGAGAACGGCGGCGTGGTCGACGCGCACATCGGCGAGCTCACGGACCAGCTGACCGCGATCGTCCGGGAGGGCGTGGACCGGGGCGAGTTCGAGACGCAGGACGTCGCGGCGACGGCCCGCGCGGTCTTCGAGGCCACCGCCCACTTCCACGACCCGGTGTACGCCCCTGACTGGTCGAAGCCGGACAGCACGGAGGCGTTCGACGCCGTGGTGGCGCTGGTACTGCGCGGCATCGCGACGCGCTAGCGCGTCAGTCGCCGGCCGCCGGGTCCACGGTGGCCTGGTGCTCCTGCTCCAGGTGCTCCTGCGCCTTGAGCCACGGCAGGAACTGGGCGGTCCTGCGCCACCCGCACGTCTCGCACGTCAACTGCCGCTGCATCCCCGCCTTCTCGACCAGGACGACATGCCCCCGGCCGTGCTGGTCCCAGCGGCTCACTCTGCTGCTCGTCATATGAGGCACAGCGGCAGTGTGGCGCATGACGAACATCAACTCCCGCCTTTGCCCAAGCAGTTCGCCAACAAATCAACCTCCGCCCCCTCAAGCCCCTCCGGCGATTGAGGAGCGGGGCCCGGGGCAGAGCCCCGAGACGTCACCCCGGCAAGGCGCAAGAAAAAGGGCCCGGGCCCCCGCCGCAGCGGAAGACCCGGACCCACGCCGGAGAGGCGATCAGCAGCCGATCAGCCGCGCCGCCAGATACCCCTCGATCTGGTCGAGAGACACCCGCTCCTGCTTCATGGTGTCGCGCTCGCGCACGGTCACCGCATTGTCGTCCAGGGTGTCGAAGTCGACCGTCACGCAGAACGGCGTACCGATCTCGTCCTGGCGACGGTAGCGACGGCCGATGGCGCCGGCGTCGTCGAAGTCGATGTTCCAGTGCTGGCGCAGCGCCTGCGCCAGACCCTTGGCCTTCGGCGACAGCTCCGGGTTGCGGGACAGCGGCAGCACCGCGACCTTCACCGGGGCGATGCGCGGGTCGAAGCGCATGACCGTGCGCTTCTCCATCTTGCCCTTGGCGTTCGGCGCCTCGTCCTCGAAGTACGAGTCGAGCATGAACGCCAGCATCGTGCGGCCGACACCGGCCGCGGGCTCGATGACGTACGGCGTGTAGCGCTCGCCCTTCTCCTGGTCGAAGTAGGAGAGGTCCTGGCCGGAGGCCTTGGAGTGCGCGGACAGGTCGTAGTCCGTGCGGTTGGCGACGCCCTCCAGCTCGCCCCACTCGCTGCCGCCGAAGCGGAAGCGGTACTCGATGTCAGCGGTGCGCTTGGAGTAGTGGGAGAGCTTCTCCTGCGGGTGCTCGAACCACCGCATGTTCTCCTCGCGCAGGCCGAGACCGGTGTACCAGTTCCAGCGCTGCTCCATCCAGTACTCCTGCCACTTCTCGTCCTCGCCCGGCTTGACGAAGAATTCCATCTCCATCTGCTCGAACTCACGGGTGCGGAAGATGAAGTTGCCGGGCGTGATCTCGTTGCGGAACGACTTGCCCATCTGGGCGATGCCGAACGGCGGCTTGCGGCGCGAAGTCGTCTGCACCTGCGAGAAGTTGGTGAAGATGCCCTGGGCGGTCTCGGGGCGCAGGTAGGCGATCGAGCCGCTGTCCTGCGTCGGGCCGAGGTGCGTGGCGAGCAGGCCCGAGAACTGCTTGGGCTCGGTGAAGGCGCCCTTGGTGCCGCAGTTCGGGCAGTTGATGTCCGCCAGGCCGTTCTCGGGAGCGCGGCCCTTCTTCTCCTCGTACGCCTCTTCCAGGTGGTCCGCGCGGAACCGCTTGTGGCAGGAGGTGCACTCGGTGAGCGGGTCGGTGAACGTGGCGACGTGGCCGGATGCCTGCCAGACGTCGGTGGCCAGGATCACCGACGAGTCGATACCGACGACGTCCTCGCGCGAGGTGACCATGTAGCGCCACCACTGACGCTTGATGTTCTCCTTCAGCTCCACGCCCAGCGGCCCGTAGTCCCAGGCGGCACGCTGACCGCCGTAGATCTCGCTGCAGGGGTAGACGAAGCCACGGCGCTTGCTGAGGCTGACGATGGTGTCGATCTTGTCGGCGGCCACGGTGCTCTCTTCATTACGACGGCGGTGAGCGCGCTGGATACGCGCTCCGGGAGCGAAGCTTCAGGTTACCGGCGGGCCCACCCCCCGAACCAAATCGGTTCCCGGGCCGGAGTCGGTACAGAGCAGGACGAAGGGCGGCACGAAGAGCTTGTTGACAATCGTTTCCAGTTTTGTTGAAAATGACTGTCATGAACGTACGCCTCTCCGGTCGCCGTCCCGGCCGCCGCCTCATATCCACGACCGCCGTCGCCGCCACCACGGTGCTGGGCCTCGGCACGCTCACCGCGTGCGGCTCCTCCGCCGCCGACAGCAAGAACAGCGACGGCAAGCTGGACGTCGTGGCGTCGTTCTACCCGATGCAGTTCCTCGCCGAGAGGATCGGCGGCGACCACGTCTCCGTCACGAACCTGACCAAGCCCGGCCAGGAGCCCCACGACCTGGAAGTCAGCGCCCAGCAGCGCGCCCAGCTCGAGGAGGCCGACGCCGCGGTCTACCTCAAGGGCCTGCAGCCCGCCGTCGACGAGGCGATCAGCCAGTCCGGCATCTCCACCAAGGTCGACGCGGCGTCCCTGACCACCCTGGAGGAGCACGGCAGCGAGGTCGGCGGGCACGCCGAGGAGCACGACGGCCACGACCACGGCGGCGAAGAGGGCACCGACCCGCACATCTGGCTCGACCCGGTGAAGTACGCCGAGGTCGCCGAGGGCGTCGGCAAGGCCCTCCAGAAGGCCGACCCGGACCACGCGGCGGACTACGAGAAGAACACCGCGGCCCTGGTGAAGGAGCTGGACCAGCTCAACACCACGTTCGAGGACGGCCTGAAGAACACCGATTCCAAGGTCTTCATCACCACGCACGCCGCCTTCGGCTACCTCGCCGAGCGCTACGGCCTCACCGAGGAGGCCATCAGCGGCCTCGACCCGGAGTCCGAGCCCAGCGCCTCGCGCGTCAAGGACCTCCAGGAGATGGCGAAGGCCGACGGCGTGACCACCGTCTTCTACGAGACCCTCGTCAGCGACAAGACCGCGAAGACCCTGGCGAACGACGCGAAGCTCACGACCGCCGTCCTCGACCCGATCGAGGGCATCACCGACAAGTCCCAGGGTGACGACTACCTCCAGGTGATGAAGTCCAACCTCGCGGCGCTGCAGAAGGCTCTCGGCGCCAAGTGACGTACCGATCAAGCAGCTCGAAGGGCGGCGCGGACATGAGTGACCCCGTGATCACCTTGCGCAAGGTGACGGCGGAACTGGGCGGACGCCCCGTCCTGCGCGGCATCGACCTGACGGTGGGGCGCGGCGAGGTCGTCGCGCTGCTCGGGGCCAACGGCTCCGGCAAGTCCACCGCCGTGCGCGGCATCATCGGCCAGGTCCCGCTCACCGGTGGCGAGATCGAGATCTTCGGCACACCGCGGCGCCGCTTCCGGCAGTGGGCGCGCGTCGGCTACGTGCCGCAGCGCACCACGGCCGCGGGCGGCGTGCCCGCGACGGTCGCCGAGGTGGTCTCCTCGGGCCGGCTGTCCCGGGCCCGCTTCGGCCTGCTGCGCAAGGCGGACCGGGCCGCGGTGGGCCGCGCCCTCGACCTGGTCGGGATGGCGGACCGGGCCGGGGACTCGGTCGACGCGCTCTCCGGCGGCCAGCACCAGCGCGTCCTCATCGCCCGCGCCCTGGCCGCCGAGCCCGAGCTGCTGATCATGGACGAGCCGATGGCGGGCGTCGACCTGGCGAGCCAGGAGATCCTCGCCACGACCCTGCGCGAGCAGGTCGCGACGGGCGCCTCCGTCCTCCTCGTCCTGCACGAGCTCGGCCCGCTGGAGCCGCTGATCGACCGCGCGGTGGTGCTGCGCGACGGCTGCGTGCTGCACGACGGGCCGCCGCCCAAGGCCGTCGGCCAGCACGCGCTGCCCGGCCACGACCACGTACACCCGCACTCCGCTGCGGACGCCGAACCGATCCGCACGGGACTGCTGAGCTGACATGGACTTCCTCGCGTACGACTTCATGCAGCGGGCCCTGCTCGCCGCCGTCCTCATCGGCATCACGGCCCCCGCGATCGGCATCTACCTGGTCCAGCGCCGCCAGGCCCTGATGGGCGACGGCATCGGCCACGTCGCGATGACCGGCGTCGGCCTCGGCTTCCTGCTGTCGACGTCACCGGTGTGGACGGCCATGGCCGTCTCCGTCGTCGGCGCGCTGATCATGGAGCTGATCCGCTGGTACGGCAAGACGCGCGGCGACATCGCGCTCGCCATGCTCTTCTACGGGGGCATGGCGGGCGGCGTGATGCTCATCAGCCTCGCGCCCGGCGGCTCCACGGCCAACCTCCAGTCGTACCTCTTCGGCTCGCTCACCACCGTCTCGCCGTCCGACGTCACCGCCATCTGCTGGCTCGCCGCGTTCGTGATCCTGGTGACGGTCGGCCTGCGCCGGCAGCTGTTCGCGGTCAGCCAGGACGAGGAGTTCGCCCGGGTCACGGGTCTGCCGGTGCGCGCCCTGAACCTCCTCGTCGCGGTCACGGCGGCGGTGACGGTGACGGTCGCGATGCGCGTGGTCGGCCTGCTCCTGGTGTCGGCCCTGATGGTCGTCCCGGTGGCGGCGGCGCAGCAGCTGACCCGCAGCTTCCGGGCGACGTTCGTCGTCGCGGTCGCGATCGGCGTCGTCGTGACGCTCGGCGGAACCGTGACGTCGTACTACCAGCCGGTGCCCCCGGGCGCCACGATCGTGCTCCTGACGATCGCGGTCTTCATCGTCCTGACGCTGCTGGCGACACCGCTGGCGCGGCGCCGGGCCCGCGCGGCGACGACGGCGGCCGGCGACCCGGCGGAGTGCGCGATCCCGGGACAGCAGGCCCCGGTTCCCTCGGTTCGTGGATGACCCGGCCATGACGCAGCCTGGCACAATGGCGGCGGTACGTAGGTGGCAGGGATGTGAGGAGGAACCCGTGGCAGCCCCGGTTCGAGGCAGGTCGACCCGCCAGCGCGCGGCCGTGGCGGCGGCGCTCGACGAGGTGGACGAGTTCCGCAGCGCCCAGGAACTGCACGACGTGCTCAAGCACAAGGGCGACTCGGTCGGCCTGACCACGGTCTACCGCACGCTCCAGTCCCTCGCGGACGCGGGCGAGGTCGACGTCCTGCGCACGGTGGAGGGCGAGTCGGTGTACCGCCGGTGCTCGTCCGGCGACCACCACCACCATCTGGTGTGCCGCGTCTGCGGCAAGGCCGTGGAGGTGGAGGGCCCGGCGGTGGAGAAGTGGGCCGAGGCGATCGCCGCCGAGCACGGCTACGTGAACGTGGCGCACACGGTGGAGATCTTCGGTACGTGCGCGGAGTGCGCGGCGGCGCCCGCCCAGAGCTGAGTCAGCCCCGGCGGCTGTGCCGGTCCAGCAGAGCCCGGAGGGCGTCCGTCGTGACGGCGCCCCCGGGCTCTTGCGTGGCCCGCTTGGGCAGGACCACCAGGATCTGCATGCCCGGGTCGGCGCCGACCAGCACGAAGTGGCCGTGGGTCTCGCGGTAGCCGCGGAAGACGGACCAGCGCTGGAGCAGCCGCATGTGCGCGGTGACGTCGGTGATGCCCGCCTCGCCCACGGTCGTGCGGTACGCCCCCTGCCAGCCGACCAGACCGTGCACCTGACGGGCCTGCAGCGTCGGGATCGCCCAGATCACGGCCGCGCAGAAGAGCGCGACCAGCAGGGAGAAGAGGGAGAACGAGGCCACCACGGTGAGCAGGGCCAGGAGCAGGAAGAAGCCGACCAGCCCCCACCGCACCAGGTGGATCCGCCGCAGGTGCTCCCGCACCCCGATCCCCGCACGCACGTCGGCACGCGTCGGCAGGTACTCCAGCTCCACGTGCTCCCCGGCCTCCCCCGCCTCCCCTGCGCCCGTCCGCGTCTCCCCGCCCTGTCCCTGCATGAGCCCCTCCCCAGGTGCCACCGGAATCCTCAGCGGGGATGGTAGCGGCTAGCCCTGCGCGTCCTCGGGTTCCTGCCTGCCCTGCATCGCGAGGAGCTCCTCGTTCGGGATGGCGCCGCCGAAGCGCCGGTCGCGGGAGGCGTACTCGAGGCAGGCGCGCCACAGGTCGCGGCGGTCGAAGTCCGGCCACAGCACGTCCTGGAAGACCATCTCCGCGTAGGCGCTCTGCCACAGCAGGTAGTTGGAGGTGCGCTGCTCGCCGCTGGGGCGCAGGAACAGGTCCACGTCCGGCATGTCCGGGTAGTAGAGGTACTTCGCGAAGGTCTTCTCGCCGACCTTGGACGGGTCGAGGCGGCCCGCCTTCACGTCCTCGGCGATGGCCTGCGCGGCGTCGGCGATCTCGGCGCGGCCGCCGTAGTTCATGCAGAAGTACAGGGTCAGCCGGTCGTTGTCCTTGGTCTGCTCCTGGGAGATCTCCAGCTCCTTGGCGACCGACTTCCACAGCTTGGGCATCCGGCCCACCCAGCGCACGCGCACGCCGAGCTCGTCGAGCTGGTCGCGGGTCTTGCGGATGAAGTCCCGGTTGAAGTTCATCAGGAAGCGGACCTCGTCGGGCGAGCGCTTCCAGTTCTCGGTGGAGAAGGCGTAGAGCGAGATCGCGCCGACGCCCATCTCGACGGCGCCCTGGAGGACGTCGAGGACCCGCTCGGCGCCGACCTTGTGGCCCTCGGTGCGCGGCAGCCCGCGCTCCTTCGCCCAGCGTCCGTTGCCGTCCATCACGATGGCCACGTGCTCGGGCACCAGCTCGCCCGGGATCTTCGGCGGCCGCGCGCCCGACGGGTGCGGTTCGGGCGCTGTGTACTCACGGCGGTTCCGTCCGAGGATTCCGCGACGTGCCATGTTCCGGCCTCTCCCCTAGCTCAGTCTCAGCTTCTAGCTCGCGCTAGTTCTTCTCCACGTACCGCAGCGAGCGCAGGCCGCGCTCCAGGTGCCAGTGCAGGTACGCCGACACCAGCCCACTGCCCTCCCTGACGAACCGTGCCTCGCACGCGTCCGCCGTCTCCCAGTCGCCGGTCAGCAGCGCGCCGAGCAGGGTGAGGGCCTGCGGTGAGGGTACGACGCTGCCCGGTACCCGGCAGTCGACGCAAACCGAGCCGCCCGCGCCGACCGAGAAGAACCGGTTCGGACCGGGCATTCCGCACTTCGCGCAGTCGCCGAAGGTGGGCGCGTAGCCGTTCACGGCGAGGGAGCGGAGCAGGAACGCGTCGAGGATGAGGTGCGGCTCGTGCTCGCCGCGGGCGAGGGTGCGCAGGGCGCCGACGAGCAGCAGGTACTGCTGGACGGCCGGTTCGCCCTCGTGGTCGGTGAACCGTTCCGCCGTCTCCAGCATGGCCGTGCCCGCCGTGTAGCGGCCGTAGTCGGTGACGATCCCGCCGCCGTACGCGGCGATGGTCTCGCTCTGCGTGCACAACGGGAGCCCGCGGCCGATCAGTTCGCTGCCGCGCGCGAAGAACTGCACGTCGACGTGGGAGAACGGTTCGAGCCGCGCCCCGAACTTGGACTTGGTGCGGCGTACGCCCCGGGCCACGGCGCGGACCCGGCCGTGGCCGCGCGTGAGGAGGGTGATGATGCGGTCGGCCTCGCCGAGCTTCTGGGTCCGCAGGACGATCCCGTCGTCCCGGAAGAGACTCATCGCACACCCCCGGGGGCAGCGGCGTCGTCTTCCCGGTCCAGGCTCATGCCCCCCATTCTCCCTCACCCGGGGAGGCGGCAGGGGAGCGGCCGGGCCTTGCGGCCCGCTCCGGCCATGACCTGCGCCACACCGGCGCTACGGCACCTCGCCCCGGCTGCGTCTGTTGGCGTACGCCGTCGCGGCGCGGAGCCGCTCCGTGGTCGTCGCCTCGCGCAGCTCCTCGGGGGGACAGTCCCACTCGCGGCCGCCGCCGAAGGGGCGCAGCTGTACGTACGGGCCCTCGTGCCCCATGACCCGCCCCACCTGACCGGTGCTCGTGTCGACCGCGTACGAACCGATCGGTGGCTTCATCGGGTGGCGCTCCTGTCGTCGGGACCTGGGAGGAGTACGGCGGCGAGCCGGTCCGCCGCGTCAACCGAACAACGCCCGGATTCCACCGATGGACACGGGGCCGTCCGCGCGATTGACTTCCGGTCCGGCCCGGGCGAAGGCAGCACAATTCCCGCCCTCGCGAGTGCGGCTCGCAATTTCTCCACCATTTCCTCGGCTTTCTCCACGCGCAGCACGGCATGGTTCTCGGTGCCCCTCACGTGGTTCCCCTGCCCGATTCGATTTCACCCTTCGCACCTCGGCGACGACGTCACGTCTCTAGAATGCGGGGAGGTCTGTGCACTACAAGGCGGGTGTGGTGGTGGCGAGTTGGCTGCGGCGGGGTGGCGCGGGAGTTCTCCGGTACCGGACTGAATCGATTCCGTCCCGGGGCCGGTCCCGTACAAGTCGAGCAGGGAATAGGCGTTTTCGTTTCGGGTGGACCGATCACGACTTCCGGTTCGAACAGCCAATTCGTAAGCATCAGTTGACCGTCGCCCGGATGATTGACGATGTGCCGCGTTCGCCTGTTACGGATGCCGACTGTTCACACAGGACGAGCGCCACGTCGTCGTGCAGCGGTCCGCCGCCCGTGTGGGTGGTGAGCGCCGCGTACAGGGCGTCCAGGGCTTCCGGCAGCCGCAGTTCCGTCAGGGCGGACGCGCCGCTGCGCAGGAGCGGGAAGTCCGTGCCGCCGGCGTCCTTGGCCTCGGTCAGGCCGTCCGTGTAGAGGAGGACGCGGTCGCCCTGCTGGAGCCAGCAGCGGCGCTGGCCTGGGCGGGTGCCGAGGCCCAGCGGGCGGGCCGGGGCGACCGGTTCGAGGAGGGTGGGGCGGCCCGCGCCGACCCGCAGGGGCGCCGGATGACCGCAGTTGACCAGGCGCACCTCACCGGGCGCGAACTCGGCGAAGATCCCGGTGACGAAGTCCTCGGGGCCCAGGTCGGGCGCGATACGGGCGTCGAGGTGCACGGCGAGGTCCGTGAGGCGCGGGGTGACGTAGGCGAGGTCGCGGAAGCCGCCGGCGACCGCCGCCGCCGTGCGCACCGCGTCGAGGCCGTGACCGCGCACATCACCGATGAACACCCGAAGTCCGTAGGGGGTGTTGGCGATGTCGTAGACGTCGCCGCCCACCGTCTCGGGGCTCAGGGGGCAGTGGTGGCGGGTGGACACGTCGACGCCGGCGATCCGTGCGGACACCGGGCGCAGCAGCGCTCCCTGCGCCACTTCGGCGACCTCGGTGGCCCGGGCCAGCGCGGCCGCGCGGGTCGCGGTCAGGTCGGCGACCCGGATCGCGACCCAGCCGCCGACGAGCAGGACGAGGTATTCGAGGGCGAGCGCCGGGTACGCCGTGTGGTGTCTGACGGAGCCCGCCACCCCGGCCAGGGCCACGCTCCACAGCACGGCCGCGACCGTGGCGCGCACGCCCAGCCAGGCGCAGGCCAGGAGGGGGCCGATGAGCAGCACCGCGACCGCGGCCCGCCAGGCGTCGGTGACTGCGGCCAGCGCGGTGCACAGGCACAGGACGGCGCAGAGCGCACCCGCCGTGTTCGAGGGGCCGCCGCTCCGCCGTCGGCCCCGGTCGCCCTTCCGGTCCTTCCGGTCCTTCCGTCCGCCCATGCCGGGCCCTCCGTCCTGTGCGCCCCGCCATGGTGAACAGCCACTATGGCCCCAACGGCCCTTGTGGCTCGACCCGTTGACCACCCAGGTCCGGTGTCGACCGCTATTGATCCGCGGACGTCCGTTTCCGTGCGGCTCGCCGGGAACGCGCCGGCGCACTCGCTCACCTTGCGCCATCCACCGAGACGGCCGCGGGGGACAGGAGCAGACTTGCGGACTGCCGCAGGGTGGCGGCGGAGTGCTGTCGGAGGGGTGGGTGCGTGGAAGGTCTTCCCGCGGAGACGACCAGGTTCATCGGCCGGGAGGCCGAACTGGTCTACCTTGCAGGCGAGTTGGCCGATGCCCGGCTGCTCACGCTCACCGGGGTGGGCGGCGTCGGCAAGACCCGGCTGGCGGCGCGGCTGACCCGGAGCGCGGCGCCGGACCTCGCGGACGTGGTGTGCTTCGTCCCCCTGTCCCCGTTGCGCGACCCGGCCCTGCTGGGCAACGTGCTGCTGGAGGACCTGCGCCTGGCCGACCAGTCGCTGCTGCCCGCCGAGGACGTCGTGGCCCAGTGGCTGGCCGACAAGCGGGCGCTGCTCGTCCTCGACACTTGCGAGCACCTCGTGGCCGGGTGCGCCCGCGTCGTGGCGAAGCTGCTCGCCGCCGCGCCGGGGCTGCGGGTCCTGGCGACGAGCCGGCAGCCGCTCGGCCTCGCGGAGGAGCGGTGCTTCGAGGTGGCGCCGCTGCCGGTGGCCGGGGGCCGGACGGGCGGGCGGCCGGGCGACGCCGTGGCGCTCTTCGCGGACCGGGCGGCGCTCGCCTCGGGCGCGTTCCGGCTCGGCCCGGAGGAGAGCGTGGTCGCGGACGCCGTCTGCCGCCGCCTCGACGGCATCCCGCTGGCCATCGAGCTCGCCGCGGCCCGGCTGTCGGAGCTGCCGCTGGCGCGGCTCGGCACCCTCCTGAGCGACCGGTTCGAGGGTCTCCAGGGGCAGGGCGACGACCCGGCGGTGCCGCCGCGCCACCGCACGCTGCGGACCGCGATCGGCTGGAGCCACGAACTGTGCACGCCCCTGGAGCGGCTGCTGTGGGCGCGGCTGTCGGTGTTCACCGGCGGGTTCGACCGGGCGGGCGCGCAGGCGGTCGGCGCGGGCGGACCGCTGGCGCGCGACGCGGTGCCCGCGGCGCTGGACGCGCTGGTCGCCAAGTCGCTGGTGCGGCGGGTGCCGGACGGGCGGGGCGCGGAGCGCTACGGGATGCTGGACACGGTCCGGGAGTTCGGGGCGTGGTGGCTGCGCCGGCTCGGCCCGGCCGAGGAGGACGGCGCGCGGCGCAGGCACCGGGACTTCCACCTCGGTCTGGCGCGGCGGGCCGACGCCGGCTGGATGGGCCGGGAGCAGCTGTCCTGGTACCGCCGTCTGGTCGTCGAGCACGCCAACTTCCGTACGGCGCTGGACTTCTGTCTGGCGGACCGGGACGGTCCCGCCGCCCAGGAGCTGGCCGGGCGGCTGTGGATCCTCTGGTACCCCTGCGGGTTCGCCCGGGAGGGGCGGCGGTACGCGGAGGCGGCCCTCGCCCTGGCCCCGCGCCCCGGCCCCGAGCACGCGCTGGGGCTGTGGGCCCTGGCCGTGGCGGCGATCGCGCAGGGCGACACCGCCGCGGGCCTGGCGGCGGCGCGGCGGTTCAGGGACAGCACCGGCCCCGCGCCCTCACCGGCGGAGACGATGGCCGCCTCGTACCTGGAGGGCACCGCCCTGTGTCTGCTGGGCCGGCTCGACGAGGCCGCGCGGGTGCTCGACGCCGCCCCCGACACCCGGGAGCACACCGGCCCCTACGAGGTGGCCTGGTTCGTCGCGACGGCCTGCCGCTCGGTGGTGCACGTCATGTCCGGCGAGTTCGGGGACGCCGCCGTGGTGGCGGGCCGGCTCGTCGACGCGTGCGAGCGGCGCGGTGAGCACTGGGCCCGCGCGTGGGCCGGCTGGGCGGCGGCGCTCGCGGCCGACGGGCAGGGCCGCCCGGACGACGCGGTGCGGCACGCGCTGAGCACCATCGCGGGCAAGGCGCGCTTCCGCGACAGCGTGGGGGTCGCCGTGGGCATCGACGTGCTCGCCGCGTCGCTGTGCGCCCTGGACCGGAGCGACCGCGCGGCCCGCCTGCTGGGGATCGCCCAGCGCATCTGGCAGGGCCTGGGCCGCCCGCAGCTGGGCTCGCCCGAACTGCGGGCCACCCGGCTCGCCACCGAGCGCCGCATCCGGGCGGCGCTCGGCGACGCGGCGTACGAGGAGCAGTACGCGGCCGGGCTGCACACGGACACGCGGGACGGCATCGCCTACGCCCTGGCGACGCCCGGCTGAACGCACGGAGCGGTCAGCCTGTGCCGCCCCGCAGTTCGGTGCGGAACAGGGCGACGACCCGCTCCCACGACGCGTCCGCCGCGACCTTGTCGTACGTGGCGTGGCCGGGGAAGAAGAAGGCGTGCGCGGCGCCCGGGTGGACGGTGACCTCGTGGCGTACGCCGGAGTCGGCGAGCGCCCCGCGGACCTGCGCCACCTGCGCGGCGTCGATGACGTGGTCGTGTTCGGCGTAGAACAGGGCGAGCGCCGTGCCGGCGGCGGCGATCCGGTGGGTCTGGTCGACCAGGGGGCCGGGGCGGCTCAGCGCGGTGCCGGGCGTCGTCAGCCACCCGGGGTAGTAGGCGGCGACGGCGGCCAGGTCGAGGCGGGTCGCCGCGAAGTAGGCGATGTGGCCGCCGAGGGAGAAGCCGAGCATGCCGGTGCGGTCGGCGGCGCCCGCGTGTCTGCGGGCGTGGGCGGCCGCCGCCCGCAGGTCCGCCTCGACCTCGTCGCGGGTGAGGCGGGCGACGAGGTTGAAGGCGTGCGTGCGGTTGGCGTCGGAGCGCGGGAAGCCGCGGGCCGAGTCGGGGTCGGCGCGGTGGTAGAGGTTCGGGACGACCGCCACGTGGCCGTGGGCGGCGAGGCGGCGGGCGACGGTCCGCGCGTCCTCGTTCACGCCCCACAGTTCCGGTCCGACGAGCACCACCGGATGGTCGCCGGGGGTGCTCGGGCGGGCCAGGCAGACGGTCATGCGGGTGATCGATCCGGGGACGGACACGTCCCGCCGTTCGACGATGACTTCGCTGAATCCGGTGGCATCGAGTTCGCGTTCGTACGTCACGGCCGGACTGTGCCACGACACGCCCCGACGCGCAGGGATTTGACCGGATACGGACCTCGGCGCGCGGTGTTGTGTCAGGCGGCGGTACCGTCCGCCGCCAGCGCCGCGTTCGCCTGCTCGGTGAGGCGGATCAACACCTGTGCCGCGGAGGCGAGTTCGTCGTCGGGGATGTTCGCGTAGACCCGTTCGGCGATCCCGGTGACGGCCTCGGCGAGCCGCTCCTGGAGGGTGCGGCCGGTCTCCGTGAGGAGCAGGTCGGGGCGGTCGCCGGGGCCCGTCTCGACGAGTCCGGCCGCGACGAGCTCCGCGCAGGCGGCGTGCGCCACGTCGGCGGCGACCTTCGTGGTGCCGGTCATCCGCTCGACGAGCGCCTGGCGGCCCCACGAACCGCCGTGCTGCGCGAGGACGTTGAGGACGAGGGACTGGTGGAACGTGACGCCGTCGCGGGCGAGGCGGCGGTCGAGGAGGGCGCGGGTGGCGTAGAAGGCCTGGCCGATGATCTGGCCGTTGAGGCGGGGTGCGGTGGTGGTCACGTCGTGCTCCTTCACCTGGTCGGGTGTTCAGGTCGTCAGGGGGACGTCCAGCAGTGTCGTGAGTTCGGCGGTGAGGACCCGGGTCCGCTCGCTGTCCGGGCCGCCCAGCGGTTCGAAGAGCCGGGCGATCAGCCGCCGCACGACCTCGATGGCCCGGTCCGCCACGGCCTGTCCCTCGTCCGTGAGCGCGAGCCGCACGGCGCGGCTGTCCGCCGCGTCGCGCGGCCGCTCGATCAGCCCGTCGCGCTCCAGGGAGCGGGCGAGCTTGGACACGTACAGGGCTTCGAGCCCGGTGTGGTCGGCGAGTTGACGCTGACTGGGCGTCTGGCCGGCCTGCCGCAGGCCGTGCAGGGAGGACAGCAGGGCGTACGTGGCGTGGGTCAGGCCCAGCGGGGCCAGTTCGCGGTCGATGGCGACGCGGATCTTCATGGACAGGCGCCAGACGAGGTAGCCGGGCGTCGGCCCGGAAGCCGGTCCTGAAGCCGGTCCGGATGGCGGTCCGGATGCGGATCCGCCGGAAGCCGAGTTGCTCATGCCAAATAATGTACATGGCGATAGTAGCCATGGCTACTAAATAGGCCGGGGCGGCCGCCCGAGGAGGGCGGCCGCGACCGGCTAAGGGGCTTTGACCAGCACGTCGACCGTGCGCGCCGCTTCGTCGGTGACGATCGTGTAGCGCGTGCCGTCGGCGCCGACGCGGCACCGCGCCTGCATGCCGTCCGGCAGGTCGGGCAGCACCGGGCGGACGCCCGCCTCGGCGCGGATCCGGTCCAACAGGTCGCGCATCGCGGCCGGTTCGGGCCGCATGCCGAGGTACCAGGCGGTGCCGTCGCCATAGGCGTGCCGGGTGACGGCCGGGCTGCCGTCCTTGAACGACATGACCTGCTGGGCGCCCTCCAGGACGATGTCCTCGGCCCAGCCGCCGTCCGGCAGCGGGGCGAACTCCTCGACGCGCAGGCCGAGCAACTCCCGGAAGGGCGCCGGGTATCCGCCGAGGTGCACGCGGTCGTGCTCGTCCACGATCCCGGAGAAGTACGACATGACGAGGGTGCCGCCGCCGTGCACGTACTCCCGGACGCGGGCCGCGGTCGCCGCCGACACGGAGTACAGGTTGGGCACGAGGAGCAGCCGGTACGGGGTGAGGTCGGCGTCCACCGGGACGACGTCGCAGGCCACCGACGCGTCGTACAGCGGCCGGTGGTGGGCGAGCGCGGCGTCCAGGAACGTGACGTCGGCGCTGGGGTGGGCCTCCTGCTCCAGGGCCCACCAGTTGGGCCAGTCCATCAGGAGCGCGGCGTCGGCCCGCTCGGGCCGGGAGCCCAGCAGGCCCGGGGTGGCGGCCAGTTCGGCGCCGAGCCGGGTCACGTCGCGGAAGATCCGGGTCTCGCTGCCGCCGTGCGGCACCATCGCCGAGTGGAACTTCTCCGCGCCGCCGCGCGAGGCCCGCCACTGGAAGAAGAGGACCGAGTCGGCGCCGTGGGCGACCGCCTGCCAGCTGTCCAGCTCCATCCGCCCGTCCGGCTTGCGGCCGTTGCGCTCGCGCCAGTTGACCGCGCTCGGCGCCTGTTCCAGCAGCAGCCACGGCTGCCCGCCGCGCAGGCCGCGGATCACGTCGTAGGAGAACGCGGTGCGGTGGAAGGCGTCCGGGTCGTGCGGGTCGGGATAGGAGTCGTACGACACGACGTCCATCTCGGCGGCCCACCCGAACAGGTCGAGGGTCGGCGCGATCGGCACGAAGTTCGTCGTGACCGGTACGTCGGGGGTGATCCGGTCCAGGACCGCCTTCTCCGCCCGGTAGCAGTCGAGGAGGGCGTCGGAGGAGAAGCGCAGGTAGTCAAGGCGCTGTCCCGGGTTGCGGAAGGAGGGCGCCGTGCGCGGTGTCCCGATCTCCTCCCAGTCGCCGTAGCGCTGGGACCAGAAGTCGGTGGACCAGGCCGAGTTGAGGGCGTCGAGCGAGCCGTCGTAGCGGGTGCGCAGCCAGGTGCGGAACGCCGCCGCGGACACCTCGCAGTGGCAGTGCCGGGAGACGTGGCAGCCGAATTCGTTCCCGACGTGCCACAGGGCGAGGGCCGGGTGGCCGGCGTACCGCGTCGCCACCTGCTCGACCAGGCGCGTCGCGTACGTGCGGAAGACGGGGCTGGAGGGACACCAGTGCTGGCGCGAGCCGGGGTGCAGCCGGGTGCCGTCGGCGAGCACCGGGAGCGTCTCGGGGTGCAGCCGGGCCAGCCAGGGCGGCGGCGAGGCGGTCATCGTGGCGAGGCTGACGGCGATGCCGGCGTCGGCGAGCCGGTCCAGGTGCGGGTCGAGCCAGCCGAAGTCGTACGCGCCGGGCGACGGCTCGGTCGTGGCCCAGCCGAAGATGCCCAGGGTGACGAGGTTGACGCCCGCCCTGGCCATCAACTCCCGGTCCTCGACGTGGACTTCGGGGCTCCACTGCTCGGGGTTGTAGTCGCCGCCGTAGCCGAGCGAGCCGAGCCGGTCGTAGAGGTGCCGCAGCCGGTCCCCCGCCTCGTCCCGTGGGGTCACTGCACTCCCCTCGTCTCCTGCTCGGCGCGTTTCTCGATGCCGCGGAAGTGGGTGGCCATGGCCTCCTGCGCGCGGGCCGCGTCCTGGGCGCGCAGCGCCGTGACGATGGCCCGGTGCCGGTCGACGGTGACTTCGGGCGCGGGGTCGCTGGACCACTGGCGGACCCCGGCGACCCGGTCGAAGACGTTCCAGAAGGCGCCGAGCAGCTGCGGGATCAGCTCGTTGCCGAGCGAGCTGTAGAGCGTCTCGTGGAACTCCCGGTCGAGATCGGCGAAGGGCTCGTCCGCCTCGCCCGCCGCGCCCATCTTGCCGACGATGACGTCGAGTCGGTCGAGCACCTCGACGGGCAGCGGGCGCGCGGCGAGCCGCCGGATCAACCCTTCCTCCAGGACCTCGCGGACCTGGAGGATCTCGGCGAGCGCGTGCGCGTCGTCGGCGGGGCGCAGCAGGGTGCGGAAGGTGAGGCCGTCGGCGAGCGGGGTCAGCGAGGCCTGGCCGACGTAGGTGCCGTAACCGTGTCTGATCTCGACGATGTCGAGCGCCTGCAGCGCCTTGAGCGCCTCGCGCACGGAGTTTCTGCTCACGCCGAGCGATTCCATCAACTCGGCTTCGGTGGGCAGCAGTTCACCTGGGCGCAGTCCCGCGTCCAGGATCAGTTGCATCACCGCACGCTGGACCTGGTGGCCGACGCGGGGGTGGCGCACGGCCGGGCGGCTGCTGGGCTCGTCTGACATGCGCCGCATCGTAAGGGCTGTGGACGTCCCACGTCCCACCTCGGGCAGAAAGATCTGCCGGAGGACTTGTGTGCGGGTTGCTGCGCGATCTCTTGACCGGTCCCGCGCCCCCTCTTATGGTCACGTCGCTACCAAGACGTAGGACGTTGGATCTCTGGAACTCCCTTGCGGGGGCTCTCCCTTACTGGAGGCACCATGAGCGACCACGACACCGGCCGCCGTTCCTTCCTCAGGTACACCGGCGCCCTCGGCGCGGCCGCCGCCATCTCCACGTCCCTGTCGGCGTGCTCGTCGGGACCGAAGTCCACGAACGACACGGGCGACGACGGGGGCAAGGGCGGGTCCGCCTCCCTGACCGCCGTGATCGGCTACGGGAACGACGGCAGCTGGGACCCCACGCAGACCGCGTCGGCGTTCGCGATGGCCGGCAACCACCACATCTACGAGGGGCTGGTCGACACCGACCCGATCACTCGCGCCCCCTACCCGGCGCTCGCGACGGCGGCCCCGGACGCGGCCCAGCTCAAGTCCACGTCGTGGAAGTTCACGCTGCGCTCGGGCGCCAAGTGGCACGACGGCAAGCCGGTCACCGCCGACGACGTGGTGTTCGTCTTCGACCGGATCCTCGACCCGAAGACCCCGTCGCTGGCCAAGGGCTTCTTCGAGAGCTGGCTCAAGGAGGTCAGGAAGGTCGACGACTCCTCGGTCGAGCTGGTCCTGAAGTTCCCCTTCCCGGACGGCGTCGCCCGCCTCACCCTCGCCAAGATCATGCCGAAGCACGTCTTCTCGAAGCCGGGCGCGTGGGACGAGGCGATGAAGGGCAAGGCCGTCGGCTCGGGACCGTACAAGCAGACCTCGCACCAGCCGAAGACGAACACCACCTTCGAGGCGTTCGACGACTACAACGGCCCGCGCAAGCCCGCCTTCCGGAAGATGAACTGGCTGACCATCGTCGACGCGGCGCCCCGCGTCGCGAAGATCTCCGGGGGCAGCGCCGACGCGCAGATCGCCGACAACATCCCGTACGCCAACATCCAGACCCTGGAGAAGGGCGGGCTCACCGTCGAGGGCGGCGCCGGGATGAACAACCTGTTCCTGATGTTCAACACCGCGCACAAGCCGTTCGACGACGTCCGGGTGCGCCAGGCCCTGCACCACGCGATCGACAAGAAGAAGATGATCGACGTCGCGCTCAAGGGCCACGGGAAGGCGGCGAGTTCGTTCCTCAACGAGGACAACCCGACGCACCGCGCCGCGAAGACGGTCTACGACTACGACCCGGCCAAGGCGAAGAAGCTGCTGAAGGAGGCGGGCGTGAGCGGCCTCAGCATCAGCCTGATGGCCGTGAACGTGTCCTGGATCGCGGACTGCCTGCCCACCATCAAGGCCTCGTGGGACGCGATCGGCGTGAAGACCACGCTCGACGTGCAGGAGACCACCGCCGTCTTCACGAAGATGGACCAGAAGAAGGACTACCAGGTGGTGGCGGCCGCCTCGAACCCGAACCAGTTCGGCCTCGACGCCGACCTGATCATGCACTACAACTACGGGCCCACCAACCTCTGGATGGGCTACGCCCGTTGGGCCGACAACTCCACGGCCAAGCAGCTCTTCAAGCAGATGGACCAGGCCACCCGGGAGCCGGACGCCGCCCGCAAGAAGACGATGATCCAGGACTACCTCGACCTCGTCGCCGAACAGGCGGTCATCTACCCCGTCGTGCACAACGAGCTGATGACGGCGTGGGACCCGAAGAAGATCACCGGCATCCAGGCGCAGCCGTACCCCGGCATCAACGTCCTGAAGGCCGAACCGGCGTAAGTCCCGCACCAACCGCGCTACGTAAGGGAGTTCACGCCCGTGGCCGTGATCGCCAGAATCCTCGCCCGGCGGCTCGTGCTGCTCGTGCCGCTGCTGCTCGGCATCGTCCTGTTCGTGTTCCTCGTGATGCGGTTCGCGGACATCGACCCGGCCTCCGCGTACTTCCAGGGGGCCAACCCGACGCCGCAGCAGCTGCACGACTTCCGCGAGAGCAACGGACTGCTCGACCCGCTGCCGCTGCGCTACGTCCACTTCGTCGGGGAGCTGGTCCGGGGCGACATGGGCATCAGCGTGCTGACCCGGCAGCCCGTGGTGGAACAGGTCACCACGGCGCTGCCGCTGACCATGCAGCTGACGTTCCTGGGGCTCGGCATCGCGGTCGTCGTCTCGCTGGTGCTCGGCATCAGCGCGGCGATCTACCGGGACCGGGCCTGGGACCAGGCGGTCCGGGTCGTGTCGCTGACCGGGGTGGCGGCGCCCGGGTTCTGGCTGGCGCTCCTGATGATCCAGTACCTGGCGGTGGACCAGGGCTGGTTCCCGACCGGCGGATACGTCAACCCGGCCGACTCGCTGACCGGCTGGCTGAAGTCGATGACGCTGCCGGCCCTCGCGCTCTCCCTGCCCGTCGCCGCCCAGCTCACCCGGATCGTGCGGACGGCCGTGGTGGAGGAGCTGGACAAGGACTACGTACGCACGGCCGTCGGCAGCGGGCTCCCGCCGGTCGTCGTGGTCGGCCGCAACGTGCTGCGCAACGCCCTCATCAACCCGCTGACCGTGCTCGGGCTCCGGGTCGGGTACCTGCTGGGCGGGGCCGTCGTGGTGGAGACGATCTTCTCGCTGCCGGGCATGGGCAAGCTGATGATCGACGCGGTCAAGAACGGCGACCCGGCGGTGGTCCAGGGCGTGGTGCTCACGACGGCGGTCGGCTTCGTGGTGGTGAACCTGGTGATCGACGTCCTGTACCTGCTGGTCAACCCGAGGCTGCGGGGCGCGTCATGAGACATCCGACCCGCCGGGGCCGCACGACGGCGGCCCCCACGACCTCAGCCACACCGGACGCGCGCACGGCGACAGGGGGCCACCCGTGATCACGACCCGCAAGCAGCTCACCGAGACCCTCGCCCGCCCCGGCATCCGGCTGCGCGGCCTGCGCCGCCTGCCGGTCCTCTCCCGGATCGCCCTCGGCATCATCACGATCGTCGTCCTCACCGCCGTCCTCGCCCCGCTCCTCGCCCCCCACGACCCCTTGGACCAGCAGCCGCAGACGGACGGCACCGGCCACCCCTCCGGCAGCCACTGGATGGGCCAGGACAGCCTCGGCCGGGACATCCTGAGCCGGCTGATGTACGGCGCCCGCTGGTCCCTGGCCATCGGCCTCGGCGCGACCCTGCTCGCGCTCGTCGTGGGCGCGGTCATCGGCGCGGTCGCGGCGACCTCCCGCAAGGCCGTCGACGAGACGCTGATGCGCTGCCTCGACGTCGTCATGGCGTTCCCCGGCATCGCCCTCGCGGCGGTCCTCGTCGCGGTCTTCGGCGGCGGCATCCCCGTCCTGATCTGCGCGATCGCGTTCCTGTTCACTCCCCCGATCGCCCGCGTCGTACGGGCCAACGTCCTCGACCAGTACGGCGAGGACTACGTCACGGCGGAACACGTCATCGGGGCCCGCACCCCGCACATCGTGCTGAAGCACGTCGCCATCAACTGCGCGGCGCCGATCCTCGTCTTCTGCACGGTGCAGGTCGCCGAGGCCATCGTCTTCGAGGCGTCGCTCTCCTTCATCGGCGCGGGCGTCCGGCCGCCCGACCCGTCCTGGGGCAGCGTCATCGCCGACGGCAAGAACATGGTGCTCATCGGCGGCTGGTGGGCGACGGTCTTCCCCGGTCTGCTGATGCTGCTCACGGTCCTCTCCCTGAACATCCTCAGCGAGGGCGTCTCCGACGCGTGGGCGGCGCCCACCGCCCGCGAGGTGACCACGCAGGAGGCCGACCGCCTGGAGGCCCCGGCCCCCGGCAGCGGCCAGGTCCTGGAACTCCCCGGCCTCACCGAGGCGGCGGCCCGGCTGCGCGCCCGCGCCAGGCCCCTGCCGGACGGGCCGCCGGTCCTGTCCGTACGGGACCTGGCCATCGGCTTCGACGAACGGCACGGCGGCGTCGACATCGTGGACGGCATCAGCTTCGACGTGCGCCCCGGTGAAGTCCTCGGCCTGGTCGGCGAGTCCGGCTGCGGCAAGTCGCTGACCGCGCTGACGGTGATGGGACTGCACCCGAAGGGCGCCCGGATCAAGGGCGAGGTCACCTTCGACGGGCGGGAGCTGACCGGCCTGCCGATGGGCGCGCGCCGCCGCCTGCTCGGCCACGACATGGCGATGATCTACCAGGACGCGCTGTCCTCGCTGAACCCGGCGATGACCGTCCGCGCCCAGCTCAAGCAGGTCGTGCGGCGGGGCGGGCGCAGGTCACCGGCCGAACTCCTCGACCTGGTCGGCCTCGACCCGGCCCGCACCCTGCGCAGCTACCCGCACGAACTCTCCGGCGGCCAGCGCCAGCGCGTCCTCATCGCCATGGCGCTGTCCCGCGAGCCGAAGCTGATCGTCGCCGACGAGCCGACGACGGCGCTCGACGTGACGGTCCAGGCGCAGGTCATCGAGCTGCTGCTGCGGCTGCGCGCGGAGCTGGGCTTCGCGCTCGTCCTCGTCTCGCACGACCTGGCGCTCGTCGCCGACGTCACCGACCGGGTCGTCGTCATGTACGGCGGCCAGATCGTGGAGACGGGCGTGACGGCCGACCTGGTGGAGGCGCCCGCCCACCACTACACGCGCGGTCTGCTCGGTTCCGTGCTGTCGCTGGAGGCGGCGGCCGAGCGCCTCACGCAGATCAAGGGCGTGGTCCCGTCCCCGGCCGACTTCCCCGCGGGCTGCCGCTTCGCGGACCGCTGCCCGCTGGCGTCGGAGGTCTGCGAGCGGGAGGCGCCGGCCCTGCTGGGCGACCGGGCGCACGCGACGGCCTGCCACCACCCCGCTGCCGCCAGGGGCGCGGGCGACGACGACGCACCAGCGCCCGCGCAGCCCGCGACGGTCCCCACCGCGCGGAGCTCCACCCTCGACAGGGAGCCGAAATGACCACCCCCATCGTGGAGTTGACCGATGTGCACGTCGTGCACAGGGCCCGCTCCGGCGGCCTGTTCAGCCGGGACCAGGTGCACGCCCTCACCGCCGCCGACCTGACCGTCGCGCCCGGTGAGACCGTCGGCGTCGTCGGCGAGTCGGGCTGCGGCAAGTCGACCCTGGCCAAGGTCCTCGTGGGCGTGCAGCGCCCCACCTCGGGCACGGTGACCTACCGGGGCGCCGACCTGTGGACCACGCCCCCGGCGCAGCGCCGCGCGGCGCTCGGCACCGGCGTCGGCATGATCTTCCAGGACCCGTCGACGGCCCTGAACCGGCGGCTGCCCGTGCGGCAGATCGTGCGCGACCCGATGGACGTGCACGGGCGCGGCCGGCCCGCCGAACGGGACGACCGGGTACGGGAGTTGATGAGTCTGGTCGGGCTGCCGAAGGCGCTCGCCGACGTGCTGCCGGGGCAGCTCTCCGGCGGGCAGCGCCAGCGCGTGGCGATCGCCAGGGCGCTGGCCCTCGAACCCGATCTGGTCGTGGCGGACGAGCCGACGAGCGCGCTCGACGTGTCGGTCCGCGCCCAGATCCTCAATCTCCTCCTGGACCTGAAGGAACGCCTCGGCCTCGCCCTGGTCTTCGTCTCGCACGACATCCAGACCGTGCGCCGGATGAGCGACCGGGTCATCACCATGTACCTGGGCCGGATCGTGGAGGAGTCCCCGGCCGCCGACGTCCTCGACCGGTCCCGGCACCCGTACACCCGCGCGCTGTTCTCGGCGACGCCCGGTCTGCTCGCCCCGATCGACCCGATCCCGCTGATCGGCCCGGTGCCGTCGGCGACGCATCCGCCGTCCGGCTGCCCGTTCCGCACGCGGTGCTGGCGGGCGGACGACGTGTGCGCCTCGGCGATGCCGGAGCCGGAGGGGGACGCCGCGCACCGGTTCCGGTGCCATCATCCCGTGCCCGGTGACCGGTCGACGCGTGACCTGGTGCGGGAGCAGTCCGGCGCTACCCTCCCCGCATGATCACCGGTACCCACACCATCCTGTACTCCGCCGACGCCGACGCCGACCGGGCCTTCTTCCGGGACGTGCTGGGCTGGCCGCACGTCGACGCCGGGGGCGGATGGCTGATCTTCGCGGCGCCGCCCGCCGAGGTCGCCGTCCATCCGGCCGACGGCGCACCCTCGCACGAGCTGATGCTGATGTGCGACGACGTGACGGCGACGGTCGCCGAACTGACCGCGAAGGGCGTCGAGTTCACCAAGCCGGTGGAGGAGCTGCGGTGGGGCCGGCTCACGGCGCTGCGACTGCCGGGCGGCGGCGAGGTCGGCCTGTACGAGCCGCTGCACCCGCTGGCGCACGGTTAGAACCGGCTCAGGGCGCCGAGAAGTCCACGGCGGCCGCCGGCAGCACCCGGACGCTCCGGTCGGGGAAGTCGATGTGGCGGTAGATCTCGTTGTGGTGGGCGATCGACTGGGCCGGTGGGGCGAAATCCGTCGTGTCGGGGCGGACGGACGTCGTGTGGCCGTCCGCCACCAGGACCAGGTCGTAGCCGCGGCTGAGGGCCTGGCGCGCCGTGGTCTCCACGCAGTTCTCCGTGGCGAACCCGGTGACCAGGAGTTCGGTCGCACCGAGGTCGCGCAGCACGGTGTCGAGCGGGGTGCGCAGGAAGGCGTCGGCGGTGCTCTTCTCCACCGCCGGCTCCTCCTCCCCCGGGGCGAGTTCGGGGACCACGGGCCCGCCGCCGCGCTGGCTCACGGTGACGACGGGGACGCCCGCCGCCCGGGCCCGGGAGCGCAGCCCCGCGATGGCCCCGACGGTCGGCCCCGGACGGTGCATGATCGGCACGAGGGCGGCCTGCATGTCGATGACGAGGAGCGCGGGGCGGTGCGGCGGGCGTGGCGGCATGGGCCCACCGTAGCCGCCGCGGGGCAGACGGGAGTTTGCCGACAGGCCCTAGAGATCGCCGAGGGGGATGCGGCGGAACTCGATCGTCTCGTACGTGCCGGTCGCACCGGTCTCGTACAGGATGCCGACGGTGCGCCGGTCGGGCTGGACCAGGTCCGAGTAGGCGGCCTTGAGCGTGGAGAGGGTGGTGGACCTGGTGAAGGTCGCGCCCGCGTCGTCGCTGCGCCAGATCGCCATGGCCTGGCGGGCGGTCGGCACGGACGGGCCGGAGAACAGCAGGGGTGCGCCCTTGCCTCCCGCCGTCTGCAGGACGCTGCCCTGGACGACCGGGACGTCGGAGAGCGCGGGCTGCCTGGCGTAGGGGCGGTCGAGGGTCTCGGCGCCGTCGTGCGAGTAGCTGTCGAGGCGGTTTCCCGGGCTGCTGCCGTTCTGGTCGCGGGCACTGAAGTAGAGGCGTCCGTCGGGGAGTTGGGCGGCCGTGGACTCGTTGGAGTTGTTCTCGCCGTCGTAGGAGTCGTCGACGAAGCCGATCCGCCAGGTGCGGCCGCCGTCGTCGCTGTAGAGGGCGTGCGCGCCGTAGTACTTGGCCTCCTGGCCGGTGTCGGCGGAGCCCGCGGGCGGGGCGGCCGAGTGGTTGGCGGGGACGACGAGGCGTCCGGCGTGCGGGCCGCGGGTGAGCGCGACGGCGTGGCCGGGGCCGGTCGCGTACCAGCGCCAGCCGGGGCGTTTGACGGTGTCCGTGAGGTCGCGGGGCGGCGTGAAGGTGCGGCCGTCGTCGCGGCTGGACTGCACGAAGACCCGGCGGCTCTGCTCGGGCGTCACCTCGCCGCGCATGATCTGGGCCTCGGTGGCCTGGCCGCTGTTGTAGGAGGTGAGGAGGGTGATCCGGCCGGTTCTCGGGTCCACGACGGGGGCCGGGTTGCCGCGGGTGTCGCCGTTGCCCGCGGCGACGACGGTCTGCGGGCCCCAGGTGCAGCCGCCGTCGGCCGAGCGTCTGAGGACGACGTCGATGTTCCCGGTGTCGGCGGCGCTGCTGTGTCTGCCCTCGGCGAAGGCGAGGAGCGTGCCGCGGGCGGTGCGGACGACGGCCGGGATGCGGTAGGTGTCGTAGCCGCCGGCGCCCGCGGTGAACGGGACCGAGGAGGTGCAGCGGGCGGGCCCGGTCACCGGTGCCGCGGCCGCGGTGCCGGGCAGGGCGAGGGCCGCGGCGGCGACGGCGGCGGTGAGGGCGGCCCCGGTCAGGCACCCCTTGCGGTTCGGACGGCCCTCTCGGCTCGCACGGCGCTCGACAGCTGGCATCGCTCCCCCAGATCCGGACATGGGACGTAGGACGTCCTGTGACCGTAAGGGGGTGCCACGGGGCGGGGCAATACCCGTGCGGCTACGGGGAGTTGAGCGGCGTCACGAGACCGGACTCGTAGGCCGTGATGACCAGCTGCGCGCGGTCCCGCACCGCCAGCTTGCCGATGATCCGGCTGACATGGGTCTTCGCGGTGAGCGGGCTGAGCCCCAGGGTGTCGGCGATCTCGGTGTTGGTGAGGCCGCGCGCGACGAGCGTGAGCACCTGGCGTTCCCGGTCGGAGAGGTGGTCGAGGGTGCCGTCCGGCGGTTCGGGGACGGCCGGGGCGCGCAGGACGCGGGCGATGAGGCGGGCCGTGGGGCCGGGCGACAGGAGCGCGTCGCCGGCCGCGACCGTGCGGACGGCGTCGAGGAGTTCGGCCGGTCTGGTGTCCTTCACGAGGAACCCGGAGGCGCCCGCGCGCAGCGCGTCGACGACGTGCTCGTCGGTGTCGTAGGTGGTCAGCATCAGGACCTTCACCCCCGCGAGGTCCTCGTCGGCGGCGAGCAGCCGGGTGGCCTCGATGCCGTCGAGGTCGGGCATGCGGATGTCCATCACGACCAGGTCGGCGCGGGCCGATCTGGCCAGTTCGACGGCTTCGCGGCCGGTGGCCGCCTGGCCGACGACCTCCATGTCGTCGGCGGAGTCCACGAGCATGGCGAAGGCGGCGCGGACCAGGGTCTGGTCGTCGGCGAGGAGGACGCGGATGCGGGTCATGACGCCTCCTTGGGGGACAGCCGCCGCACCGCCGTCAGGTGCGGTGGCGGTTCCGTCGGCGGCTGCGCGGCCGCCGTGGCCGCGCGCGTCCCGCTGCGGGACTGCTGATCGGCGCCTTCCCGTGCGTCCTGGGGGTACCCGTCCCGTGCGTCCCGCGGGTCCCCGTCCTGTGCCTCCCGTGGGTCCCGTGCCTGTCGTTCGCCGGGGAAGGGGAGGTGCGCCGCCACTTCCCATCCGCCGGTCTCCCGGGGCCCGGCCTCCAGGACGCCCAGCACGCTGCGGGCCCGCTCCCGCATGCCGATCAGTCCGAACCCCGGGGCCGCGGACGCCGGCGAGGCCGCGCCGCGCCCGTCGTCCACCACCGAGACGCTCAGCCCGGCGGGCGTCGCCCGGACGGTCACCCGCACCGTGAGCCCGGGCCCGCCGTGCCGTACCGCGTTGGTCAGCGCCTCCTGCACGATCCGGTACGCGGCCGCGCCGACGGCGGGCGGTACGTCGGCCGCGTCGAGGTCCGCGACCACCTCGGCGCCCGCCGTGCGGGCCGCCGAGACCAGTTCCGGCAGGCCGTCGAGGTCCGGCAGCGGCCCCCGCGTCTCGTCCGGCATGGAGCGCAGCACCTCCAGCGTGGCGCGGAGTTCGCCGCGCGCGGACCGGCACGTGTCGGCGATGTCGTCGAGGGCCTTGGCGACGGCGGCCCGGTCCAGGCGGTCGGGCGTGGCGTTCAGGACGTGGGCGGCGACGGCCGTCCGGACGCCGACCAGGGTGATGCTGTGGGCGAGGAGGTCGTGCAGGTCGCGGGCGACGCGCAGGCGTTCCTCGGCGACGCGGCGCCTGGCCTCCTCCTCGCGGGTGCGTTCGGCGCGTTCGGCGCGCTCGATGACGGAGTCGACGTACTGGCGCTGGATGCGCGCGTACACGCCGAGCAGGATGACGGCGACGATCCAGCCGGAGACCCGCAGCGCCTGCGCCCCCTCGGCCATGCCCTGGCTGAACTTGACGGTCAGCACCAGCCCGATGACGCAGGTGCCCACGATCAGGGACCGGCGCGGCCGTCCCGTCATGGCCACGGTGAACAGGCTGAGCAGGGAGGCGAGCAGCGGCGCCGTGTGGTTGAAGTCCATGGCGTGGTACGGCACGACGAGGCCGACGACGCAGACGAACGTGAGGAGGGGGAAGCGGCGCCGCCAGACCAGCGGGACGTGCGCGAGGAGCAGCAGCGTCCAGCCGAGGGCGTCCGGCCGGCGGCCGTCGGCGGGGACGAGGAGGGCCAGGCCGACGTCGACGGCGAGCAGGGCGGCGGCGACGAGCGCGTCGGCGCGCAGTGCCCGGCCCGGGTCCGGCGGTCCGGCGCGACGTGCGGGCCCGGGAGTGGCTCCGGGCATCAGGAGCAGTCGTTTGACGTCCACCGGTTCATCTTCCGTCAGGAGGGCGCCCCTCCGGCAGGGAGGGGCGCCCGTGGTCGGTTCAGGGGGCAGGGGTGAGGGCCGGTTCCTCGGCCGGCGGGGCGGCGGGCGTCCGCGGCCGTCGCCTGGCCAGCGGTCCCGGCCACCACACCGTGCGGCCGAGCGCGAGACTCGCCGACGTCACCAGATAGGTCCGTACGAGGAAGGTGTCCAGGAGGACGCCGACCGCGATGACGAAGCCCAGCTCGACGAGTTGGACCAGCGGCATGTTGGTGAGCACGGCGAACGTGGCGGCCAGCACGAGTCCGGCGGAGGCGATCACCCCTCCGGTGGTGCGCAGCGCGGTGAGGGCCGCGGCCCCCGTCTCGGCGCCCGCCTTCACCTCCTCCCGCATCCGGTGCATCAGGAAGATCCCGTAGTCGACGCCGAGGGCGACGAGGAAGACGAAGGAGAGGAGCCCGAGTCCGGGGTCCGTGCCCTCGAAGCCGAACACCGGCCCGAAGACGAGCCCGCCGATGCCGAGCGCGGCGCCCCACACGGCGACCACGGCGACGAGCAGCAGCAGCGGCGCGATCAGACTGCGCAGCAGGGCGACCAGGACCAGCAGCACGGCGGCGAGCACGATCGGTACGACGACGAGCCGGTCGCGGGAGTTGGTGTCCTTGAGGTCGAGCTGTTCGGCGCTGGGTCCGCCGACGTAGGCGCCCTGTCCGTCGAGTCCGTCGCGCAGCGCCTCGATGATGGCGGTCTCGGCGGCGCTCTGCGGCCGGGCCTTGGCGACGACGCTGATCTCGGTCCAGCCGTCGCCGCTGCGGCCGCGCCGGGCGTCGGTGACGCCCGCGGTGTCGCGTGCGGTCCGCACCGCCTCGTCGGCGCCGCCGGTCGGGGCGATGACGGTGATGGGCTGGGTGCCGGTCTCCGGGTAGGCGGCGGCGAGGGTCTTCATCGCGGCGACGGAGTCCGGGGTGGTGGTGAAGGAGTCCTCCTGTTTGACGGCGCCGGGCAGATTGAGGGCGCCCAGGGCCAGGGCGCCGAGCAGTACGGCCCCGACGCCGAGGACGGTGAGCGGCCTGCGGCCCGCCGACGAGCCCATCGCGGAGAACAGCGACTTGCGCTCCTTGGGCTGCGAGCCGAAGGCCGGGACGAGCGGCCAGAACACGCGCCGGCCGAGCAGGACGAGGACGGCCGGCAGCAGCGTCAGCATGGCGACGAGGGCGCACAGCACGCCCACGGCGCCCAGCGGGCCCATGCCGCGCGAGGAGTTGAGGCCGGCGGCGAGCAGGCACAGCAGGCCCGCGGCGACCGTCCCCGACGAGGCGAGCACGGCGGGCCCGCAGCCGCGCAGGGCGGCGCGCATGGCGTCGTACGGGCGCTCGACGCGGCGCAGCTCCTCCCGGTACCGGGACACGATGAGCAGCGCGTAGTCGGTGCCGGCCCCGAACACGAGGATGGTCATGACGCCGGAGCTCTGGCCGCTGATGGTGGTGCCGAAGGCCTGGTGCAGCCCGTACGCGACGCCCATCGACAGGAAGTCGGCGACCCCGGCGACGGCGAGCGGGACGAGCCACAGGAACGGGCTGCGGTAGATCAGGATCAGCAGCAGGGCGACGACGGCGACGGTCGTGTAGAGCAGTGGCCCGTCGAGGGACTGGTAGACCTCACTGGCATCGGTGGCCAGCGCCCCCGGCCCGCCGACCTCCACGCTCATCCCGGCGTCGGTGTCGTGGGCGATGTCCCGCACGTCGTTCACGAAGGCGTCGCGGAGCTTCTCGTCCTGGCCGGGCGCGTTGCTGGCGACGGGGTACATGAGGGTGTCACCACTCTTCGACGGCACTCCCTCCGGCGCCGCGGCGAGCTCGAACTCCCTTTCAATGGCGGCAACTTGACCACCGGCCGCCTCTCGGTCCGCTGCGGTCAGCCCGCCGTCCCGGTGGTACACGAGCACCAGCTCGGTCGTCTCCCCGCCCGGCAGCCGGTCCTGGATCTTCGCGACCTGCGTCGAGTCGGCGCTCGCGGGCAGGTAGTCGACGGCCCGGTCCTTCTGTACGTCGCCGAGTTTGCCGGCGAACGGTCCCGCGAGGGCGAGCACGGCGACCCACAGCGCCAGCAACGTCCAGGGCACGGCGTGCTTGCGGCGCCGCGCGGTTGTTCCAGGCGGTCCCCCCATGAGTGGGCCTCCCTCTCTCGATCGGAATCGGCTACGACCAGACTCCGACCGGAAGCCCCGTGCTTCGTCGCCCGACGGATCGAGTTGAGAGCTACTACGCAGGGCGACCCGCCCGCCCGACTACTCCCCCGGGAGTAGCGGCCGATACCGCCGCGGGGGTCCCCTCCCATCGCGCTCTGCGGGTCTCGTCGCGGCTGGTCGCGCAGTTCCCCGCGCCCCTGAGATGCGCACCTGCGGTGCGGCATCTCCCCGGCGGGGGAAGGCTGCGCGCAGCGCATGCCTTCCAGGGGCGCGGGGAACTGCGCGAGAAGCCCCACCGGCCCGCAGCCCGCGACGAAAGACCCGCACAGCAGACGCAGTCGGCCTTTCAGGGGCGCGGGGAACTGCGCGAGAAGCCCCACCGGCCCGCAGTCGAGGACAGCCGGCCACCCGGCAGACGCTCAGGGGCGCGGGGAACTGCGCGACCGGCCACGACGAGACCCGCACCCGGGCGACGAACACCAGGCGACGCGGCAGCGCCTAGCTGGGCGTACGCGCCGCCGCCACCAGCAACTGGTTGACCTCGTCGACACACATGGTCAGCGCAGCGCCCACCGTGCCGAGAACATCCCGCTCCCCCGCCGAGTACGGCCCATCCGCCAACGCGATCCGCGCCCCTTGCAGCAGCAACGACTCCCGCCCGGCCGGCGCGAGATGAGGCGCGAGCGGATCGAGCGCCTCGTGGAGCTCGATCGCCAGCCCGGCCCCCGGCCCGACATGCTCCGGCATCCGCCCCGCATCGTTCACCAACGCCTCGACGAGCGCCGCGAGTTGCACCTCGGAACAGTCCTCGAACCCGGCCCCCCGCAGCGTACCCACCGCACATTCGAGGGACGGCCGGGTGGCGGAGCCGCCCACCGAGAGGACGGCGAGGACCACCGTGTGGACGGCGTCCCTGAGCATCGCGGAGAACCGGTGCGTGGTCGGGTGGTCGAGCGCGTCCATCCCGAACCGCCCCTCGCACGCCGCGCATTGGACGACGGGCCCCGCCTCACCGCGCGGCACGACCGGCACCCCGAGCACGGTGAACCGCCGACGGCCGGTACGGCGCTGGTAGTTGCGGTCGCCACCGCAGCCGGGGCAGAAGAACTCCCCGTCGCCGACGGTGGTCCATGCGGTGTGCACGCCCAGAACCCGCGAGAGCCCGTTTCGTCGCATACGTCCCCAGATCGGCAGCACGTCGCACACCTCCGTAACGGCACCGCAACATCGCGGCGTTGGCGTGATGTTAGCCACATTGTTGATGCGACGTCAGTACCTTGGTCACGCCAAGGTCACGGGACCCCTGCCCGCTGGCCGAGAAACGACACGGCCCCGCACACCCACAAAAGGTGTACGGGGCCGGGAACTACCAGCTCACCAGGGTCAGCGGGCCGCGCGGTTGACCGCGGAGACGACGGCCTTCAGCGACGCACGTGTCGTATTCGCGTCGATGCCGATGCCCCACAGAACCTTGTCCTCGATCGCGACCTCGATGTACGAGGCGGCGACGGCGGAGGCGCCCTCGCTCATCGTGTGCTCCTGGTAGTCCAGCAGCCGGGCGTCGACGCCGATGCCCTGCAGGGCGTGGAAGAACGCGGAGATCGGACCGTTGCCGGTGCCCACCAGGACCTGCTCGACGCCGTCCACCTCGGCCTCGACGGTCAGCGTGTCGACGCCGTCCGTGTCGGTCGTGGTCTGGCCGGTCTTGACCTGGATGCGGCCCCACGGGTTGTCCGGGTTGGGCAGGTACTCGTCCTGGAAGGTGCTCCAGATCTCCTTCGGCGTGACCTCGCCGCCCTCGGCGTCCGTCTTCGCCTGGATGACCTTGGAGAACTCGACCTGCATCCGGCGCGGCAGGTCCAGGCTGTGGTCGTTCTTCAGGACGTACGCGATGCCGCCCTTGCCGGACTGCGAGTTGACGCGGATGACGGCCTCGTAGGAGCGGCCGACGTCCTTCGGGTCGATCGGCAGGTACGGGACGGCCCACTCGATGTCGTCCACGGTGACGCCCTTGGCGGCCGCGTCGGCCTCCATCGCGTCGAAGCCCTTCTTGATGGCGTCCTGGTGGGAGCCGGAGAAGGACGTGTAGACCAGGTCGCCCACGTACGGGTGGCGCGGGTGGACCTCCATCTGGTTGCAGTACTCCCACGTGCGACGGATCTCGTCGATGTCGGAGAAGTCGATCTGCGGGTCGACGCCCTGCGAGAACAGGTTCATGCCCAGCGTCACCAGGTCGACGTTGCCGGTGCGCTCGCCCTGGCCGAACAGGCAGCCCTCGACGCGGTCGGCGCCCGCCATCACGGCCAGCTCGGCGGCGGCGACGGCGGTGCCCCGGTCGTTGTGCGGGTGGACGGAGAGGACCACGTGCTCGCGGCGGGTCAGGTTGCGGTGCATCCACTCGAAGCGGTCCGCGTGCGTGGAGGGCGTCGAACGCTCCACCGTGGCGGGCAGGTTGAGGATGATCTCGCGGCCCGGACCCGGCTGGTAGACGTCCATGACGGCCTCGCAGACCTCCAGGGCGAAGTCCAGCTCGGTGTCGGTGAAGATCTCCGGCGAGTACTGGTAGCCGAACTCCGTCTCCGGGCCCAGCAGCTTCTCCGCGTACTCCATGACCAGCCGCGTGCCGTCGACGGCGATCTGCTTGATGTCGTCCTTGGAGCCGCGGAAGACGACCCGGCGGAAGACCGGCGCCGTCGCGTTGTACAGGTGGACCGTCGCGCGCTTGGCGCCCTTCAGGGACTCGACGGTCCGCTCGATCAGGTCCTCGCGGGCCTGGGTCAGTACGGAGATCGTGACGTCGTCCGGGATGGCGGCCGGGTCTTCGATGATCGAACGTACGAAGTCGAAGTCGGTCTGGCCGGAGGCGGGGAAACCGACCTCGATCTCCTTGTAGCCCATCTTGACCAGCTGGTCGAACATCCGGCGCTTGCGCTCGGGCGACATCGGGTCGATCAGGGCCTGGTTGCCGTCGCGCAGGTCCGTGGAGAGCCAGCGGGGAGCGGTGGTGATCCGGCGGTTCGGCCAGGTGCGGTCGGCGATGTCGACCTGGTCGTACTGGCCGTACTTGCGGATCGGCATGCTGCTGGGCTGCTGGCGGTTCGGCATGATGCGGGGGCTCCTCAGAGGTGGCCGGTAAGGCGGCCGACGGCGCAACGCCAAACTCCGCGGGGAGGGGGTCGGCCTCGACTACAGGCCCTCGCCGCGGCAGCTAAGGAGAAGCAGCCCGAATCGCATGATGCTCAGCACCTTAGCCCAGCCGCTCCGGATGCGGAGGCCCGTATCAGTATGCGGGACCGTCGACAGGTAACGGGTAAGAGGTGATCAATACCTCTATTTCAGTAATCATGGTTGCAGGTAGTGACAGCGGCATGACCCAGTGCCACATTGCCACGCATGACCGCCAACCCAACGGGGAACCCGACGGGGTTCGAGCCCGTGTTCTGCACCATCGTGCCGCCTCACGTCCTCGACAAGGCCGCCCAGGCCGAGGACTCCGCGATCGCCGCCCGCGCCCGCAAGACCCTGGAGCGCGACGCGTTCGAGCGCACCCACCGCCGCATGACGACCGTCATCGGCGCACCCTCCGTGGCGCCGCCGGCCGAAGGCGCGGCGCAGAAACCGCACCGCACCATCTACGACGCCAAGCACGGCACCAACCTGCCGGGCCGCAAGGTGCGCGGCGAGGGCGACAAGCCCGGCAAGGACGCGACCGTCAACCGCGCGTACGCCGGTCTGGGCGCCACCTTCGAGCTGTACCTGGAGAAGTTCGCCCGCTACTCGATCGACGGCAACGGCCTGCCGCTGAACGCGACGGTGCACTACTCCGAGGACTACAACAACGCCTTCTGGAACGGCGAGCAGATGGTGTTCGGCGACGGTGACGGCGAGATCTTCCTCGACTTCACCATCCCCGTCGACGTCATCGGCCACGAGCTGACCCACGGCGTCACCCAGTACACGGCGAACCTGACGTACTTCGGCCAGCCGGGTGCCCTGAACGAGTCGATGTCCGACGTCTTCGGCTCGCTCATCAAGCAGTACACGCTGGGCCAGACCGCCGCCGAGGCCGACTGGCTGATCGGCGCCGGGCTGCTCGCGCCGCGCGTCACGGGTGTGGCGCTGCGCTCCATGAAGGCCCCGGGGACGGCGTTCGACGACGACGTGCTCGGCAAGGACCCGCAGCCCGCCGACATGGACCACTACGTGCGCACCGGCCGGGACAACGGCGGCGTGCACATCAACTCCGGCATCCCCAACCACGCGTTCTACATCCTGGCCGAGTCGCTCGGCGGGCACGCGTGGGAGCGGGCCGGGCAGATCTGGTTCGACACGCTGACCGGCGGCGAGCTGAAGCAGGACTGCTCGTTCGCGGACTTCGCCAAGGCGACGGTCACGGCCGCGCAGGCCCGCTACGGCGGCGCCGAGGAGCAGCAGGCCGTCCTGAAGGCGTGGGAACAGGTCGGCGTGCCCACGCACTGACCGGCACGCCGTTTTCGGGGTAGACAGGGAACCATGCGTATCCACGTCACGCGCACGGGCGGATTCGCCGGCATCGACCGGCACGCCGAGGTCGACACGGCGGGCCGGGCCGACGCCCACGAGTGGCAGGCCCTGGCCGAGAAGGCGCTGGCCGCGGGCCGGGGCACGCCCCCCATAGGGGTGCCGGACGGATTCAGCTACACCATCACCGTGGACGGGCGGACCGTGTACTGCGCGGACCCCCGGCTCACCGACGAACAGCGCAAGCTGATCAGCCGGGTCCTGAAGGAAGGCGCCTGAAGGAAAGGACCCGGGGCCCGAGGGAGCCGGAGGCGCAACTCCTGTTCGCTGCACGGGCGTTGACTTCGTACTGACCGGTACGGATGATCGCGCCCATGACAGCCACCCAGGACGCGCTTCCGACGTTCCCACCCGGTTTTCTGTGGGGCGTCGCCACCTCGGCCCACCAGATCGAGGGCGCCGTCGACGGACGGACGCCTTCGATCTGGGACGCGTTCACCGCGGAGCCCGGCCGGGTCAGGGACGGCTCGACGGCGGCGGTGGCCTGCGACCACGTGGCCCGCTACCGCGAGGACGTGGCGCTCGTCCGCGACCTGGGCGTGGACGCGTACCGCTTCTCGGTCTCCTGGCCGCGGGTGCTCGCGCCCGGCGGCCTCGACTTCTACGACCGGCTCGTCGACGAACTGTGCGCGCAGGGCGTCCGCCCCGTGCCGACGCTCTTCCACTGGGACCTGCCCGCCGGGCTCGACTGGCTCGACCGGGACACCGCGTCGCGCCTCGCCGAGTACACGGCGACGGTCGCAGGACGCATCGGCGACCGGGTCGACAGGTGGATCACCCTCAACGAACCGGCCGAGCACACCCTGCTGGGCCACGCCCTCGGTGAGCACGCGCCCGGCCGGAAGCTGCTGTTCGACGCGCTGCCGGTCGCCCACCACCAGCTCCTCGCGCACGGTCTGGCGGCGCGGGCGCTGCGCGCGGCCGGCGCGACCGACATCGGGATCGCCAACTCCCACGGCCCGACCTGGTCCGCGTCGCAGGACCCGGCCGACGTGGCCGCGGCGGACCTGTACGACGTGATCCTGAACCGGCTCTTCGCCGACCCGCTGCTGCTCGGCCGGTACCCCGACGGATTCGCCCAGCTGATGCCGGGCGACGACGTCGCGGCCGACCTGAAGCTGATCTCCGACGGGACCCTCGACTGGTACGGGATCAACTTCTACCAGCCGACGACGGTGGGCGCGCCCGGCGCCGCCGACGTGGAGTTCTCCGGCCTCACCCTCCCCGCCGAACTCCCCTTCTCCGTAAGGAAGACGGCGGGCTACCCGGTGACGGACTTCGACTGGCCGGTGGTGCCGGACGCGCTCACCGAACTCCTCACCGACTTCCGCGACCGCTACGGCGACCGGCTGCCGCCGCTCGTGGTGACCGAGAACGGCTGCGCGTACGAGGGGGTCGACGACCAGGAGCGGATCGCCTACCTGGACGGCCATCTGCGGGCGCTGCACCGGGCGTTGGCGGCGGGCGTCGACGTGCGGGGCTATTTCGTCTGGTCACTGATGGACAACTTCGAGTGGGCGGAGGGCTACACGAAGCGCTTCGGCCTCGTCCACGTCGACTACGCGACGCAGGTGCGCACGCCGAAGGCGTCGTACGGCTGGCTGCGCGACGCGCTGCGGGCGCAGCGGGCATGACGGCCCTCGCCCTCGACGAGCCCGTCGACCGGGTCGGGCGGGGCTGGACGGCGGCCCTCGCGCTGGCCAACGGGGCGATCTGGGTGGGCTGGTACGGCCCGCTGCAGATCCTCCTCGCGAAGCAGGCCGAGCAGTTCGCGCCCGGCACCGGCCTGTCGAAGGAGTCGCTGCTGGCCTGGGTGACGGGCGTCGGGGCGGTGGTGTCGCTCGCCGCCAACCCGCTGTTCGGCGCGCTCTCCGACCGCACGGTGTCCCGGTGCGGGCGGCGCACGCCGTGGATCGTGGCGGGCGCGGCGGGCGGCGCGCTGTCCCTGCTGGTGCTGGCGGGCGCGGACGCGCTGTGGGTGCTCTTCGCGGGCTGGTGCCTGGTGCAGCTGACGCTGAACGCGTCGTTCGCGGCGGTCACCGCGGCCGTGCCCGACCGGGTGCCGCGGCTCCAACGGGGCGCCGTGGGCGGCTGGTTGGGGGTCGCGCAGATCCTCGGCGTGGTCGCCGGGACCGGGCTGGCGACGGCGGCGGGCGGGATCGGCGCCGGGTACGTGGCGTGCGCGGCCTTCACCTTGCTGGGCGTGGCCCCGTACGTGCTGCGCCACCCGGACCTGCGGCTCGACCCGGCCGCCCGTCCGGCGTGGTCCTGGCGCCGGTTCGCGGCGGGCTTCTGGCTGAGCCCGCGCAGGCATCCCGACCTGGCGTGGGCGTGGCTGACCCGCTTCCTCATCAACCTCGGCAACGCGCTGGTGCTGCTGTACCTCTTCTACTACCTGCGCGACCGGCTGGGGTACGGCGACCCGGACACCGGGGTGCTGATCCTGACCGCGGTGAACGGGGTGACGCTGCTCGGCACCGTCGTGGTGGGCGGGGTGTGGTCGGACCGGCTCGGCCGCCGCAAGCCGTTCGTGCTCTGGTCGGGCGTGCTGATGGCGGTGGCCACGGGCGTCCTGGCGGGCTGGCAGACCTGGACCGGGGCGGTGGTGGCGGCCGCCGTCCTCGGCGTCGGCTTCGGCGTCTTCACCTCGGTCGACTTCGCGCTGATGACGGACGTCCTGCCGAAGGCGCTCGACCGGGGCAAGGACCTCGGCGTCATCAACATCGCCAACTCGCTGCCGCAGGTGGCGGCCCCGGCGCTGGCCGCCCCGCTCGTCAACCACCTCGGCGGATACCGGGTGTTGTACCTGGTGGCGGCGGGCGTCGGGCTGGCCGGGGCAATTCTGGTGCGCCGGATCAAGGGCGTCGCATAAGGTCCGCGCCATGCCTGCGGAACGACTTCTCGACCAGCTGGAGCGGTACTACGACACGGTGCCGCGCGCCGCTTCCCGGGTGGAGGACTTCGGCTCGCTCACCCTGTTCGTCCGGGAGGGCGCCGGCTGGCCGTACTACGCCCGGCCCGCGCTCCGTGCGGACGCGCCGCCGCCCTCCGTCTCCGACGTGCTCGCCGTCCGGGCCCGGCAGCGGGAGCTGGGGGTGCCCGAGGCGTTCGAGTGGGTGGCGGAGACGACGCCGGGGCTGCGGGAGGCCGTGGAGGCCTCGGGGCTCGTGGTGCACGCGCATCCGCTGATGGCGCGGGAGAGCGGGGCCCCGGCCGAACCGCACCCGCTCGTCCGGGTCCTGTCCGACCGTGACCCGTTCCTGGCCGGGGCGCTTGCGCTGCCCCACGTGGCCTTCGCGCATCCCGGGACGGCGGTCGGGGCGGCGGGCGCGGCCGAGCTGACCGCGGAGATCGCGGCGCGGGCGGCGGACGGGGCGATGGCCGGGTACCAGGAGCGGATGCGGGCGGGGCAGGTCGTCGTCGCGGCCGCCGTGGAGAACGGGGTGGTGCTCAGCTCCGGCCTGCACCTGCCCGTCGGTGACGTCACCGAGGTGGCGGGCGTCGGTACGTTGCCCGCGGCGCGGCGGCGGGGGCTGGGGCTTGCGGTGACGTCGGCGCTGGTCGCTCACGCGGTGGGCTCCGGGGTGGGGGTGGTGTTCTTGTCGGCCGGCGACGATGACGTGGCCCGTCTGTATGCCCGGTTGGGTTTCCGCCCGGTCGGCACGGCCCTGATCGCCGAACCGACCCCGCCCGCGTCCGTCTGACCGCCCGGTGGGGGCGAGTCGCGCAGTTCCCCGCGCCCCTGGGGAACCCACCTCTGGCCCCCGACCAGTCAAGCCCCTGCGGGGCCGGGCCCCGAGGTCGATTCCCGGCTGACCGCCGGTGGGGGCCGGTCGCGCAGTTCCCGCGCCCCTGGGGTAACCGGATCTCAAGCCCCCGGACCGGTCGAGCCCCCCCCGAGGTCGATTTCCGGCTGACCGCCGGTGGGGGCCGGTCGCGCAGTTCCCCGCGCCCCTGGGGTAACCGGATCTCAAGCCCCCGGACCGGTCGAGCCCCCACGGGGCGATTCCCGGCTGACCGCCGGTGAGGGCCGGTCGCGCAGTTCCCGGACCAGTCGAGGCCCCGCGGGGTGCCCGTATCGAGCCTCTCCGGCGATTGAGGAGCGGGGGCCGGGGCGGAGCCCCGGGGGTGGCTGCGGGGCTCCGGGCAGAGGGTCAGAGCGCGCCCGCGTCCCGGGCCGTCCATACCGACGGGAAGATCGGGCGGAAGCCCAGTTCGTGGCGGATGCGGGCCGTCGACATCACGGAGTGCCACGGATCCGTGGCCTCCTTCTCGTACGCCTCCGGCGGCACCGGAACCCCGCTGAGCTGAAGGATGTCGACCGACGTCACCGGGGCGTCGTCGGCGATGTTGTAGACGCCGGACGCGCCGGAGGCGTACAGCAGGCGCCGCAGGCCCTGCGCCACGTCGACGTGGTGGCCCATGTGCAGGCGCTGCATGGCGGGCCAGGTCGGCACCCACTCCAGCACGTTCTCCAGGTGCGGGTCCCCGTCGCCGTACACGAACGGCAGCCGGCCGATCCGCAGGTCGTCGAGGCCCGCCATGGCGCGCAGCGCCTGCTCGGCCTCCGCCTTGGACTCGGGGTAGGCGCCCCAGAGGTGTCCGCCCGGGCGCGTCTCGTCGTCCTCGACCAGCGGCCTGCCGCGCCCGGCGCCGTACGCCAGACCGGTGCTGACCTGCACGAACCGCCGCACGCCCGAGGCGACCGCGGCCCGGCCCAGCTCGATCGCGGCGTCCCGGTTGACCGCCCGTGCCTCCTCGTCCGGCACCCCGCGGAAGGCCGCGGCGACGTTCACCACGGCGTCCACGCCGGCCGTCGCCTTGCCCAGGGCGGCCACGTCGCGCAGGTCGCCGACGACCACGTCGGCGCCCAGCTCCGCGAACCGCTCACCGCGGGCCGCGTCCCGTACGAGCACCCGCACCCGGTCGCCCTGCGGCGCGCTCTGCAGCAGTCGCGGCACGAACCGCCGCCCGACCTGCCCTGTCGCTCCGGTCACCAGAATCAGCATGGCCGCCTCCTCGAAGTCGTCGTCGTGCCATGCACCCAGCGTCGGCGCCCCCGGCCCGCGGCGGGAGAGACGCGGTTATCCAGGGAGCGGCACTCCCTGGATACGGCCCGGGATCCGCGTGATGCTGGAAGCGTGAACCGAGCCGAACTCGCCGACTTCCTGCGCCGCTCCCGCACCCGCCTGTCCCCCGCGGACGTGGGCCTCGCCGAGGGACAGCGCCGCCGCACGCCTGGCCTGCGCCGCGAGGAGGTGGCGCAGCTGGCCGGCATGTCCACGGACTACTACACGCGTCTCGAACAGCGCCGCGGCTCGCACCCGTCGCGCCAGATGCTGACCGCGCTGGCCCGCGCGCTGCGGCTGACGGCGGACGAGCGGGACCACCTGTTCCACCTGGCGGGCGAGGAGCCGCCGCGGCCGGGCACGTCGTCGGGGCACGTGCGTCCCGGGCTGCTGATGATCCTGGACCGGCTGCACGACCTGCCGGCGCAGGTGCTGAGCGACTGGGGCGAGGTGCTCGCGCAGAACGCCATGGCGGTGGCCCTGTCCGGCGACAACGCCGGGGTGAACATGATCCGCCGGTTCTTCCTGGAACCGGCGAGCCGCACCCTGCTGCCGGCGGAGAGCCACGCGCAACACGCCCGCACCCACGTGGCGACGCTCCGGGCGGTCACCGGGGCCCGCCCGGACGATCCGGGCCCGGCCGCCCTGGTGGCCGAACTACGGGCGGGGTCGGAGGAGTTCGCGGCGCTCTGGCAGGAGCACGAGGTGGTGGTGCGGCGCGCGGCGACGAAGCGTTTCGTGCACCCGGTGGTCGGCGTCCTCGACCTCGACTGCGAGGTGCTGACCGGCGACGGGCACGGCCAGATGCTGGTCGTGCACTCGGCGCGCCCGGGTACGGAGACGTACGAGCGGCTCGAACTGCTGCGGGTGATCGGCGTCCAGGACCTGTCCCCCAGCGACCACGGGTCCTAGGACCTAGAAGCCGAGCTTGCGCAGCTGGCGCGGGTCGCGCTGCCAGTCCTTGGCGACCTTGACGTGCAGGTCGAGGTAGACGGGCGTACCGAGCAGCGCCTCGATCTGCTTGCGGGACTTGATGCCGACGTCCTTGAGGCGCTTGCCCTTGGGGCCGATGATGATGCCCTTCTGGCTGGGCCGCTCGATGTAGACGAAGGCGTGGATGTCGAGGAGCGGCTTGTCGGCGGGCCGGTCCTCGCGCGGCAGCATCTCCTCGACGACGACCGCGATGGAGTGCGGCAGCTCGTCCCGGACGCCTTCGAGCGCGGCCTCGCGGATCAGCTCGGCGACCATGACCTGCTCGGGCTCGTCGGTGAGGTCGCCCTCCGGGTAGAGCGCGGGGCCCTCGGGGAGCAGCGGGACGATGAGATCGGCCAGCAGGTCGACCTGCTTGTCGCCGACGGCGGAGACCGGGATGATCTCGGCCCACTCGAAGCCGAGCTCCTTGCCGAGCTGGTCGATGGCGATGAGCTGCTCGGCGAGCTGCTTGCTGTCGACGAGGTCGGTCTTGGTGACGATGGCGATCTTCGGCGTCTTCTTGATGGACGCGAGTTCCTTGGCGATGAACCGGTCGCCGGGGCCGAGCTTCTCGTTCGCCGGGAGGCAGAAGCCGATGACGTCGACCTCGGCCCACGTGGTGCGCACGACGTCGTTCAGCCGCTCGCCGAGCAGGGTGCGCGGCTTGTGCAGACCGGGGGTGTCCACCAGGATCAGCTGCGCGTCGTCGCGGTGGACGATGCCGCGCACGGTGTGCCGCGTGGTCTGCGGCTGGTCGGCGGTGATGGCCACCTTCTTGCCGACCAGAGCGTTCGTGAGGGTGGACTTGCCCGCGTTGGGGCGGCCGACGAAGCAGGCGAAGCCGGCGCGGTGCGCGGATCCGGGTGCGGGGGTGTGAACGCTCATGGCGCCCATTGTCCCTGATCCGCAAGGCGCCGCAGTACCGTGAGGTCCCGGTAACCCCTCGGCAACACGAAACACGGCGGAAACGCCGGGGTACGGATTCCGAAACGCGGGCCGGTGACGCTGGCCCGCATGCCTGCCACGACCGTGCCCCTCGCCGCGCAAGCCGCCCTCGACACCGGTGACACCGCCTGGCTGCTCGCCGCCACGGCCCTCGTCCTCCTCATGACGCCGGGCCTCGCCCTGTTCTACGGCGGCATGGTCCGCACGAAGAGCGTCCTCAACATGCTGATGATGAGCTTCGTGTCCATCGCGCTCGTGACGGTGGTGTGGCTGGTCGCGGGATATTCGCTCGCGTTCGGCGACGACGCGTTCGCGGGCCTGATCGGCGGTCTGGAGCACGCGGGCATGGCGGGGATCGGTCCGGACTCGGTGACCGGCACGGTCCCCACCTTCCTCTTCACGACGTTCCAGCTGACCTTCGCGATCCTGACCACCGCGCTGATCAGCGGAGCCGTCGCGGACCGCACGAGGTTCGGGGCGTGGCTGGCCTTCGTACCGCTGTGGGCGCTGCTCGTATACGTTCCCGTCGCGCACTGGGTGTGGGGTCCTGGCGGCTGGATCGCGCAGCATCTGGGGGCCCTCGACTTCGCGGGCGGCCTCGTCGTCGAGATCGCCTCGGGCGCGTCGGGGCTCGCCCTGTGTCTGGTGCTCGGGCCGCGTCTCGGCTTCAAGAAGGACGCGATGCGCCCGCACAACCTGCCGATGGTGATCATGGGTGCGGGCCTGCTCTGGTTCGGCTGGCTCGGCTTCAACGGCGGTTCGGCGCTCGGCGCGAACGGCCTCGCCGCGGCCTCCCTGTTCAACACCCTGATCGCGGGCTGCACGGGTCTGCTGGGCTGGCTGTTCGTGGAGCAGCGGCGGGACGGGCACCCGACGACGTTCGGCGCGGCGTCCGGTGCGGTGGCGGGGCTGGTCGCGATCACCCCGGCCTGCGGCGTCGTGGGGGTGCCCGGCGCGGCCGTCGTGGGGCTCGCGGCCGGTGTCGTGTGCTCGTACGCCGTCGCCTGGAAGTTCCGCTTCGACTACGACGACTCACTGGACGTGGTCGGCGTGCACTTCGTCGGCGGTGTCGTGGGCACGGTCCTGATCGGTCTGTTCGCGACGTCGGCGATGACCGGGTCGGGCGCGAAGGAGGGCCTCTTCTACGGCGGCGGGTTCGGTCAGCTCGGCAAGCAGCTGGTCGCCGTGCTGGTCGTGGCGGCGTACACGTTCGCGGTGACGTACGGGCTCGGCCGGGCCGTCGACCGGTTCCTGGGGTTCCGGGCCGCGGCCGAGGAGGAGCTGACGGGCCTGGACCAGACGGTGCATGCGGAGAGTGCGTACGATCACGGCGTCCTGAGCGCCTCGGCGCACCCCGCCCACGCTCCCGTCTCCGTCGCCGGAAAGGCCAAGCAGTCATGAAGCTGATCACCGCGGTCGTCAAGCCGTTCCGCCTCGACGAGGTCAAGACGGCGCTGCAGGAGCTGGGCGTGCAGGGCCTGACGGTGACCGAGGCCAGCGGTTACGGGCGTCAGCGCGGGCACACCGAGGTGTACCGGGGCGCCGAGTACCAGGTCGACCTGGTGCCGAAGGTGCGGATCGAGGTCGTCGTCGCGGACGACGACGCCGAGGCCGCGATGGAGGCGATCGTGCGGGCCGCCCGGACCGGCAAGATCGGTGACGGCAAGGTCTGGGCCGTGCCCGTCGACACCGTGGTGCGGGTGCGGACGGGCGAGCGGGGCCCCGACGCCGTCTGAGCGAGCCTGATCAGAGGCTGACGCCGCAGTTCGGCCAGGCGCCGGCGCCCTGGCTGGCGAGGACCTTGTTGCCGACGGTGATCTGCTCGGCCTTGCTGGCGAGGTGCGCGCTGGGGGCGTACTGGGTGCCGCCGTAGGCGGCCCAGGTGGACTGCGTGAACTGCAGGCCGCCGTAGAAGCCGTTGCCGGTGTTGGCGGACCAGTTGCCGCCGGCCTCGCACTGCGCGACGGAGTCCCAGGAGCCGGTCGGGGCGGCGGCGGTCGCGGCGGAGGCGGAGCCGGTGCCGGCGATCACCATCGCGCCGGCGGCGCCGGTGAGCACACCGGCGACGGCGAGGCGACGGACACGGGACGAGGTCTTGCGGGCAGAGGTGAACACGTAGAAAGCCTTCGTTCGGGGACGGGAAGTGTGCGGCGCCTCCCGGGTGACGGGACGCTGTGAGCGCTTCGGCGCCTGGCAACGGATCCACCATGACCGGCCTGTCCGGGTTTGCCCCATGGGCCCTAAGTCCCACCGACGGGACTTTGGTCCTTCTTTCACTCGTCGCGGCGGCGGGACCAAAGACCCGGGCCGAAGGTCCCGCACCCCTTGTCGCACAAGGCCGGGAGGCCCTTCCCGAGAGACACGTCGGGCCGGGACCAAAGTCCCGGCCCGACGCCGACGTGACCGTCTTCACGCCGATCAGGCATGAACCGCCTCATTACTGGGCAAGCGGGGTTCCCTGTGACGCACGCCTCCCGGCTCAGCCGGCCTCGACGGCGGCCCGGACGGTGCCGTCCGGCGCCGCGAGGAACACCGGCGTCCCGGCCCCGCCCAGATCGCGCACGGCGGCGACGTCCTCGCCCGCCAGGGCGTCCGCCGCCGAGACGACGGCGGCCGCCTCCAGGGACTGCGCACCGGAGGCCACGGCCATCGCGACGGCCGTCTGCAGCGCGCTCAGCTTGAGGGAGTCGAGGGCGACGGTCCCCGCGACATAGGTACGCCCCGTCTCGTCCCGCACGGCCGCCCCCTCGGGCACACCGTTGCGGGCCCGCGCGGAGCGGGCCAGGGTGACGATCTTGCGGTCCTCGGGGCCGAGGTCGGTGCTCTCAGTCATGGGCTGAGCATAAGGAAGGCGCTACGGACGCCCGGCAACAGGGCGCTCACCCGGCGACGCCGGGCCGGGGTCGGCGACGAAGCCGAGGAAGGAGTCCCATGCGGCAGGGGCGACGGCGATGACGTCGCCGCGTCGGCGCTTCGAGTCGCGGACGCGGATCGCGGCGCCCGTGCAGGCGACCTCGACGCAGTCGTCCACCTGTGCGGATCCACTGCTCTTGCGCCATGCCCATGCCCGTGCCTGAGTCACCCTCGACCTCCACCCCGGTTGTGGACCGCCCGGCCGGGGCGTCCCCCGAAAACGCCGTGGGTCGCACGGCAGAAGTCCCATGGTACGTGCAGAAGCCAACAACGCAGGCATGACAATTCCCGCCAACTTACCGATGATCACGGCAAGTTGGCGACAAGTTGGCGGCGGAGTCCGCTCAGCCGGGGTCCTGCTGCAGGAGTGCCTCCAGCTCGTCCCCTCCCTCCGCGACGCGCACCGCGAGCCGCCGCAGCACCACACCGACCCCGTCCTTCAGCGACAGGTCCTCCAGCTCCCAGAAGCGCTCCAGGTACTGCCGGGTCTCCTCCGCGGAGGTCGACGCGATGGTGATGCCCCGGGAGTCCTCCAGGAACAGGGCGTCCTCCATCCCCTCGGCCTTGAACTCGAACAGCGAGAACGGCCCCTGGATACCGGGGTGGGCGCCGACGCTGAACGGGAGGATCTGGAGCGTGATGTGCTCGCGCTCGGACAGGGAGGCCAGGTGCTCCAGCTGCGCCCGCATCACGCCACGGCCGCCCATCACCCGGCGCACCAGGGATTCGTCCAGGACGAAGCTGAACTCGCGCCCCTCCGGGTCCTCCAGCACGTCCTGACGCGCGAGCCGCGACTCGACGATGCGGTCGACGTCGTCCTCGGGCATGTCCTTGCCGTACGCGCCGATCACGGCCCGCATGTACTCCTCGGTCTGCAGCAGACCGGGCAGGAGCAGGGGCGCGAACTGCCGGTGGACGGACGCGGCCGACTCCAGCGCGAGGCGCTGCATGAAGTCCTTGCTGTACAGGTCCCGGTACTCGGTGAACGGCATGCGCCGGCTCCCGCGGGCCATGTCGAGCAGCTCTTCCAGCTTGCGCCGGTCCGAGAGGCCGTACGCCGCCGCGAGCGGCCGCAGGTCGTTGACGGAGATGCCGACCTCGCCCGCTTCGATGCGGATGAGCTTGGACGGACTCCACTCCATCCGGTCGGCAACCTGCCGCTGAGTCAGACCTGCCGCGATCCGCGCCTTGCGCAGTTCGGTGCGCAGCTGCAGCCGCAGCAACGCCGCGCTGGTCACCGCCATGACTGCTTCACCCCCGACCGCATCCGGCTTTGTGCAACATAGCAGCTATCCATATGACTCATCGAGACCTCTTAGTTGCGACACTTCAAATATCGCTCGAACCCGCGCGCGCACGCCGCACACCGGGTGTGCTACGCACACCCTAACCTTACTCCGCACTCTGCTATGTAGCAGGTTGGGAGCCGCCATAGAGGATTATGCCGTTAGGCACTGGGCTTCTAGACGTCTCGCGGATACGCTGTGGGAGAAGGTGATGAAGTATGCCCGATCAACAACCTTGATCCACAAAGGAGTTGATCACCCATCAAGCCCAACTCCCGGAAGCAGACGGTGACTTGCCCACGTGGTCCCGGAAAGGGGTCGAGTGATCATGGCCGAACATCAAGGAGAGGAAGGAGGGCTCCGACCGCAGAAGACCAAGCGCACCTGGGGTGAGCGGGTGGCTCTGGCCGTCCCGTTGATCAATCTCCTCATCGCGATCCACAAGATCGCCGAGGAATGGATCCGACCCTTTGCGTGACAGCAATCAGCCCCGACCGGAAGGCCGGGGCCGATAGCGGCGGATGCCCGACACAGACGCTGCCGTTCCGAGTTCCCTGGCAGGCTTGCCCGGAGCGGTGGCGTCGCAGGGTACCGTCACCCCATTCTGCAGCCGCGTCCGCCCGTTGGGGAGGGGCAGTCGGGCCATTTCGGAGCGTGTGTACGGCGCACCGAGTGCCGCACGCCGGTGTTCAGCTCCGGTCGAGCCGCAACCGCTCCGCCCGCGGCAACCCCGCCACCACCAGGTCGTACGAGTCCTCGACCAGCTCACGGACGACCGACGCGGGGAGTTCGGCGACGGTCACCGTGTTCCAGTGCCGCTTGTTCATGCGCCAGCCGGGCACGATGACGCCCTCGTACTCGGCGCGCAGCCGCACCGCGTCCTCGGGGTCGCACTTCAGGTTGACCGTCAGGGGCCGCCCGTCCAGATGGCTGAGGGCGAACATCTTCCCCAGCACCTTGAAGACCGACGCCTCCGGGGTGAACGGGAACTCCTCCACCGCCGCGTTGAACGACAGGCACAGCGTGCGCAGCTCCTGCGGTGTCATGCCGCCGGCTCCTCCCCCTCGGGTTCCACGAGCACCGTCACGATCTTGTTCCGCCGCCCGGCCGCGGCCTCCGCGGTCAGCCGCAGCACCCGCCCGTCGGGCAGGGTCACCGCCGACGAGGCCCCGGCGATGGGGACCCGGCCGAGCGCCTTGGCGAGCAGTCCGCCGACGGTCTCCACGTCCTCGTCGTCGAACTCCTCGATGCCGTACAGCTCGCCGAGGTCGCCGATGTCGAGGCGCGCGGTGACCCGGAACCGGTCGTCGCCGAGCTCCTCGACGGGCGGCAGCTCCCGGTCGTACTCGTCGGTGATCTCGCCGACGATCTCCTCCAGGATGTCCTCGATGGTGACGATGCCCGCCGTGCCGCCGTACTCGTCGATGACGACGGCGACGTGGTTGCGCAGCTGCTGCATCTCGCGCAGCAGGTCCCCGGCGTTCTTCGTGTCGGGCACGAAGGCCGCGGGGCGCATGGCGGTCGACACCAGCTCGGCCTCGGCGTCGCGGTTGATGTGCGTCTTGCGGACGAGGTCCTTCAGGTACACGATGCCGACGACGTCGTCCTCGCTCTCCCCCACCACGGGGATCCGCGAGAACCCGGAGCGCAGCGCGAGCGTCAGCGCCTGCCGGATGGTCTTGTACCGCTCGATGACGACCAGGTCGGTGCGCGGCACCATGACCTCGCGGACCAGCGTGTCGCCGAGCTCGAAGACGGAGTGCACCATGCGGCGCTCCTCGTCCTCGATCAGGGACTCCTTCTCGGCGAGGTCGACCATGGCGCGCAGCTCGGCCTCGGAGGCGAACGGGCCGCGCCGGAAGCCCTTGCCCGGCGTCAGCGCGTTGCCGATGAGGATCAGCAGCGGCGGGATCGGCCCCATGATCCGGGCCAGCGGCAGCAGCACGTACGCGGCGGCGGTGGCCGTGTTCAGCGGGTGCTGCCGGCCGATGGTGCGCGGCGAGACGCCGACGGCCACGTACGAGACGAGGACCATCACGCCGATGGCGACGAGCAGCGCCTGCCAGGTCGCGGTGAACTCCTCGAGGCAGGCGTACGTGACGAGTGCGGCGGCCGCCATCTCGCAGGCCACGCGGACCAGGAGCGCGACGTTCAGATAGCGCGTCGGGTCGGCGGCGACCTGCGCGAGCTTGGCGCTGCCGCGCCGCCCGGACCTGACGGCCTCCTCGGCGCGGAAGCTGGAGGTCCGGGCGATGCCGGCCTCGGCGCAGGCGGCGAGCCACGCCACGACGACCAGCGCGACGGCGCCCGCGATCAGCGAGAGGCTCATGACACGGTCGGCGCCGGCGACGGCCCCGTGTGTCCCTGCTCCGCACGCCAGCCGTCCACGATGGCGGCCTGGAGCCCGAACATCTCGGCCTTCTCGTCGGGCTCCTCGTGGTCGTACCCGAGCAGGTGCAGCACGCCGTGGACGGTGAGGAGCTGGAGCTCCTCGTCCATGGAGTGCTGCGTGGGCGCGTCCTCGCCCTGCTTCTTGGCAACCTCGGGGCACAGGACGATGTCGCCGAGGAGCCCCTGGACGGGCTCCTCGTCGTCCTTCGCGGGCGGCCGCAGTTCGTCCATCGGGAAGGACATGACGTCCGTCGGACCCGGCAGGTCCATCCACTGGACGTGCAGCTGCTCCATGGCGTCGGCGTCCACGACGATCACCGAGAGCTCGGAGAGCGGGTGGATGCGCATCCGCGCGAGGGCGTAGCGGGCGATGTCGAGGATCGCCTGCTCGTCGACCTCGGTTCCTGACTCGTTGTTGACGTCGATCGACATGGCGCTGTTGGTTCTCTACTTCCCTCTGGGGCGGCCCTTGTGCGAGCCGTTCTCCGTACCGTGCTCGGTGTCGTACTTCTCGTACGCGTCGACGATACGGCCGACCAGCTTGTGCCGGACGACATCCTGGGACGACAGGCGCGAGAAGTGCACGTCGTCGAGGCCCTCCAGGATGTCCTGCACCTGGCGCAGACCGGACTTCGTGCCGTTCGGCAGGTCGACCTGCGTCACATCGCCCGTGATCACGATCTTCGACTCGAAGCCGAGCCGGGTCAGGAACATCTTCATCTGCTCGGGGCTCGTGTTCTGCGCCTCGTCCAGGATGATGAACGCGTCGTTGAGCGTGCGGCCGCGCATGTACGCCAGCGGGGCGACCTCGATGGTGCCCGCCGCCATCAGCCGCGGGATCGAGTCGGGGTCGAGCATGTCGTGCAGCGCGTCGTACAGCGGGCGCAGGTACGGGTCGATCTTCTCGTACAGCGTGCCGGGCAGGAACCCGAGGCGCTCGCCCGCCTCCACGGCGGGCCGGGTCAGGATGATCCGGTTGACCTGCTTGGACTGCAGGGCCTGGACCGCCTTGGCCATGGCCAGATAGGTCTTGCCGGTGCCGGCCGGGCCGATGCCGAAGACGATCGTGTGCTTGTCGATCGCGTCGACGTACCGCTTCTGGTTCAGCGTCTTGGGGCGGATGGTGCGCCCGCGCGACGACAGGATGTTCTGTGTGAGCACCTCGGCGGGGGTCTCCTGACCCGCGCCCTCCCCGTTCTGCGTCGCCTTCAGCATGGCGATGGAGCGCTCCACGGCGTCCTCTGTCATCGGTGCCCCCGTCCTCAGGACCAGCATCATCTCGTCGAACAGGCGCTGGATGAGGGCCACTTCGGCGGGCTCTCCGGTCGCACTGATCTCATTGCCCCGGACGTGGATGTCGGCTTCCGGGAAGGCCTTCTCGATCACTTGCAGCAGCGCGTCACCCGATCCGAGCACCTCGACCATGGGGTGCTTCGCCGGAACCGTGAACCGTGCGCGGGCGCTGGATGGTGTCTGCGTCATGGGCGGGCTCTGAGGGCCGCAGTCTCCTTGTGACAGCCGTGGTCTGATGCGTTCCAGCCTACGTCGCGCCACTGACAGGTCCGAAGGCTTTTCCGGACGCGGTCCGGCCGGGGCCGTCAGCCCGTGCCCTCCTGCGTCACGGCCTCCTCGTACGCCCGCAGGGTGTCCACGAAGAAGCGGCGCTGCCCGGGCGTCAGGGGCGTCAGGACGCGCTGCCAGGCCGTCGCGCCGGGGGCCAGCCACGCCGCGATCGCCTCGTGCTGGTCCGGGGCGATGGCGACGATCCTGCGCCGCCGGTCGGCCGGGTCCGCGCGGCGCTCCAGGATCCCCTTGCCGCTCAGGTCGCCGACCATCAGGCTGACGGTGGTGGGCGCCACCTCCAGGCGCGCGGCCAGCTCGTTGACGGTCATGGGGCCGTCGAACAGCAGGCAGGCCAGCAGGGACAGGTGGCGGGGCGCCAGCGCCTGCGACCGCAGCGCCTCCGGTACGGGGATCCGCTTCACGCGCCCGGCCATCCGCGGCATGAGCAGGAGCAGCTCCCGCACCACCGCGTCCACGTCACCCGATCCGGCCATCACGCTCCGCACCCCTCGCCCAAGGCCCTGCCCGCCCGTACCCGAACGGAGATTCCACCATGCCCCGGGCCGTGCGCGCCTCAGGCGGCGCCGCCGAAGCCGATCGTCGGCACGGCCCTGCGCAGCGGCCACGGCCGGGACGTCCCCGGCAGCAGGGGGCCGAGGAACGCGTACCGCTCCAGGGCCGCCGGGTCCTGCGCCCCGCGCTCCTCGTACGCCTGGATCTGCCGCCACCACGCGGCGACCTCCGACCAGCCGGGCGCCGACAGCGAGCCGCCGAACTCCTGGACGGAGAGCGCCGCCGTGAGTCCGGCGAACGCCAGCCGGTCCGCCAGCGGCCAGCCCGCGAGGGTGCCGGTGACGAAGCCCGCCACGAACACGTCGCCGGCCCCGGTCGGGTCGAGCGCCGCCACCTCGATGGCCGGGACGGACGCGGTCTCCCCGGTCCTGCCGTCCACCGCGTACGCCCCGTCGGCGCCGAGCGTCACCACGGCCACCGGCACGTGCTCGGTCAGCGCGTGCGCGGCGGCCCGTGGACAGGACGTGCCCGTGTAGCGCATCGCCTCCTCCGCGTTCGGCAGGAACGCCTCGCACTGCCCGAGGTCGCCGAGCCCGGCCAGGTCCCAGCGGCCCGTCTCGTCCCAGCCGACGTCGGCGAAGATCCGGGTGCCCTTCCGGGCGGCCTCGCCGACCCACGGCGCGGCGATCCCGGGCGTCAGGGAGGCGACGGCCGCCCGGGCTCTCGGCGGGCACTTCGGGGCGGGTTCGGCGGGCGGCGGCTCGTGGCCGTGGCTGACCATGGTGCGCTCGCCCTCGTACGCCATGGAGACGGTGACCGGCGAGTGCCAGCCGGCCACGGTCCGCGAGTAGCTGAGGTCGATGCCCTCGCCCCGCTCCAGCGTGTCCCAGCAGTACTCCCCGTAGTGGTCGTCGCCGAACGCGGCGGCCAGCGACGTCCGCAGCCCGAGCCGGGCCAGCGCGGTGGCCATGTTCGCCACGCCGCCGGGGCTCGACCCCATGCCCCGCGCCCAGGACTCCGTGCCGCGCACCGGCGCGCTGTCCAGGCCCGTGAAGACGATGTCGAGGAAGACGGTGCCGGTGAGATACACGTCGCAGGCCGGATCGTCGGGCGTGCGCAGCGCCGCGAGGGGGTCCGTGTGGGCCGGTTCCGGGGAAGTCACATCACGCTCCCTGCAGTGGTACGGGTCCGGACAGTGTGCATGAAGGGGGCCCGTACCACGGCAGGTGACATCAGCCCGTCACGCTCCGGCGCCCTCCGGTCCCGCGGCGGTCCGTGCGACGGTCCCGGTCGCGCCGCGCGCGGGCCGTGCCGCCCGGCGCCGCGCCCCGCGGACGGTGTCGTTGCGGCCGCCGCCCCGGACGAGGAGCACGCTCAGCGCGGCGAGGAACCCGATCACGGTGAGCCCGACGAGTCCGCCCTTCGTCGACCCGGTCGCGTCCTCGATGAGGCCGAACGCGGTCGGGGCGACGAATCCGCCCAGGTTCCCGACGGAGTTGATGAGGGCGATGCCGGGCGCGGCGGCCCGTGCGTCGAGGTAGCTCTGCGGGATGGTCCAGAAGACGGGCGACGCGGGCTTGAAGCCGACCGCGGCGACGCACAGCGCCCCGAGTCCGGCCCACGGCGACACCAGCACGGCGAGCAGGGTCCCGGTGCCGCCGATGAGCAGCAGCGTCACCAGGACGGGCCGCCGCTTGCCGATCCGGTCGGACAGCCGCCCGGACACGTACACGGCGGCGATGGCGAACAGCCACGGCACGGCGGTCAGGAGTCCCACCTGGAACTCGCTCAGGCCGCCGATGTCGTCGACGATCGAGGGGAGCCAGAACGTCACCGCGTACAGGGCCACGTTGATCGCGAAGTAGATCCACAGGAACAGCAGCATCTGCGGGTCGGCGAGCAGTTTCCACCGGGAGACGCGCGCGGTCCCGCGACCGGCCTGCCGCTCCTGCTGCTCGGCGTCGATGACGGCGACGAGGCCGTCCTTCTCGTCCTGGGTGAGCCAGGTGGCGCTCTCCACGCCGGAGTCGAGGAACCGGTACACGACGAAGCCGAGCACCACGGACACGACGCCCTCGATGAAGAACATCCACTGCCAGCCGGAGTGGCCCCAGATGCCGTGCATCTCCAGGAGCGCGCCGGAGACCGGTCCGACGATGACGGTCGCGGTGCCCGATCCCATCAGGAAGACCGAGGTGGCGCGGCCGCGGTGCGAGTCGGGCAGCCAGCGGGAGAAGTAGTAGATGACGGCGGGGAAGAACCCGGCCTCCGCCACTCCCAGCAGGAAGCGCAGCGCGTAGAACATGCCCGCGCTGTCCACGAAGGCCATGGCGGTGGCGACGACGCCCCAGCTGATCATGATGCGGGTGAGCCAGACCTTCGCCCCGAAGCGCTCCATCAGCATGTTGCTGGGCACTTCGAAGAGCGCGTACGCGATGAAGAAGATGCCGGCGCCGAGTCCGAAGGCGGCGGCGGAGAGCCCTACGTCGGCCCGGAGCTGGTCCTGGGCGAAGCCCAGGTTGACCCGGTCCATGTAGTTGGCGACGAACATGACGAAGAAGAGCGGGACGACCCGCCGGAAGATCTTGCGGACGGCCGACTGCACGGCGGGGGGATGTTCGACGGGGGCGGGGACTGCTGGGGACACGAGCGGCACTCCTTCGTGCGGCTGAGCCGGCCGGACCCGCTGGACCGGCCGGACCGGGGGCGGCGGGCTACCAGCGGGGCACGGGCGGCGTCACCCACTCCGGGTCGAGGACCCGCATCGCGGCCGCGTCGTCGCGGTCGCGCATCGCGGCGTAGGAGTCGTCGAGCCACCGCTGGTGCAGTACGGCGAGCCGGTCGCGGTCGAGTTCGACGCCGAGGCCGGGCGCGTCGGAGACGGTGACGCGGCCGTCCTGGAAGGTGAGGCGCTCGGTGAGCACGTCCTCGGACTGCCACGGGTAGTGGGAGTCGCAGGCGTGGTGCAGGTTCGGCACGGTGGCCGCGACGTGCGTCATGGCGGCGAGGCTGATCCCGAGGTGGGTGTTGGAGTGCATGGAGACGCCGACGCCGAACGTGCGGCAGATGGCGGCCAGTTGCTGGGTGTTGCGCAGGCCGCCCCAGTAGTGGTGGTCGGAGAGCACGACCTGCACGGCCCCGCTGGTGAACGCCTCCTCGATCTCCGCGAAGGTCGTCACGCACATGTTGGTGGCGAGCGGCACCCCGGCGCGGGCGGCGACCTCGGCCATGGCGGGCGTGCCGAGCGCGGGGTCCTCCAGGTACTCCAGTACGTCACGGAGCTCGTCGGCGACCTTCAGCGAGGTCTCCACGGACCAGGCGCCGTTCGGGTCGAGGCGCAGCGGCTTGCCGGGGAAGGCCTCGGCGAGGGCGCGGATCGCGGCGATCTCCTCGTCGGGGGCGAAGCAGCCGCCCTTGAGCTTGAAGGACTCGAAGCCGTACCGCTCGTTGAAGAGGCGGGCCTGCGCGACGACGCCGGCCGGGTCGAGGGCGGCGCCCCAGTCGTCCTTCTCGCTCGCGACGCCCTCGGGGTGGTCGGCGTACTTGTAGAAGAGGTACGCGCTGTACTCCACGGAGTCGCGCAGCTTCCCGCCCAGCAGGGCGTGCACCGGAAGGCCCAGCGCCTTGCCGAGCGCGTCGAGGCAGGCGACCTCGAACCCGGAGACGACGGAGAGCCGCAGCTTGTCGGCGGTCTGCACGCCGCGCAGGCCGCCGACGTCGACCTGGTCGTCGACCCGGGCGTCGTCCACGGCCACCTCGTCGGCGACCACGAACAGGCCGTTCAGGTCCGAGACCCGGCGGCCGATCAGTTTCTCGGCGAAGGGCCGCGCCAGCTCCAGGTACTTGGCGTCGCCGTACGTCTCGCCGATGCCCGTGACGCCGTCCGCCGTGACGACCTCGACGATGAGCCGGGGCGTGTACGGCTGGTGGACGCCCTGGGTGTTCAGCAGCGGCGGGTCGGCGACGAGGATCGGGGTGAGGCGTACGTCGGTGATGGTCAGATCGGTCATCGGGCGGCTCCGGTCAGGGTGGGGGTGGGGTTCTCGGGGTTCTGGGGGCTCTCGGGGCTCTCGGACACGAGGTCGAGGCCGGTGGAGAGGAGTCGCTCCAGGTCGGCGAGGTCGGCGGGGGTCGGGTCGGCGAGGGGCGCGCGGACCGGGCCGACGGGGCGGCCGCGCAGCCGGGCCGCGGCCTTGACGAGCGAGACGCCGTACCCGGGCACGCGGTCGCGGAGCTCGACGAACGGGACGTAGAACTCGCGCAGCAGCCGGTCCACCCGCGCTGCGTCCCCGGCCTGCAGGGCGGTGCGGAAGGCGGTGGCGATCTCGGGGGCGAAGGCGTGCACGGCCGAGGAGTAGGCGGGGACGCCGACGGCGGCGTAGGCGCGGGCCTGGATCTCGGCGGTGGCGGCTCCGTTGAAGAAGAGGAAGCCGTCGGGCGCGGCGAGGGTGAGGCGCTGGAGGCGGTCGAGGTCGCTGTGTCCGTCCTTGAGGCCGATGACGTTCGGCAGGGCGGCGACGCGCCGGAACGCGTCGAGGGAGAAGGCGACCTGGTCGCGCTGGTACACGATCAGCGGGAGCCGGGTGCGGGCCGCGATCTGCTCGACCTGGGCGACGAGTCCGCTCTGCGGGCCGCGCACGAGGTAGTGCGGGAGGACGAGCAGGGCGTCCGCGCCGGCCTCCTCCGCGATGCGGGCGAAGCGGACCGCCTGCGCCCAGCCGTAGCCGACGCCCGCGACGACGGGCACCCGGCCCGCGGTCTCCTCGACGGCGGCGGTGACGACCTGCCGGTACTCGTCCTCGTCGAGCGAGAAGAACTCGCCGGTGCCGCAGGCCGGGAAGACCGCGCCGGGCCCGGTCGCCACCTGCGCGGCGACGTACTCGCGGAACCCGTCGGGGTCGAGCGAGCCGTCGGCGCCGAAACTCGTCAGCGGGAAGGAGAGGACGCCGCGCGCCATGCCGTCCCGCAACCGGGCGACGACGTCAGCGTCGTCGCCTGCTGTCTCCGTACGTAGATGCCATCCACACATGTAGATGGAGGTTAGGTACGCGAACGGGGACCGTCAATGGCCTTGCGGTGTCCGGCTTACGATCGGCGCATGCCAGAGCAGGAACAGCAAGGTCGCGGCGTCCGCGAGGTCAAGTCGGCGGCGCGCACCGTCGAGCTGCTCGACGTGCTCGCCGCCCGCGGCGACCGCCCGGCCCGCCTCCAGGAGCTCGCCGACGAACTGGCCGTGCCGCGCAGCTCCATGTACGCGCTGCTGCAGACGCTCATCGCGCGCGGCTGGGTCCGCACGGACGTCACGGGCTCCCTCTACGGCATCGGCATCCACGCCCTGCTGACCGGCACCAGCTATCTGGACACGGACCCGCACGTGCGCACCGCGCGCCCCTATCTCGACGAGGCGTCCGAGGCGCTCGGCGAGACGATCCACCTGGGCCGCCTCGACGGCTTCGACGTGGCGTACCTGGCGACCCGGGAGTCGCACGAGTACCTGCGCACCATCAGCCGGGTCGGCCGCCGGCTGCCCGCGCACGTCGGCGCGCTCGGCAAGGCGCTGCTCGCGGAGCGGCCCGCGGAGTACCTGCCGCCCGGCCCGTACGACCGGGCCACCGAGAACTCGCACAGCACCCGCGAATCGCTCGCCGCCGACCTGGAGCGGATCCGCGCCCGCGGCCACTCGGTCGACCGCGAGGAGGGCGTCCCCGGCATCGTCGGCTTCGGCTTCGCCCTGCGCTACGCGGCTCCCGCGCACGACGCCATCAGCTGCTCGGTGCCCGTCGCACGGCTGACGCCGGAGCACGAGGAGCGGATCGTGGCGGTCATGCGGGAGATCCGCACGAAGATCGAGACGGCCGCCCTCCGGGGCACCTCGGGGACCGCCAACTGGCGCTAGCCGCCCGGCCGAAGCGCCCTCGACTACCCGGGCGAACCCCACCCAAACCAAATGTGTCTCAGGTCACAGGGCCCCGCCTTTTATGGGGCCCTTTCGGCTTGATACAAATTGGCCGCGCCCCAACGTCCCCGGTTCGGTCCCGTTCGCAAAGACGTCGCGCTCCAACTCCCCTTTTCCTTACCACCCCCTTGCCCAAAACAGCGGCACAGCCGTGTCCGGGCCGGGGGTCCGTCTACAGGACTGCCCGTGTCTTCGCGCGCTCCCCGGCCCGCACTCCCCGCGCTCATAGCCCTCTTCACGGCCGGCTATCTCGCTGCCTATCTGCTGCCCACGGTCGTCGGCCGGCTCGCCGACAGCCTGCACCTCTCTCCCACCCAGGCCGGTCTCATGGGCAGCACGCTGCTGCTGAGCTCGGCCACCGCGGGCTTCACGCTCGCGGCCCGCGTCGACCGGATCGGCGCCCGCCGCGCCGCCCGCGCCGGACTCCTCCTCGCCGCCGTCGGCTACGGCACCGCGGCGCTCTCCGGCACCGTCCCCCTGGTCGTCGCGGGTGCGATGATCGGCGGCTTCGGCTCGGGCACCGCGACGGCCGTCGCGGCCACCGGGATCGCCGCCCAGAAGGACCCGCACCGCGCCTCGACGCTCGGCCTGCTGAGCGTCTCCGCGCTCGCCGGCGCCCTGTACCTGACCATTCCGCGGATCAGCGACGGCCACGGCCTGCCGTTCGCCGCGCTCGCCCTCACCGCGCTCGCCGTCTGGCCCGCGACGAACCGGCTCGCCGACCCCGCCACCCCGGACAACAGCGCGGCCCCGGCCCCCAAGTCCCCTCTCCCGTACGCCCGCTCGGGCATGCTGCTGGCGGCGGTCATCGTCTGCTGGTCGATGGCGCAGAACTCGCTGTGGGGCGTCAGCAGCCGCATCGGCACCGACCAGGCGGGCCTGACCGAGGTCGCGGTCGGCTCGGTGTTCGCGATCGCGCTCGGCGCCGGACTGCTCGGCGTGATCGGCGCGGGCGCGCTCGGCGCCAGGATCGGCCGCGCGATGCCCATCGGCGTCGGTACGGCGGCCATCGCGTGCTGCATCGCGGTCAGCGCCCGCGCGGACGACCTCGGCACCTTCGCGACCGGCGAGATCGCCTGGAACACCCTCTACCCCGTGGTGCTCTCGTACCTGCTGGGCCTGGCCGCCTCGCTCGACCCGCGCGGCCGCTGGGCGGTCCTCGTCGGCTCGGCGTCCTCGCTCGGCACGGCGTGCGGACCGCTGGTGGGCAGCGCCCTGTCCCAGTCGGTCGGCTTCCCCACGATGGGCGCGGCGCTCGCCGCGGCGCTGCTCCTGCTCGCGGTGCCGCTGACCGCGGTGGCCCTGCACACGGGCGGCCGCCCGCTGTTCGCGGGTGCGGCCCGGCGCCGCAGCGGCGCCCCGGTCGGCGCGTTCGTGCCGCCGTCCGGTCTGCCGGAGCAGCCGGTGGTGGAGATCGAGGTGCCCGCCGTCGTGGCCGAGGCCGGACCGGAGCCGGTCCAGGGCGAGTTCACGACAGCGGGCCCGTCAGGGGTGCCCCGGACGTCCGGGGCACCGGGGGTTCAGCCCGAGATGTCGTCGAACTCGTACGCGTCGACCTCGGCGATGTAGCGCGCCCGGCGCGCCTCCTCCTCGTCGCTGCCGTCCAGGAACGACGCCACGAACGAGTTGCGGGCCAGCTCCCGCAGCCGTTCGTGGTCGAGGCCGAGCGCCTCGTGGACGGCGTGGAAGGTGTCGCCGACGTAGCCGCCGAAGTAGGCCGGGTCGTCGGAGTTCACGGTGCACAGCAGGCCCGCGTCCATCATCTTCACCAGCGGGTGCTGCTCCAGCACGTCGATGGCGCGCAGCCGGACGTTCGACAGCGGGCACAGCGTCAGCGGGATCCGGTCCCGCACCAGGCGGGCCACCAGCTCCGGGTCCTCCAGGGACCGCAGCCCGTGGTCGACGCGCTCGACGCCGAGCAGGTCCAGGGCCTCCCACACGTACGACGGGTCGCCCTCCTCGCCCGCGTGCGCGACCTTGCGCAGGCCGAGCGCGCCCGCGGCCTCGTACACCTCGCGGAACTTCGAGGCGGGGTTGCCCACCTCGGCCGAGTCGAGCCCGACCCCGACGATCTTGTCGAGGTACGGCTCGGCGGCCTCCAGGGTCTCCATCGCCGACTCGGCGGACTGGTCGCGCAGGAAGCACATGATGAGCTTCGTGGAGACGCCGTGCCGCTCCTCGCTGCGTTCGAGGGCGCGCGAGAGGCCCTCGACGACGGTCCCCATCGCCACCCCGCGCGCGCTGTGCGCCTGCGGGTCGAAGAAGATCTCGGCGTGCCGCACGCCCTGCTCGGCGGCGCGCGCCAGATAGGCGTCGGCGAGCGCCTCGAAGTCGTCCTCGGTGATCAGGACGGCCATCAGGGAGTAGTACAGGTCGAGGAAGGACTGCAGGTCGGCGAAGAGGTACGCCTTCCGCAGCGCCTCGGTGTCGGCGTACGGCAGGGTGATGCCGTTGCGGGCGGCGAGCTCGAAGGCCAGCTCGGGTTCGAGGGTGCCTTCGATGTGCAGGTGCAGCTCGGCCTTGGGGATGCGGGCGAGTCGTTCGAGGTGCGGTGCGGCGTGTGGTGCGAGGGACATCCGTGCATCGTACGCACGGATGCCGCCCCGCGATCTCACCCGCGCCTGGGCACCGGTACGCGGTCCAGGTCGCGGGCGACCGTCAGCTCCCCGGTGAACCCGGCGGCCCGCGCCTGCCGGGCGAACTCGTCCGGGTCGGTGTAGCGCTGGCTGAAGTGGGTGAGGACGAGATGCCGCACGTGGCCGTCGCGGGCGACGCGGGCAGCCTGACCGGCCGTCAAATGCCCATGATCGGAAGCGAGTTGGTGATCCTCGTCCAGGAATGTCGACTCGATGACGAGCAGGTCGCAGCCGTCGGCGAGCTCGGTGACGCCCTCGCACAGCCGGGTGTCCATGACGAACGCGACGCGCTGCCCGCGCCGCACCTCGCTGACGTCGTCGAGGGTGACGTCGCCGAGGCTCCCCTCCCGCTGGAGGCGTCCCACGTCCGGCCCCGCGATCCCGTGCGCGGCGAGCCGCTCCGGCAGCATGCGGCGCCCGTCGGGTTCGACGAGCCGGTAGCCGTAGGACTCGACGGGGTGGGAGAGCCGGCGGGCCTCCAGCCGGTACGAGGCCGTCTCCGCGAGCACCCCGCCCTCCCCGCTCACCGGTTCCTCGGCGATGTCCACGGTCTCCCGGTACGCGGTGGCGTACCGCAGCCGGTCGAAGAACCGCTGCCCGGACGCCGGGTAGTGGGCGGTCACCGGGTGCGGGACCCGGTCGAGGTTGATCCGCTGGATCACACCGGCCAGACCGAGGCTGTGGTCACCGTGGAAGTGCGTGACGCAGATCCGGTTCAGGTCGTGCGCGGCGACGCCGGCCCGCAGCATCTGCCGCTGGGTGCCCTCGCCGGGGTCGAAGAGGATGCCCTCGCTGTCCCAGCGCAGCAGGTAGCCGTTGTGGTTGCGGTGCCGGGTCGGGACCTGGCTGGCGGTGCCGAGGACGACGAATTCACGTACGGACACGGTGCGTCGTGTTCCCTGGCCGCTAGCCGGGGGGCCACTGCAGGCCGCGGCCGCCGAGGACGTGGGCGTGCGCGTGGAAGACGGTCTGGCCGGCGCCGCTGCCCGTGTTGAACACGAGCCGGTAGCTGTCCAGCTTCTCCTCCTTGGCCACTTCGCCGGCCTCGCGCAGCACGTCGGCGGCGATCGCCGGTTCGGCGGCGGCGAGGGAGGCGGCGTCGGGGTGGTGGACGCGTGGGATGACCAGGATGTGGGTCGGGGCCTGCGGGTTGATGTCGCGGAAGGCGACGGTGGTCTCTGTCTCGCGGACGAGGGTGGCGGGGACGTCCCCCGCGACGATCTTGCAGAACAGGCAGTCCGCCTGCGGTTCCCCGGACACGTTGCGGTCTCCTTCGCGCGGTGGAATCGGTACGGCGGCATGGTATCGATCAGCCCCGCAGGGGCGGGCGGCGACGTCTGGTGCGGGTGGGTGGGTGCTTCTCGCGCAGTTCCCCGCGCCCCTGACGGACCTGATCTCTCGTCGCTGCCTGCGGGTCTCATCGTGGTTGCTCGCGCAGTTCCCCGCGCCCCTGAGATGCGCACTTCGTGCGCCATCTCAAGGGGCGCCCCCGGGGCTGCGGCGAAGCCGCATGCCTCAGGGGCGCGGGGAACTGCGCGACCAGCCCGCACCGGGCCCGCAGACACAGTCGGTCTTTTAGGGGCGCGGGGAACTGCGCGAGAAGCCCCACCGGCCCGGAGTCCGCGACGAGAGACAGGCCCGGCAGACGCCGTCGGTCTTTCAGGGGCGCGGGGAACTGCGCGACCAGCCCCCACCGGCCCGCAGACGCAGGAACTGCGCGACCAGCCCCCGCCGGCCCGCCGGACCGCTAGCCCGCGGAACCTCGGGGCAGGGGCGGAGCCGACTTCGCCGGGTTGTCCGCGAGAGCGGCCAGCGCGAGGCGGACCGCCTCGTCGAGCTGCGGATCACGGCCGGCCGCGACGTCCTGCGGAGCAGCCACCACTTCCACGTCCGGGTCCACCCCGTGGTTCTCCAGACCCCACCCGTAACCCTCCATCCACGTCGCATACTTCGGCTGCGTCACCAGCGTCCCGTCCACCAGCCGGTACCGGCTGTCGATCCCGATGACCCCGCCCCACGTACGGACCCCCACCACGGGCCCGATCCCGAGCGCCTTGATCGCCGCGTTCACGATGTCCCCGTCGGACCCGGAGAACTCGTTGGCGACGGCGACGACGGGCCCGCGCGGCGCGTCCATCGGGTACGAGAACGGGCGGCTGCCGCGCGGCAGGTCCCAGCCCACGACGCGCCGCGCCAGCTTCTCCACGACGAGCTGCGACGTGTGCCCGCCCCGGTTCTCGCGGACGTCCACGACGAGCCCCTCGCGGGCGACCTCGACGCTCAGGTCGCGATGGATCTGCGCCCACCCGGGCGCCTGCATGTCCGGCACGTGGAGGTAGCCGAGCCGCCCGCCGGACTGCTCGTGGACGTACGCCCGCCGGTCCGCCACCCACGCGTGGTAGCGCAGCGGCTCCTCGTCCGCCACGGGCACGACGACGACGTGCCGCGGATCGCCCCCGCCCGCCGGGGACACGGTCAGCTCGACCGGCTTGTCCGCCGTGCCGACGAGCAGCGGCCCGGGACCGGTCACCGGGTCGACGGGCCGCCCGCCCACCGCGAGGATCGCGTCCCCTGCGCGCACGGCGACCCCGGGCGCGGCGAGCGGGGACCGGGCGCTCGGGTCGGACGTCTCGGACGGCAGCACCTGGTCGATCCGCCAACTGCCGTCCTCGTGGCGGGAGATGTCGGCCCCGAGGAGCCCCTGCCGGCGGGACGCGGACCCGCCCCCGCCGCGCGGGACGACGTACGCGTGCGAGGTGCCCAGCTCCCCCTGCACCTCCCACAGCAGGTCGACGAGGTCGTCGTGGGTCGCCACCCGCTCCAGGACCGGCCGGTACCGGTCGAGGACCCCGTCCCAGTCGACGCCGTTCATGTCCGCGCGCCAGAAGTTGTCCCGCATGAGGCGCCCGGCCTCCTCGTACATCTGCCGCCACTCGGCCACCGGGTCGACGGTCTGGCCGATCCGGGACAGGTCGACGGTGATGTTCGTGTCGCTGTCCTCGTCGTGCGAGGGCCGCCGGTCGCTCGGCACGACCTTGAGCACCTCGCCCGTCCACAGCAGGACGCGCTTGCCGTCGCCGGTGACCTCGAAGTGGTCGGCGTCGGAACCGATGTCCTCGATGCGCTGCTGGGCCAGGTCGTAGCGCTCCAGGCGGGTCTTGGGGTCCGGGTCGTTGCGGCTGGCCCGGGAGTCGCCGAGCACGCCGCGCACCGGGTGCCGCAGCCACAGCACGCCGTCCTTCGCGGTGCGCAGCGTCGAGTAGCGGGCGGCCTCGACGGGGAACGGCACGATCCGGTCGACGAGCCCCTCCAGGTCGACGCGGGTGGCGGGCGCGCCCTCGCTGTCGGGCGTCTCGTCCTTGTCGACGGCCTCGAAGGGCCGCCCGTGCCGCTGCGGTCCGAACGGGGACGGGGTGGTCGCCGCGAGCGTGATCAGATGCGGCCGGGAGCCGCTCACGAACGCGAGGTCGAAGGCGTGCTCGTCGTAGACGGGGTCGAAGGAGCGCGCCGACAGGAACGCCAGGTGCTTGCCGTCGAGCGTGAACGCGGGCGCGTAGTCCCGGAACCGGAGCGGTGTCGCCTCGGTGACGGCGAGGTCGGCGGCGTTGGCGAGCTTGAGCTGGCGCAGGCCGTGCGGGCCGGGATGCGACCAGGCGAGCCACGCCGAGTCGGGCGAGAAGGCGAGCCCGGAGGCGTGCCCGTCCTCGCTGCGGTCCACCTCCCGTACGTCACCGCTGTCGCGCTCGACGAGCAGGACCCGGCCGTCGTGCGCGGCCACGGCGACCCGGCCGCCGTCCGGCGCGA
>NZ_JASERH010000108.1:0-141876 GCF_030766975.1 Streptomyces sp. KL116D | reverse complement strand
CTAGCGCCATGAAGAGGGCCCCGCATCAGCGAGGTGCCCTCTTCGTCTGTCTCATCCCAAGGTCAGGATGCGCAGTATCGAAGAACTCTTGGCAGCGAAACCGGAGCGCCGTACGGGTTTAGTGGGCCATATCAGAGTTGCCGGATGTCCTGTCCTTCTCTGGCCGACCGGGATAGGGGTGCGGGAGCCTCCACCCGACCGCCCCTCCCCTTCAGGCGGGCTGTCCCTTCTTCTCGGGCTACTGCTCGTTGTGCTTCCCGCTCTGGTGGGCCTGTTCGTCCGTGCCGACATTGCGCACCCCTCGTTCCAGGGTGTCGACGACATTTGGCTCGGCTGGATGGGAGGTCCGCACCATGGAGTCAACCAAGGGCTGACCGCGGCCTTGGACTGGTGCGGCCGAGGTTACGGAAACCTGATACCCCTGCTTACTGCTGTTGGTCTTCTGGTTGTCGACAGACGCCACAAGGGCTGTTCGTCTATTTGGCGTTGGTCGCGACACACGTAGCGGTGCAGATCTTCAAGCACGTAGTGGATCGGCCACGCCCGGATCACCCCCTGGTCTCGGTCGACCACGGATCGCTTCCGTCTGGCCATGCAGCGTTGATGGCAATGAGTGCCGTGGTGATCGGAGTGGTGTTTGTGCCGCGGCACCCGTGGTCGGCGTGGTGGCCGGTGGGTGTTGCCATGACATTGGCCATGATGTGGAGCCGTACCTGGGTGCACGCCCATTGGCTCTCCGACACCACGGCCGGGGCGATGGTGGGGTGTGGCGCCACGCTATTGGTCTGGTGCGCGTTCGCAAGCAGGTGTGGTGTGTCGGGTCGCGCCGACGCGGCGACCAGGGCCGTCGGGTATCGAGCTGATTGCCGCCCGGACGGTCTGCTCTGTCGGGAGCTACGCCGAGCCGGCCCATAGTGCCGCGTGGTGGCCCGCCCGCGCACGTCGGCCTGCTGCGGCCCCCGTCGGCTGTTCAACGGACGGCCGAGTCGCCGGTGTCGGCGGCTCTCCGGTCAACAGGCGCCAGAAGTAGTTGAGTTGGTCCGGCATGTCGATCGTGTGTTGCGTAAAGCCGTGTTCGGGCAGGTCGGTGCCCGTGAGGGCGTCCTTCTGGTCATGATCGGTCGGCTGCCTCGATGGGTGCGGACACCGACTCCAGCGCCAGTTGCCGCATGTTCAGATTCCTGCGGTAGTGCACGGCCGTCATGAGCCCCCGATCGGTCGACGGAAGGATCCGCGGTGGGCCCCGCGGCGTGCCGTTGCCGCCCCAGTCGCGCACGGAGCGAACTGTCTGGATGGATGGCGCCGGTTGACGGCGGTGTGCAGGTGCTCTATTTTAATAGCTAAATGATTCATTTAATAGAGAGGATCGGGTTCGGGGTGGAAACGAGCAGGCAGACACCCGTCAGTCTGCCCTCTCCCGGAGCGAGTTCGTGTGTACCTCAAGTCGCTTCGCGAACATTCAGGCAGGAGCACTGGCAGCCCGTGCCCTCGTTGCTGAGGTCGCGCGCAGCTGGTCGACGAGGGGTGTGCCCGGCAGCGAACTAGGCGGGGGCTCGACTGGTCGCTGGCCGGTCGGCGCCGATGCCGTGAGCTCCGCTCACTGAAGAACCATCGGTCCGCAGGCATTGCTGCTCGACGGGCAGCTAGAACAGCACGGTTCACGTCGACGACCCGCCAGTACGCCGACCCGAGTGTGGAGGAACGTGAGAACGGAGAACGGCCATGGGGATTAGTCGTCGACACGACGTCGATGCCACGGTCCGAGTGGAGAGCGAAGCTTCGGCATCTGAACGGGCTCAGCCGTTGCAGGGCATGCGGATCGTCGAGATCTCCAGTTATGTGGCGAGCCCGCTGTGTGGGATGACCCTGGCCCAACTGGGGGCCGACGTGATCCGCGTGGAACCGGTCGGCGGTGCTGTCGACCGCTCGCGATGGCCCGTGGCGGACAACGGGACGAGTCTGTACTGGTCGAGCCTCAACAAAGGGAAGCGCGCTGTGGAGGTGGACCTGTCCAGCGAGCACGGACGTCGGCTCGTCGGGGACCTGATCGTCTCCGGTGGGAGCCGCGGCGGCATAGTGGTCAGTAACTCGGGACGCCTCGCCGGTCTGAACTACGAGACGCTTCGCGAACGTCGTTCCGACGTGATCCACGTGTTGCTTAACGGTGCCAGGGATGGGGGCACGGCGGTGGACTACACCGTTCAGGCGGCCACCGGCTTCCCCATGCTCACCGGTCCGGAGGGCATGGCCGGGGCCGTGAACAACCCACTGCCTACCTGGGATGTCGCCGCCGGACTGTATCTGGCGGTCGGGCTGCTGGCTGCGGAACGGCATCGACTGCTGACGGGGGAAGGGCAGCAGGTCCGCGTCGCACTCGAAGACGTGGCTCTGGCCACAGCCGGCAATTTGGGCTACCTGGCCGAGGCTCAGCTCAGCAGCTCACCGAGGGAGCGCGGCGGCAACGATGTCTTCGGATCGTTCGGCCGCGACTTCACCACGGCCGACGGGCAGCGGTTGATGGTCGTGGCACTCACCGTTCGACACTGGCGCGAGCTGGTGGAGGTCGCCGGTCTCACCGAGGTCGTCGCTGCGCTGGCGTCCGCGCTCCGTGTCGACTTCGAGGAAGAGAGCGAGCGCTACCGGCACCGCAGACTCCTCGGCGGTCTGCTTGCGGGCTGGTTCGAGTCGCATTCCCTCGCCCAGGCAGAGGCGGCTCTGCGCGCCACCCGTGTGCTGTGGGCGAGGTACCGCAGCTTCAGCGACTTCGCCGCCGACCGTGCCCGTCTGCTCCGGGAGAATCCGCTCATGTCGGAAGTGCGCCAGCCCGGCGTAGGTACCTATTGGGCCCCGGGGTCACCCCTGGTGATGGGCGGGCGGCAGTCAGTGCCGGAACCGGCGCCGCTGGTGGGCCAGCACACAGATGCATTGCTGAGAGCCGAACTCGGGCTGTCCCAGGACGACCTCGCTGTGCTGCGGAAGAGCGGTGTGATCGGCACCCGTGAAGACGAGTGGCCGGTGGCCTGACCTGTAACCAGTCTTGAAAATAAGGAAGTTGATGACCAATGGCACCACCCGTAGGCATGTCCGCCCTCGACCGGACAAGGGCCATAGTTGAGACGCTCCAGACCGTTGTCGCCGAAGCCGCCGCGCATTTGGCCGCTTGGTCGGGCCCGGAGGATCAGGTTGTGACCTACGACCTGGCAGCCATGTCGTCGGCCGTCGCTGCGGCGAAGGAACTGTACGCCTACAGTGCCGAGAACGAGGCTGAGGCGGAACTGGCACTCCTTTACGCCGCTGAAGTGGCTGCGGACCTCGCCGGTCGAACGGCTGGTAGGGAGAGCTTCTGGGGCCTGGACGCAACAGCACTGGACGGCATCGCCGATGAGGTCGCCGCAGGGCGGGATCCGCAACTGGCCGACCGGGTGGCCTCTCGGGTGCTCGCCACCGGAGAGGCCGGCCCCCGGCACCTCTCCGACGAGTTGCAGATGGTGCGCTCCGCCTTCCGCCGGTTCGCCGAGGATCGTGTCTTCCCTGTGGCCGAGACCATCCACCGGGAAGACCAGGACATCCCCGACGCGATCGTCGACGGGCTCGCAGGGATGGGGTGTTTCGGGCTGTCCGTCCCGGTCGAGTACGGCGGCAGTGCCGAAGGCGGCGAAGACGAGTTGCTGAGCATGGTGGTGGTGACCGAGGAGCTCTCCCGCGCGTCCCTCGGCGCCGCTGGCTCCCTCGTCACCCGTCCCGAGATCATCGGCACCGCGATAGTCCGCGGTGGTTCGGAAGAACAGAAGCGGCGGTGGCTTCCGGCCATCGCCGCGGGTGAGAAACTCTGCGGTGTCGCTGTGACCGAGCCCGACCACGGATCGGATGTCGCCGGCATCACCACTCACGCTGTACGGGACGGCGACGACTGGGTTCTGAGCGGTGTCAAGACCTGGTGCACCTTCGCGGGCCGTGCGAACTACCTCCTGGTACTTGCCCGTACGGACGAGGATCGCGCAGCGGGTCACCGGGGGCTATCGCTCTTTGTCGTCGAAAAGCCGTCATTCCTCGGGCACGAATGGAGCGTCGACCAAGAGGGTGGCGGGACCGTCGAAGGACGCGCCATCCGCACCCTCGGCTACCGGGGCATGCACTCCTACGAGGTCCGGTTCGACCGGTGGCGCGTCTCTGCCACAGATCTGATCGGCATGGACGAGGGCCTGGGGCGCGGCTTCTATCTCCAGATGCAGGCGTTCGCCAATGCTCGGCTGCAGACTGCCGCCCGAGCCGTCGGCGTCATGCAGTCGGCACTCGAACGTGCAGTGGACTACGCGCAGCAGCGCTCGGTCTTCGCCCGACCGCTTGCCGATTACCAGCTCACGCGCACAAAGATCGCGAAGATGGCCGCCCTGGTCGCTGCCTGCCGCGCTTTCGCCTTCTCGGCAGCCCGCGCCGTGACCGCCAGCGGCGGTCAGTTGGAAGCCGCGCAGGTCAAGCAACTCGCCTGCCGCGCAGCCGAATGGGTCACTCGGGAGGCTCAGCAACTGCATGGAGGCTACGGGTATGCAGAGGAATACGCCGTCTCGCGGCTGTTCGTCGACGCCAGAGTGCTCTCCATCTTCGAAGGCGCCGACGAGGTCCTTGCGCTGCGCGTCATCGCTCGCCAATTGATGAAGTCTTGATCGCCCACCGTCTCATGCGAAAGAGAAGCTCTCAGACAGGAGCAGTGTTGTGAGCATGCGCATCGTTGTCACCGTGAAGTACGTGCCGGACGCCACGGGCGACCGGGGTTTCGCCGATGACCTGACCGTGGACCGTGACGATGTCGACGGTCTGCTGTCGGAGCTGGACGAGTACGCGGTGGAGCAGGCACTCCAAATTTCCGAGAACTCGGACGACGACGTGGAGATCACCGTGTTGACGGTGGGTCCCGAGGACGCCAAGGACGCGCTGCGCAAGGCGCTGTCGATGGGCGCCGACAAGGCGATCCATGTGGAGGACGACGACCTGCACGGCACCGACGCGATCGGTACCTCGCTGGTGTTGGCGAAGGCGATCGAGAAGGCCGGCTACGACCTGGTGGTCTCCGGCATGGCCTCGACCGACGGCACCGCGGGCATCGTCCCGGCGCTGGTGGCCGAGCGGCTGGGTGTGCCGCAGGTGACGCTGCTGTCCGAGGTCGTGGTGGCCGACGGCAAGGTGACCGGGCGCCGTGACGGCGACACCGCCTCCGAGCAGCTCGAGGCGTCCCTGCCGGCAGTGGTGTCGGTGACGGACCAGTCGGGCGAGGCCCGCTACCCGTCGTTCAAGGGGATCATGGCGGCGAAGAAGAAGCCGGTCGAGGCGTGGGACCTGGAGGACCTGGACCTGGAGGCCGAGCTGGTGGGTCTGGAGGGTGCCTGGACGAAGGTCGCTGCCGCGGACGAGCGTCCGGCGCGCACCGCGGGCACGATCGTCAAGGACGAGGGTGAGGGCGGCAAGCAGCTCGCCGAATTCCTCACGGGCCAGAAGTTCATCTGAGACAGCGGAAGTTGGAGAACAGTCATGGCTGAAGTTCTGGTCTTTGTCGACCACGTGGACGGTGCCGTCCGCAAGCCCACCCTGGAGCTGCTGACGCTGGCCCGCCGCATCGGTGACCCGGTAGCGGTCGCGCTGGGCAACGGCGCCGCCGTCACCACCGCGCAGCTCGCTGCGCACGGCGCGACCCGCATCCTTACGCATGAGGCGCCCGAGTACGCCGACTATTTGGTCGTGCCGAAGGTCGACGCGCTCCAGGCCGCCGTTGAGGCCGTCTCGCCGGCCGCCGTGCTGGTGCCGTCCTCCGCGGAGGGCAAGGAGATCGCCGCCCGCCTGGCGCTGCGCATCGGCTCCGGCGTCATCACCGACGCCGTCGACCTGGAGGCCGGTGACGGCGCCCCGGTGGCGACCCAGTCGGCGTTCGCCGCCTCCTACACCACCAAGTCCACCGTGAGCACGGGAACGCCGGTCATCACCGTCAAGCCCAACTCCGCTGCCGTGGAGGCGGAGCCGGTTTGGGGCGAGGTTGAACCCCTCGCGGTGTCCTTCTCGGAACTGGCCACGGGCACGAAGGTCACTTCGCGCACTCCGCGCGAGTCGACGGGCCGTCCGGACCTGACCGAGGCCGCGATCGTGGTCTCCGGCGGCCGCGGCGTCAACGGGGCCGAGAACTTCTCGGTCATCGAGGCGCTCGCCGACTCCCTGGGGGCAGCCGTGGGTGCCTCGCGGGCCGCGGTGGACGCGGGCTGGTACCCGCACTCCAACCAGGTCGGCCAGACCGGCAAGTCGGTGTCGCCGCAGCTGTACATCGCCAACGGCATCTCGGGTGCGATCCAGCACCGGGCCGGTATGCAGACCTCGAAGACGATTGTGGCGGTTAACAAGGACGCCGAAGCGCCGATCTTCGACTTGGTCGACTACGGCGTCGTCGGCGACCTGTTCGACGTCGTGCCCCAGCTCACCGAAGAGGTCAAGACCCGCAAGGGCTGACCCGAAGGCGTCAACGCCTCGGCTGCCAGTCGCCGACTGGCAGCCGAGGCGTTGACGCGGGTAGTCGCCAGGATGACAGGAGAGCCAATGGACATGCCCAGGAGTGCGTTGGGCCCGCACGTGGAATCGTGGCACCCCGACGCGGTCGCTGACACGGACGAACTGACCCCTGAGCCGGTCGCAGCGATGTCGGCGCTGTTCGGCGAGCACGAAGCGGTCGCGATGGCCGGCGACCGCCTGCCCCCTTTGTGGCACTGGCTGTACTTCCTGCGGTGGCCAGCACAGCAGGATCTCGGGGATGACGGACATCCTCGGCACGGCCCATTCCTGCCGCCCATTCCCGACCGGCAACGCATGTTCGCCGGGGGCCGCTGCCAGATCATCGAGCCGCTGCGGCTCGGTGAGCGGGTTCGGCGAGTCAGCAGCCTGAATACGGTGACGGTCAAGCAAGGTAAGACCGGTGAACTGCTATTCGTAACCGTGCGCAGTGAGTACGGCCATAACGGCCGTATCTGTCTGGTTGAGGAGCAGGACATCGTTTACCGATCTGGGCGAAGTACGGACCGGTACATGCCGGACCTGCACACCACCATGCCCCCTCGGTCCGACGAGCCCCTGCAACTGCCTCTGCGACCGGACCCCACGCTGCTGTTCCGCTTCAGCGCCCTCACGGCGAACGCGCACCGTATTCACTATGACGCTCCATACGCCCAGATGGAGGAGGGCTATCCGGGGCTTGTCGTCCACGGGCCGCTGCTCGTGCTCGCGATGCTGGAACTGGTCCGTCGCAACGCCCCCGACCGCTGTGTGCGATCACTGTCCTATCGGCTGCGGCGCCCGGCGTTCCTTGGAGAGCACCTGCTGGCCTCCGGGAGGCAGGCCGACGGCCGAGCGACTATGCGCGTCGGTTCGGACCGTGAGCTGCAACATGCCACGGCCGAGGTGGTGTTCGCGTGACGGTGTCCAGGAGCCGGATCGAAACCGCGTGCAGTCTCCTGTTCGTGCCGGGCGACCGGCCCGATAGATTCACCAAGGCCGCCGCCTCGGGGGCCGACCTGATCATCATCGATCTTGAGGACGCAGTAGCCGAGCCGGACAAACACGATGCGAGAGAGAACGCGGCCGAATGGCTCGCCAAGGGGGCCGACGCGCTGATCCGGATCAATCCGCCCGGTACTCCGGAAAGCGATCGCGACGCCGAGATGGCGGCACGCTGGGCCGCGCCTGTCATGGTCCCGAAGTCCGAGGACCCTGCGGCACTGTCGGATCTGGTCTGCCGTTCGGGCGGCAGGAGCCTGCTGGTTCCGTTGATCGAGACTGCCGTCGGCGTGGAGCGGGCGATGGAGGTCTGCGCCACGGTCGGTGCCGTGCGAGCGGCCTTCGGCAACGTTGATCTCGCCGGCCATCTCGGCGTCGCGCACGACGACCACCTGGCACTGGCCTACGCGCGCTCCAAACTTGTCTGCGCGTCGGCAGCGGCGGGCATGTGCCCACCGGTCGACGGCGTTTCTACGGGAGTCAGGGACACGGCTGCGCTCACCGCGGACCTCGTGCATGCCCGGAGGCTGGGCTTTACCGGCAAACTGTGCATCCACCCCGCCCAGGTCGCCTCGGTCGCCGCCCACTTCGCCCCCTCCGAGGCGGAAGTGGCGTGGGCTCGCTCCGTTCTCGCCGTTGGAGAGTCCGTCACGGTGGTCGACGGACACATGGTTGACAAGCCGATGCTGGAACGTGCCCGGCGCATCCGCGACGTCGTTCTACGTTCCGCGGAGGGGTAGACAGACGGCTGCCTGCCGATGGGCCCAACGTCAGCGAGAGCGGGCAGCATCGCGACCGGGTGACCCGACAGGCTCACAGCTTGGGTTCCGCATGTGCTCCAGCCTGGCTGCGGACCACGCCTGCCCCAAGGCATGCCCATGGCGAGGGAACAAGAAGGTGGCCGGAGCCATGGCGTCTGCACGGCCGCGCACGGCGGGTAACGAGACCGGTGGACTCGATACCCGCCACGGCCAAGGACCACCGTTCAGAAGTTCACCCCACAGACGCACAGCGGTGCCTAGACCGGAAGGCGTCGGCACAGGCAGCTTCGACGACATCGTCCACGCGGCCGACCCTGTCGCGCACGTCGCGGCGTCTGGGTCTCCGGTTCCGCATAGGGGAGGCCAGGGTGGCCTTCGTGGTGCCGGATGGGGATCAGGCCTTGGACGTCGTCGCGTCTTCTCGGCTGGGAGCGGACGCAGTCCGTCAACTACAAAGTCCCGCCCGCGTTGTTCCCGTCATGGTACTGACGCGCAGCGTGAGCATGACGATGCTCAATATCGTCCTTTGGGAACAAGCGGGCGGGCGCGTGGTGCCTGGCTGCCTCAAAAGCGGGAGGGGTCAGGCGTTCGCCGCCTCGCCCAGGAGCGACTTGGCGATGATGACCTGCTGGATCTGACTGGTGCCCTCGTAGATACGGAACAGGCGGGCATCACGGTAGAAGCGTTCGACCGGCACCCCGCGCATGTACCCGGCGCCACCGTGGATCTGCACAGCCTTGTCGGCGACCCGACACACCATCTCGCTGGTGAAGTATTTGGTACAGGACGGGCCGACCTTGGTGTCGCTGCCCGTGTCGAAGGAGCGGGCAGCTTCCAGCACGGTGGCCCGGCCGACGTAGGCATCCGTCTTGGCGTCAGCTATCAGCCCCTGGACGAGCTGGAACGAGCCGATCGGCTTGCCGGACTGCTTCCGAGTTCTCGCGTACTCCACCGATTCGTCCACCAAGCGCTCGGCCATGCCGACGCACAGCGCCGAGATGTGCACCCGACCATGAGCAAGGCAGCCCATCGCGGTCTTGAAGCCCTGATTCAGGCCCGCTTCCTCGCCGACCAGGGCGTTGGCCGGGACACGAACCTCATCGAAGTACACATCCGCCGTCCAGGCGCCGGACTGGCCCATCTTGTGGTCCTTGGCAGCCACAGTCAGACCCGGCGTGTCAGCCGGGACTAGGAACGTGGAGATCCCGCGCGTGGGGGGTGCATCGGCGTCTGTACGGGCGAAGACCATGAAGACGTCGGCGAGGGGGGCGTTCGTAATGTAGCGCTTGGCACCGTTGATCACCCAGGTGTCGCCGTCCCGGTGGGCTCGGGTGGTGAGAGTGGACGGGTCAGAACCTGCATCGGGCTCGGTGAGCGCGAAAGAGGCCAGTACCTCCCCAGAGGCGATCCGGGGCAGCCATTGCGACTTCTGCTCCTCGGTGCCCCCCACCATCAGCACGTGTCCCGCGATGCCGTTGTTGGTGCCGAACATCGACCGAAGCGACGGCGTCGTGTAGCCGAGCTCGAACATCAACTGGACCTCCTCGTACGCCGACAGCCCGAGGCCTCCGTATTCCTCAGGCAGCGCGAAGCCGAACAGGCCCATCTTCTTGGCCGCCTCACGGATTTCGGCCGGCATCTCGTCCTTCTCATCGATTTCCGCTTCCAGCGGTACGACTCGTTCTCGGACGAAGCGCCGGACCTCGGCCAGCACGGTGGTGAAGTCAGCGGCGTCCATGTCGACTCCCTTGTTTCTTCGCGTTGTTGATAGTGGTAAGCAGCGCAGAGTCACGGCTCGACGGGCCGGCAGCTGTGGCCCCGGGAGATAGGCCCGAGGCTTGGTCCCTGAGGCGCATTGTTGGAGTGGCTTCGACCGCCTTGGACGCGCAGTCCTCGGCGTAGGCCTCCCCATGTGAATTTCCATGCTGCAGAGGTACCCGGGGCGGCGCCTGGTCTGACCAGGCGGTAGTGGTGAACAGAGGCCGCCATAGGCGAGCAGTCTGTGCTCGTGAAGGTGTGGTGCGGCCCGGCCTGTTCCGATCGTGTGTCAGCCGACGCGCTCGAAGACAGCTGCCAGCCCCTGCCCACCGCCGAGACACATGGTCTCCAGCCCGAACCGTGCTTCCCGGCGTTCGAGTTCGCGGAGCAGAGTGGCCAGGATGCGGGCGCCGGTGGCACCGACCGGGTGACCGAGTGAGATGCCGGAGCCGTTGACGTTGATCCGCTCGAAGTCCTTTGTGGTCAGGCCCCATTCCCGGGTGCAGGCCAGGACTTGTGCTGCGAAGGCCTCGTTGAGCTCGATGAGGTCCATGTCGTCGAGTGTGAGTCCGGCGCGCTGGAGGGCGAGCGCGGTGGCCGGTACCGGGCCGATCCCCATGGTCTGCGGCGGCACCCCCGCGACCGCCCAGGACACCAGACGGCCGAGTGGCCGCAATCCCAGTTCTGCGGCGCGCTCCGGATGCGTCACCACGCAAAGCGCCGCGCCGTCGTTCTGACCGCTGGCATTACCGGCAGTCACCGTGGCCTGCGGGTCCTGGCGGCCGAGTACGGGGCGCAGAGCGGCCAGCTTCTCCAGCGACGAGTCGTCGCGCGGGTGTTCGTCGGTGTCGATCACTGTCTCGCCCTTACGGGTGCGGACAGCGACAGGAACGATCTCGTCCGCGAAGAGTCCCTTTCTCTGTGCGGCGACCGCCTTCTCGTGAGAGCTCAGCGCCAGTTCATCCTGCTCCTGCCGGGAGATGCTGTACTCCCGTCGCAAGTTCTCGGCGGTCTCCACCATGCCGCCCGGCACCGGATGGTTCTCCCCGCCAGAAGTGACCCGGCCCCGGGCCAGACGGTCGTGCAGCGTGGTGCCGGCGCCACGCACACCCCAGCGCACACCTGTGGAATAGAACTCGGCCTGGCTCATGGACTCCACGCCGCCGGCCAGGATCAGATCGCCGGCGCCTGTCTGGACCTGCATGGCGGCGTTGATCACTGCTTGCAGGCCCGAACCGCAGCGTCGGTCGATCTGCAGTCCGGGCACGTCCACGGGCAGGCCGGCGTCGAGCGCGGCGACCCGTCCGATCGCCGGGGCTTCCCCATTGGGATAGCACTGGCCCATCTGTACGTCGTTCACGGCCGTGGGAGGGATGCCAGTGCGGTCGAGCAGGGCCCGCACTACCGTTGCCGCGAGTCTGGCTGCGGGGACATCCCGGAAGGCGCCCCCGTACCCACCGACGGGAGTTCGCACCGGCTCGCAGATGACGGCTTCTCGGAAGTGGCTGGGCATGTGTCGGCTCTCGTTTCTGATCGTGGATCAAGCCCTGAGTTTGCGTGCGCGCCGAGGCCTACATGTATCGGCCGCCGGTCACCTCGATTACCGCTCCAGTGAGATAACTCGCCATCGGAGAGGCGAGAAACAGGACTACCTGCGCGACCTCTGCGGGTTCGCCGGCGCGCCCCATAGGGATCTCGGCGAGTTTGCTGTCCCAGGCCCCCTTGGGCATGGCTTCGGTCATCGCTGTGCGAATGAGCCCCGGCTGGACGGCGTTCACTCGGACACCTGCCTTCGCGAGTTCCTTCGCCGACGCTTTGGTGAGCCCGACCATGCCGGCCTTGGCGGCGCTGTAGTTGGTCTGCCCGAAGTTGCCGACCTTCCCCGAGATCGATGAGATGTTGACGATGCTGCCGCCGCCGTTCTCCCGCATCACCTCTGCCGCGTGCCGGGTGCCGTTCCAGGCGCCCGTCAGGTGTACGTCGAGGACCGAGCGGAAGTTGTCCACGGGCATCTTGCGCATCGTCGCGTCTCGGGTGAATCCAGCGTTGTTCACCATGATCGAGACTGGCTGGAAGCGTTCACTGCAGCTGGCGACGAGCGTGGCCATGTCGTCCTCGGAGGTGACGTCGCAGCGCATTCCTGCGGCCTCTGTTCCTGGTTCCTTGCGTAGCTTGAGAGCGGCTTCTTCAGCCGCAACACCGTCGATGTCGCCGATCATGACCGCCGCGCCTGCCGCGCCGAGGGCGCGGGCTATCTCGTAACCGATGCCTTGCGCCGCTCCGGTGATCACCGCGCTGCGACCGGTCAGCAGTCCCATGTCAGCTCCTGGAGAACGAGTCCAACGTATCGCTTAAATAGATAACCTATTATGCTCTACGATTCAATGGGTTGTTCGGTAGTGACAGACGGGCAGCTAACGAGTGTTAGCGTGCGGGCGGGGTGGTGTTGATCGCGGCAGAAGGAGCGCGTGCATCGTGCTCCAGGTCGTCTTGCTGCGCTTCCTCGGGCATGTACTGGCCCTGCGCCTCGCTCGCCCAGTCGATTCGACGGGTGACGTATCTGGAGCGCCTCGATCTGATCCGGAGATCTGCCGATAGTGACGCTCGGTTTGGCCTCCGTGGTCCCGGAGGTCGGCGAGGGCGCCGCTAGCCGCCTCAGTCAACGACCCACACCAGGACAGCTAAAGGGGAAGACGGCTATGAACATTGACTACGAGGGCAAGACGGCCGCCGTCACGGGCGCGGCATCCGGGATGGGCCGGGAGGTGGCGCGACTCGTCCGTGAACTGGGCGGCACCGTATACGCCTTGGACTTGAACCAGTCCAAGGACCCCGTGGACGGCTTCATCGAAGTGAACCTGGCTGACAAGGCGTCGATCGACTCCGCGGTCAAGGCCCTTCCTGACCGGATCGATTCCGTCTTCGCCTGTGCGGGTGTCGCCGGAAAAAACATGACGCCGCTGTCGGTGGCTACCATCAACTTCGTGGGGCATCGGCACCTGGTCGAGTCGCTCGTACCGCGGATGGGTGAGGGATCGTCCATCGCGCTCATTGCTTCGATGGGTGGCATGGGCTGGATCGCCAACATCCCGGCCGTCATGGGCCTGTTGCAGACGGACGGCTTCGACGCCGCCATTCATTATCTCGAGCAGCACGTGGACGACGCCGCTGTGCTCGGTGGTTCCACGCCCGGCAACAACCGCGGCTACACCTTCTCCAAGGAAGCCACGATCCTCTACGCCAAGTACCGTTCGTGGACCCTCGCGCAGCGGCGCATCCGCATCAACACCATCAGTCCGGGTTCTACGACGACGCCCATGCTCTCGCAGTTCGGATCCGACCCGCAGGTCGGTGCGCGCAGCGTCTCCCCGATCGGTAACTCGTCGTCACCGCGGGACCAGGCCAAGGCCCTCGCCTACCTCAACAGCGACACTGCCTCCTACATCAGCGGTGCCGACCTCTGTGTCGACTACGGCTTCTCCGGAGGCATCTACACCGGGCAGGGGCAGCTGAGCGAGACAGGTAACTGACCAACTGCCATCGGTGCTGCCGACCAATGACAGATCAAGGAGAGCGACATGAACCAACCGACCCTGCTGCCACCCGGAGGCTTGCTCATCGGTGAGCGGTTGATAACCGACGCCAGTGGTGGCGTCATCAAGCACGTGAACCCCACGACGGGCAAGCCGCAGGCTGACCTGGCTCTGGCCGGGGAACAGGAGGTAGACCAGGCGGTCGCCGCGGCCCGGAGTGGGTACCGCGCATGGTGGGCCATGTCCGCTCCGGCCCGGCGGGACGCGCTCCACCGCCTCATCGTGCTGGTCGAGGAGCACAGCGACGAACTCACGCGGATCGGCGCCCTCGAGAGCGGTGTTCCGGTGGCAGGTGGCACAGGGCTGGCGCTCGAGTGGATGCGGTACTACGCCGGCTGGGCGGACAAGCTCGACGGAGAGACCGTCCCGATTCAGGGCGGCCTGGACTACGTCCTGCCGGAGCCGTACGGCGTGATCGGCGTGATCATCCCCTGGAACTCGCCCCTGACCGCGTGCGCCATGACGGTGATCCCCGCGCTCGCGGCCGGAAACGCGGTGGTACTCAAGCCGCCGGAGCTGGCGCCGTTCGCCGCGATCCGGCTGGGGCAGCTGGCGCTGCGGGCCGGCCTTCCGGCCGGTACGCTGACCGTCATTCCTGGCGACGGGCGGGCGGGCGACGCGCTGGTGCGGCACCCTGAGGTAGCGAAGGTCAGCTTCACCGGCGGGGGATCGACGGCGCAGAAGGTCATCGAGGCGACCGCCCCGATGACGAAGCCGCTGATGCTGGAACTCGGCGGCAAGTCCGCCAACATCGTCTTCTCCGACGCGAACCTGGACGCTGCCGTGCCGCTGGCCGCGCAACAGGCTTTCAGCCTGACCGGACAGGGCTGCTGCCTGCCCACGCGCCTCATTGTCCACGATGACGTCTACGACGAGGTGATCCGACGGCTGGTACAGGTCACCGAACAGCTCCAGGTCGGCGATCCATTGGAGGCGACCACCGCGATCGGGCCCGTCATCAACGCGGGAGCCTGCGAGCGTATCCTCGGCGTGATCGACCGGGCCGCAACGCAGCGGGAAGGCACGATCGTCGCTGGTGGCAAGCGGATGGGTGGCGCCCTCGCCGACGGCTATTTCATCCAGCCCACCGTCTTTGGTGACGTACTCCCCGACAGCGAGCTGTCGCAGAAGGAGGTCTTCGGACCAGTACTGGCGGTCAGCCGCTTCCGCACGGAGGAGCAGGCGATCGACATAGCCAACGGCACCGCCTTCGGGCTGGCGGCATACGTGCACACGAACGATCTGGGGCGTGCGCACCGTCTGGCGTCCCGCCTCGAGGCAGGAAATGTTTCGGTCAACGGGTTCTACGGAATGACGCCGAACGCTCCCTTCGGTGGCTACAAGGCCAGCGGGTTTGGTCGCACCGGAGGCAGAGTCGGGCTCACCGAATTCCTTCAGCAGAAGAACGTCTATATCAACCTTTCGGAATGAGGGCGAAGCCGTACGGCGGCGCGAGTAGGGCGACAAAACGGGGAGAAAGCGTGAAGCCCCGGCAGTCCGTCAGACGCCGAGTGAACCGGTAGCCGAGGTTTCTTCGGGCGCCGGCGGAGTGTGATCCCTCACGAGGTCGGTATCGCCCCACTGGGTATCTGCCGTCGTTTTGACAGCAAGGAAGCCCTGATCGTTGCCGCCATCGAGGCGGTCTCCAGAAAACGTTCGCTGAAATGCGACGGCGGACGGGGGTTTCCACTGTTGTTTTTGCCACGGACTGTAGACGGATCGACAGCGTGCCGTCGCCGAGGAAATTGCGCACTTACCTGTGCCGCGATCGCAGCGAACGTCCCCGATCTCCTGAGGGCGGCTTGCCCTGCGAGAGCACCGTAGTCTCGCCCGAAGCGGACGCCGCGTTGCACAGCTGTTCGGCGTTGCTGTGTGCTGTGAAGTCGCACCGAGCATGGGGGATACTTATTTGAACTCGGTGTCGGGCGTCTCGGTCACCCCGATCACGGAGAACGTAGTGGGGTTGTAGGGCGGCCGTCTGGGCAGTGGCATCCATGCTCCGACACCAGGCGGTGTAGCCCGGCAATGTGGCGCAGTTGCCGACGGGGAGAAGGGGCCGCCATTCCTCGAGGCCGCCTGAACCTGAGCCGTATTGCAACGACCGAAGATCCCTGCCGTCGAGTGGTGGCAGGGATCTTCGGTCGTTGGCAGTATCCGTGCGGCGAGGGACGCCATCAGACCAGGGGCGAGGGTATGGATCGCCGGAGACTACTCGGGGCTGGCCAACAGGGTGCCGCCGTCGACCTCGAGGACGACGCCCGTGGTGAACGACGACTGCTGCGACAGCAGGAACGCCACGCTCGCGGCGATCTCCTCGGGGGCGGCCATCCGATTCATGGGCACCAGGCGCTTCCAGGCGTCTTGCTGTTCCTGGGGGAACGACGCGACCGCGGCGGTCGCCACCGTACCCGGGGCGATGCCGTTGACTCGGATGGCCTTGTCCGCGTAGTCCAGGGCTGCGGTCTTGGTGAGGCCGACGACTGCATGCTTGGTCGCGACGTACGCGCCCAGGCCGGGAAGCGCCTTCAGGCCGACACCAGACGCCAGGTTCACGATGGAGCCGCCGCCGTTGGCGAGGAAGTGCTTGACCTCCGCACGCAGGCACAGAACCATGCTGCGCAGGTTGAGGGCGTAGTTGCGGTCCCAGATCTCCAACGGGATCTCGTGCAGCGGGGTCGGGTGGTGCCCGAAGCCGGCGTTGTTGACGGCCAAGTGTAGTCCGCCGTACGTCTCGACCGCGTAGTCGACCAGGTCGTTGACCTTTTCCTCGTCGGTCACGTCGGTGAGGTGGAAGGATGCGGTGCCGCCTGCGGCCACGATCTCCGAGACCACTCGCTCACCGTTGGCCTGGTCGATGTCGGCGACCACGACCGCCACGCCTTCAGCCGCGAGGCGCTTGGCGGATGCCTCACCGATACCGGATGCGGCACCGGTCACCACGGCTACCTGGTCCTTTTCGAACAGCATGAACTCATCTCCTGGTTCGTACAGCCGGTCTTCATCGGCCGACTGCCATCATACTCCTCAACCGGGCGTAAATGCCCGGTTAAGCGTCGTGGGTGGGTGGTTTCTTGCCTGGACCCTTCTCGAAGCGATCTCCCTCGACCGGAGGGTCATCGCTGTGCGCGATGCGCCAGAAGAGGACGGCGACAGACGCGCGCTGGCGGCCGCCGGGTCGGGTGAGGGGGTAGCCGAGCTCGGTTCCGAGCAGGTTGAGGCGCTCCTGAAGCGTCGAATGGTGGACGTGCAGCACGGCTGCGGCCTGCCGCAGGCTTGCCTGGTCGGGTACGGCCTGGAGGGTGTCCACTGCCCAGGGGCGAGCTGCGATCAGTTCATCCAGCCGGCGTACGTCCGGGAGGGAGACCGCATTGCTTGGTGCGATGCGTTCGGCGACGGCGGCGAGGATACCGAGGTCCTCATAGCGGACCCATGATGAGCCGGGTCTATCGGGGCGGTCGGTCAGGCGCAGCGCGGTGCGGGCTTGTTGCAGGGCATCAGGCCGTTGCATCGCGTCCTGCGCTCGTGCCGTTCCGGCCCGCAGGCCGTTCTGTGGAGGCTGCGTCCCAGGGTTGAGGGTGACGACGTGATTGCCGATGCGTGTGGTGTAGGGGGCGGAAGGTTGCGCGGCGTGACTGACAGTGACCGTCGCGGGCCCGGTGAGGCCCAACCTTGCGATGGCACCCCGTCGGTCGTCCGGGGAGGTGTTTGGGTCGCACGCGATGCGCAGGGCCTCGTCGACCGACCGATGGGCCGACGCGGCGGTAAGTGCCTGGACGGCGCGGGCGACGCGCTCCAGGATAAGTGTGTCGAGGTGTCGGGGCGCATTGGGCCGTTCGAGCCAGACGGTGGTGCCCGGCCGCCCGGGAACCACCGTCCGGCTCCAGGTGTGCTCGCTGCCCTCCGGCAGCGAGCGTCCCTCCTGGTCATAGCGGCGGGTGAGCCCGCGGCCGGCGTCATGGAGGCCGGCCGGGCAGCCGGCCAGCGCGGCGGCCGCCCTGATCACCGCCGCTACGGGAACGGATTCCTCGACGAGGCTGTCGAAATGCTCGATGACCCGCAGAGCTCCGGCCGTCTCGTCGTCCGAGAGCTCCAACTGTGCGATGAGATCTCGCGCCCATACCTCCTGCGTCGTCCGCGCTGTTGACCTGTCGGCGAGGGCCATCGGCAGGCGCGCGATCACCCGGGACCTGTTGAGGTCACTCCTCCAGCGCCCGGCGGAAGAACTCGTCGCGAGTCGCGTTCGAGGCTCGGGAGATCGCCGTGTGCGCGGCCACCATGTCGAAGCCGTGGAATCCTCCGCCCCACATGTGCAGGTCGACGCTGATACCGGCCTCCGACAGGCGCTGCGCGTATGCGATGGCCTCGTCGCGGAATGTCTCAGTGGAGCCGACATCGACGTAGGTGCGCGGCAGCCCGGTCAGGTCCTCGGCGCGCGCGGGTGCTGCATAGATCGAGACATCGTCCGTGCCGCGGCGGTCTCCCAGCAGCGCAGTCCAGTGGAACACATTGTCGTTGCGGTCGCAGATGCCCTCGCCGTCCAGCATGCGAGCGCTGTGCGACTGAAAGCAGTCGTCGAACATGGGGCATACCAGGACCTGGTGGGTGAACTCGGGGAATCCGCGGTCGCGCGCGAGTGGAGCGGTTCCGGCTGCGAGGCCGCCCCCGGCACTGGCCCCGGTGACGATCAGGCGCTGCGGGTTAATACCGAGCTCTTCCGCGTTCCGGGCCACCCATGCCAGTCCGGTATAGCAGTCTTCGACCGGGGCGGGGTCCGGGTTCTCAGGAGCCAGCCGGTACTCGACCGACACGACGACGGCATTGCCCTCGGCAACGTACGGCAGCAGGGTGTGTACACCCGCATGGCGGTAACCTGTCACCATGCCGCCGCCGTGGATGTGGTAAATGCCGGCCTTGGGGCCGCGGTCATCCACAGGGCTCAGGATCAGCAGGGTGACATCGGGTGCGTTCTGCGGTCCCGGGATCAGTCGCTCCTCGACGCGCACCTTGCCGCCGGCGGTCAGGTCCGGGGCCTTGGTTCCGGGTACTCCTCCGAATCCCGGCTGCCGGAATTCCGGTAGCGTCTCCGCTGACAGGCGCGGCAGCGCCTTGCGTACCGCTTCTTCGACCGGCACGAGTTCGGGTCGAACGGCGGCCTCGTCGTGACGGCGCCGAGGTCATCCGTGGTGTGGCTCGCCATTGGTTTCTCCATATTGGGCGGGAGAGTTACTCAATGAAGCCTCCAGCATGGAAGGCCTGGCGGTAACCCGCCAACGGCGGATTTGTTCGGTTCTGCCCCCGCATATGGCGGACGTGGCAGACGCTCGTGTTCTTTCGCCCAACGGTGGCTGCCGTTCGCGCGGGTCAGGTGGGTTTCTTGCTGCTGGCGAGCAGTGCTCCGAGCATGTCGAAGTGGGCATCGATCGCACGCCGGAGAACCTCTTCGTCCGATGTGTGCGCGATGAGAGCGAGCATGAGGTTTCCGTGTACGGCAGACCAGATGTTGATGGCGGCCTGTGCGGAGTCACCCGGCACCGCGAATCCGCCCTTCTGGCATTCTTCGACCAGGTTATGCCAGCGACGGTTAAGCCGTCCGAGGTAGTTCGGCAGAGGGTGTTCTGGCTGCCAATTGTCGGGATGGGTCGCGAACATCATGCGGGCCAGGCCGCGCCGCCGGTAAAGGAACACGCAGTATGCGATGGCTTGATTGTGTAGACGGTCGAAAGAGTTACCGTCGAAGTCAGCGTCCGCTCGGTCCATCTCCGCCAGCAACTCCAAGAATCCTGCTTCTACGGCCGCGGCGACCAACGCTTCCTTGCTGTCGAAATGCCGGTAGATGCTGGGGGTGGCGATACCGACTTCTCGGGCGATCTCCCTGAGTGAGTACGCGAGACGCGGCAGTTTGTATTCATCGCCTGCCATACGCTCCACTGCGTCGAGGAGCCGGGCGCGGACGCTGCCGGATTCCGTGCTGCTGTCTGCCGGCGCCCCACGTGTTCCGGTCGTACGCGGCTGATGGCTGGTCATGACTTCACGATACCTTTACCTTTCCGGCCTCCGGCCCCGCGGTGCGCGAGGCCGGAGGCCGGAAGGCGAGATGATCGGACGTGGCTCACCAGGTGACGTAGAGGTGTTCCAAACCGTAGATCACGGCGGTGGTGCGGTAGTCGTCCGGTGCGACGGGCCGGGCCAGGCGCAGTCCGGGAATGCGTTCGAAGAGCTGAGGCAGCGCGACCTGGAGCTCGACGCGGGCAAGGTTCTGGCCCAGGCACTGGTGGCCCCCGAAACCGAACGCCACGTGGTTGCGGGCGGCTCGGGTCAGGTCGAGGTCACCCGCGGGGGAGTTGTCGCGGTCGAAGACGGTCGAGTCGAAGTTGGCCGCGTTGAGCGAGGCGATGATGCCCTCGCCCTTCTTGACCGGGCAGCCACCGACCTCGGCGTCCTGGGCGACCACGCGTCGGGGCTCGCCCTGGTTGACGGTGAGGAAGCGCAGCAGCTCCTCGACGGAGCCCGCCGGGTCCTTGTGCAGTTGCTCGATCTGCTCAGGGAACTCCAGCAGAGCCTGGACGGAGAGCCCGATCATGTTGGCAGTGGTGTCCTGGCCGCCGGCGAAGAGCACGAGGAGGATGGTCTTCGCCGTGTCCAGGTCGATGTCGCCGGTGTCGAGGTGCTCGTGGACGAGTCGGCTGACGATGTCGTCCTTGCGGTCGGCGCGCTTCTCTGCGATGACCCGGTCGAACATCTCGTTCATCTCACCGTGGGCCTGCCGCTTCTTCTCTCCGGAGGCGGCGTAGTCCGTAGTGATCAGGATGTGTTCGGCGAAGGCGACCCGGTCCGCGTCGGAGAGGCCCATCATCTCGCAGATGATCCGGGCGGGGATCTGGTGTGCGAAGTGCTCGACCAGGTCCACCGGCCCGTCCTTGCCGCGGACCAACAGGTCGTCGATCAGCTCGTCGGTGATCTCCCTGACCCGGTCGCGGAGCGCCTCGACGCGCTTGACGCTGAACTCGCGGGTGAGGATGCGCCGGTCGTGGGCGTGTTCCGGGTCGTCCTTGCGCATGAGCGCGTTGGACTCGTGCTCCCGCTGGCCGGCGTGCGAGAGAGGGAAGCCGTCCATCGTGATGTCGGAGCTGAAGCTCTCGGCGTCGCCGAGGACCGCGCGGACGTCGGCATAGCTGGTGGCGAGCCAGGCCTGTTCGCCGTTCCACTGGTCGACCTTGTGCAGGCCGCCCTCTTCCCGGAATCGGGTGTAGGCCTCGGGCGGCGCGTAGGGGCAGGTGCGGGGGTAAGGGAAGACCGGCTTGTCCGTGGGGGTGGTCATGAGGGTGTGTTTTCCTTCCAAGGGGAGTGCTTGACGACGGCGGGACGCCAGCCGCGCAGCTGGCGGGGCATGCCCACGCAGAGTGCGCTCTGTACGAGGCCGTCGCGCAGGGTCAGTCCGACGAAGCGGTTGTCGGTGAGGGACCCTTCGACGACCACGAACTCGTCGTCACTGCCCGCGATGCCGTAGGCCTGGTACTTCAGGCCGTATTGGTCGGACCAGAAGTAGGGGACCGACGCCGGGGGCGTGAAGTCGGGGTCGAGGATTGACTTCGCTACGGCCCGGCCCTGCTCGGAGGCGTTCAGCCGGTGTTCGTACCGGTGGTTCTCCCCGGTGGCCTGGTTGTACCAGGCGGCGACGTCCCCGGCTGCCCAGACGCCGGGGGCTGCCATGCCTCGGGCGTCGCACAGCACACCACCGGATCCGGTGGCCGGCTCGCGGGCGCCGATGGCGATTTGGGTGTCGGTCAGCCAGTCGACGGACGGGTTGGCGCCGATGGCGACGAGCACGGAATCGGCGGGCAGCACGGTGCCGTCCGCGAGTTCGACGGACGTGACCTGTCCCGCCTTGGAGTGCACCTGCTTGACCGGGGGCGACGACAGACGCATGTCCACGCCGCGCTCCTGGTGCAGAGCGGCCAGCCAGTGGCCGACGGGCTCGGGCACCACACGGGCCATCGGCCTCGGGAGCGGGTCGACGACCGTGACCTGCATGCCGATGTCGCGGGCTACCGCGGCTGCTTCCACCCCGAGCACGCCTGCGCCGATGACGACCAAGCGGCCGTCCGCACGGAGGCCGGCGCGCAGGCCGAGCGCGTCGTCGAGATCACGCAGGACGTGCACCCCGGCGATGCCTTCGGTGCCGGGCAGCCTACGAGCGCGCACGCCGGTGGCTATGACCAGGGCGTCGTAGGAGACCCGCTGATCGCCGGCAAGCACAACCTGCCTCTGGGCTGTATCCAGGCCAGTGGCCCGGACACCCAGGCGCAGGTCGACGTTGAGCTTCTCCAGTTCCGTCTTCTCGCGCAGGATGAGCCGCTCGGTCTCCCACTCGCCGGTCAGCAACTGCTTGGAAAGTGGCGGCCGGTCGTAGGGCAGATGCGACTCGTCACCGATCAGGACCAGTTCGCCTCCGAAGCCCTGGGTGCGGGCCGCTTCGACCACCGCGAGTCCAGCGGCCGAAGCGCCGACCACGACGATGCGCTGGGGCGAGACCGCGGTCGACGCGGCATCAGGCTCAGTCTTCGTGGACATGGATGCACGCTGCCGGGCAGATCTGGGCGGCTTCGCGGACCGCGTCGTACTGGGCGGGGCCGGGAGTGTCGTCCAGTACGACGACGATGCCGTCCTCGTCGCGCTGGTCGAACACCTCAGGTGCTGCCAACACGCACTGTCCACCCGCGCAGCATTTGTCCTCTTCCACGGTGATCTTCACGGTAATCAGTCCTTCCTGGGGTTGTTGATTGCCGTCGAGGCCGACGCTAACACTTGTAAGCGGATGTGGATAACGAATGTTAGCGTTCGAGGGACAGGACAAGCCAAACCAAGGAGCAGACATGGGAGTCGACTTCACGGGCCGGGTCGCCGTCATCACCGGCGCGGGCAATGGGCTGGGGGCCGCCTACGCGAAGAAGCTGGCCGCCCTGGGGGCGGCAGTGGTCGTCAACGACCTCGGCAGCCGTGTCGACGGCACGGCCGACGGCAGCAATCCCGCTGAGAACGTCGCGGCGGACATCCGCGTGGCCGGAGGGCGGGCGGTCGCCAACAACGACAGCGTCGCCACGCCCGACGGCGGAAAAGCGATCATCGACACGGCGGTGAAGGAGTTCGGCCGTCTCGACATCGTGATCCACAACGCCGGGAATCGGCGCAACAAGCCTATCGAGGAGATCACCCCCGAGGACCTCGACTCTGTCCTCGCCGTGCACCTCAAGGGCGCTATGTACGTCGCCCAGCCGGCCTTCGGGGTCATGAAGGAGCAGGGCTACGGCCGACTGCTGTTCACCGGCTCGTCTGCCGGTCTCTTCGGCAACGCCGGTCAGCTCACCTACGCCGCGGCCAAGGCGGGTGTCCTGGGTCTCTCCCACTCGCTGGCCATCGAGGGCGCGGCCCACGGGATCAAGGCCAATGTCCTGCTCCCCATGGCCGGTACGCCCCGCGCCCTGTCCGGCATGTCCGCGCAGGCCACCGCGGCCATCGGTGGCGAGCAGACCAGCAGCAACTCGGACACTGACCTGGTCGGCTCGCTCGTCGTCTATCTCGTCAGCGAAGAGTGCGCGCTCAGCCACGAGATCATGGCGAGCGCAGGGGGGCGCTACTACAGCGCGTTCATCGGCACCACGGAAGGCTGGCGGCGAGCGGGCGACGCGGTGCCCTCGCCCGACGACGTGGCGGCCCACCTCGACATCATCCGCTCCCGCGACGGCTACCAGGTGCCCTCCTCGCTCGGCGACGACGTCGCGGCGAGCATGGGCGGCGGTGTTGCTCCGCAGTCGACCCGCACCCCAGTCGAGGCTGCGGCCGGCTACTTCAAAGCAGTGCTGAGTCAGGACGTCGACGCCCTCCACTCGCTGTTCACCCCCGACGCCGTGATAGACGTCCCCGGCAGCAAGGTGACCGGCAACGACGCGATCGCCGACTTCTACCGGGAGGTTTTCGCGCAGAGCACCCCCCAGCCGACCCCCGGCCCGCTGCTGGCCCAGGGCAACCGGGTCTCGGTACAGATCGCCCTGCACAGGGGTGGCAAGGACTACCGGATGGCGGACTTCTTCACGGTCACCCCTGAGGGGCGCATCTCCGAGATGGTCGCCTACCAGGCTGACTGAGGCGCCCGCCACTGAAGCGGATCTGACCACCCTTCGTTCCAGCGCCCCTGGAACGAAGGGTGGTCAGGTCCGCTTGCTTGCGTGCAAGCCCAGAACCAGGAGCGTTCACGACTCCGGTGATGGCCTCGGGGCGGGACAAGCCTGCCGGTTGCCGGTGCGTCGGGTGGCCAGGCTCGCCACACTTGGCAACGCAGTGAGCAATCCCATGTTCGGATGACGAGCTCGTGCACGTGGTCGAGGACGCGTCCGTTGTCAGCCGACCAGAAGCTGCTTGCGCAGGTGGCGAAGGTCAAGGGCGGTCAGCCTCAGCCCCTGGCTGAGGTAGCGGTCGAACGAGCCGTACCTTGCCACCGCCTCGTCGAAGCCGGCTCTCAGGTAGTCCGGGCGGACTCCGAGGAAGATCTCGTAGATCGGCCGCTGCTCCTCGGGAAGGCGAGCCAGCTCCGCGGCGTTCGTGGCGGCGAGGTAGGTGTTGCTGAGCAAGTAGTCGCGCATGACAGCGTCTCTTGGTACGCCGAGCGCGGTCAGAATGGCGGCGCTGGCCCAGCCGGTCCTGGCTTTGCCAGCGGTGCAGTGGTAGAGCAGGTCGGCCGTCTTCTTGTCGGCGACTGCCGCGAGTAGTTGGTGGTACGCGGTGCGGCCGCTGTCGGACGAGACCGAAACCTCCGCTCCCTGGATCATGAGCTGTGCGGCTTGCTCCGGATTCTCGACGGAGAGGTCTGGGTCGAAGTCTCCCAGTACATCCGCCGGTACAGCCGTTGTCCCTGCGGGCAGCCGGTCAGGTTCGGTGGCCCGTTCTTTGGGCGTGCGCAGATCGAAGACGGTACGGATGCCGAGTCGCCGGAGTTTCGCCGTATCGGCGTCCGTGAGCGTGCTCAGGGCGCCGGAGCGGTACAGCACGCCCATGCGGACCCAGCGCCCCTCGGTGGTGCGGTAGCCGCCCGCGTCCCGGAAGTTCGGAGCGGAAGCCAGGTGGAGAGAGCGGTCGGCGAGAGTCAGGGACTCGCCATGATCGGGAACAAGTTCGAACCACCAGCGGTCGGCCTCCCCGAGCCCCCGGACGGTGACGGTTGCATGTCCTGCTCCGCGGGCGACGGGGCGGCGGTGGGAAATGTGTTCCTTGGCCGTTCCTGCATACACCTGAACGTGCCGTATGCGCGGTGAGTCCCAAGAGAGAGTGAAGGTGTCGTCATCGTTCTGCGTGACCTCGGCGGCAGTGAACGGGATCGACTGTGCAGTCGGCCGCTGGGGCTGGACGACGTGTGTGTTGGCGGCGGCGGCACTGCCGGTGAGCAGTGCGCCGGTCATGGCGATGGTGCTGAGGCAGGCGATACCAATCCTGAACGTAGACGGGGGCACTGAGAACTCCTGACGGTCGGAGATGTCATGAAGGTCGTGTTCGGAACATGGGCGCCAAAGAGTTGAATTATTATGTGCAAGCGGGCTTGTTGCAAGAGTGTCGAACTGGCGGCTCTGGCTCTGGTTGAGGAAGGTGCTCCCCGCTACCTGCGACGAGGATGAGTGCATTCTGTCGCTGTTCATCCGGGGGCTGTGTCCGTGGGTGTCGCCCGGGCGCGTAGTGGCTGAGGGGCGGTGGTGTGTTTGCCGGGACTTCTTTACGGGTGCAAGTTAGGTGACAGTTGCTAATAAATACCGGGAGGCAGGCGTGCCAGAGGGCGAGCACATTCCTCCGCGGAGACACCTCTTCCAGATCGTCGCGGGCGGCCACGACGCATCGATCGACGACCTGCTCTCGGACCGGTCGTACTACGGACTGTCTCCGGCGGCGACGTTTGCTTACGGGGGCCTGGACGATGACGAGCTGCTTCAGAAGGACTTGACGGCGCTGGGCGCGACCCTGGACCGTGTGCTCGCCTTCGACGTGCTCGCTGACCAGCTCGTGCGGCGCCTGGCCGGGAGGCGTGTGTGCCGGGACTGCGGACTGACTCAGATCGACGCTCCTGTCGGCGGCGGATGCCGGGAGTGCGACGGCGCCCTCCAGCAGCGAGTCGACGACCGAGAGGAGACGAGTATCTCGACCGCCTGGGCGTCTACGTCGAGCAGACGGAACCGCTGCTGGTCTGGTACGAGGTCCGTTCTCTGCTGAGCCGGGTGGACGCCGTCGGAGCCGTCGCGGACGTGACGGGCCGGACGCTCGCCGCACTCCGGGCCGCCGCGACGGAATGACCTGGACACCAACCGCTTTCGCGCCGGTGCCTTTCTCGGATTCATCTCGCCCTGGATGCACGCACCGGAACCGAGCGGACGCTGATGTCGTCGCCATGACACGACGCCTCTGGACTCCGAATCGCCGAGTGGTCCAGACATGATCCATGCAGCAAACGGGCAGAAAGGAACTCCAGTGAAGATTGAGCAAGGCCAGGTCGCGGTCATTACTGGCGGCGCGAGCGGTATCGGTTGCGCCATCGCTGAGGCGCTGGGCCCGCGCGGAGTGAAGCTCGTACTGGCCGATATCCGGGACGAGGAACTGAAGGCGGCCGGCAAAACCCTGAGATCCACCGGGAGCGATGTTCTGACGGTGCGCACCGACGTCACCGACGCCGATGCGGTCCAGGCCTTGGCCGACAAGACCGTCGAGCACTTCGGCCGTGTCGACCTGGTCTTCAACAACGCAGGCGTCGTGGTGCCGAACGTGCCCATGTGGAGCAGGAGCCAACCCACTGGAAGTGGCTGATCGACATTAAGCTCATGGGCGTGGTGCACGGCGTACGCGCCTTCGCTCCGCTGCTTGTCAAGCAGGAGTCGGGACACATCGTCAATACCGCCTCGTTCGGAGGCCTGATGCCCCTGCCCGGCATGACTCCTACAACGCCACCATGCATGCGGTGGTGGGTGTCTACCGAGACGCTCGATGCAGAACTGAAGGCCGTCTCTCCTGCGCTCGGCGCCACGGTGCTGTGTCCCGGCCTGGTCGCCACGCCGCTGCACAGCAACTCCGAACAGCTGCGCTCGGCGAGCTCCTCCGACGGGGTGGCCTCCGCCGCACCGCACAAGAAGCGAGCCGCACAGGGCGTTCCACCCCAGGAGATCGCCGAAGGAACGATCGAGGCGATCGAGGCCGGACGGGTCCACGCGATCCTCGGCGGTGGCGGAGCGAGATGTCCGCAGGCGAGCGGAGTCCGTGATTAGCGATCAGATGGCCGTCAGCGGTCCCTGACCCGCTGTCCGCGCGGTGACCGGTTCACCCGGGAACTGACAGCGCCCCCTGGCAGCGAGCGCATCTGCGCTCGCCGCCAGGGGCGCTGCTGTGCTTGTCCAGGCGCCACCCCGCCCGTTGACCGCGGTCGACGATCAAGGCGAAGTCTCCACCGGCCTCTGGCGGTCACCGTCAGGTGTGTTCAGTAGCAGTGTCCAGACATAGTCGAGTTGATCCACCATGTCGATCTCGGAGTCGTACATCCACTGGGTCTGTAGGCCGTCGAGCAGTGCAAAGAGCATGACTGCAGAGCCGGTCGGGGTCCAAGGCGGAAGGGAGGGAGCCGTCGGCCTGGTGCTGCCGGATCGAGGCTGTCGCCGCAGAACGGAACTTGGCGTAGCGGTCACGGAAGTATGTGTGGGCCACGTGCTCGGGCTCGGCCGCTTCGGAGGAGAAGCGTGAGTAGAGCTGGACGAGCCCCGGAACTTCGGCATTGTGGCGTGCCAGCGTGGTGAACGCGCGTGGCAGGTCGGCCAGTGTGGGTCGGCCTGAGTCGTGCTCCACGCCGAGCACTTGCTCGTCGACCTCGCCGCGGCGGCGCAGGATCTCGACGAAGAGCTGTTCCTTGCGCCGAAGTAGTGCAGCAACCCGGTCTGGCTGAGTCCTACCGCTTGGGCGATCTCGCGCACGGTCGTGCGGCTGTATCCCACCCGGGCCACGAGGTCGAGAGCGGTGCTGAGGATCTCTTCACGCTTGGCGATGCCCTTCGCGCACGAACCACGTTGTGCCATGGACAGGACTCTACGGCACCGGAAGTTTCCTGGTGAGACCCCTTGCAGGCAAAAACCGAACGGCATACTGTGATGTGGTCGGTGAGATGGCCTTCCTGCAGCGAGGGTCGTCTTTCGCTGTCCCTTCCTGACGAGGGGCTCCCGACACCGAGGGTGGGGGTGGGCCGCATCGAGGCAGTGCGGCCCACGGCCCGGCCCGCGCACCACCGGCCCACGCACGCGTCTTCGCACGCCGCGAGCCGCTTCCGTTCCGTCGTTTCCGGCACCGCCGTACCGGCAGAGCGCATCGCTCTACCCTGAGGAGATTTCCGTGACCACGCACGACCCCGCTTCCCTGTCCGTGTCGGAGCAGGCCGCCCTGGGCAGCGGCGCCGACTTCTGGAGTACGAGGCAGGTCGGTAACGTTCTCCCTGGTGCTCGCCGACGGCCCCCATGGCGTGCGCCGCCAGGTCGGCGCCAGCGATCACCTCGGCATCGCTGGCAGCGAGCCCGCCACCCGCTTCCCGCCCGCTGTCGGTCTCGGTCAGAGCTGGGACGCGGAACTGACCGAACAGGTGGGCGCGGCGCTGGGCGCGGAGAGCCGTGCCCTCGGCGTCGACGTGCTGCTCGGCCCCGGTATCAACATCAAGCGGACCCGCGGTGCGGCCGCAATTTCGAGTACTTTCCGAGGACCCGCACCTGTCCGGCCGGCTCGCCGCGTCTTGGGTGAACGGAGTGCAGGGCACGGGTGTGGGCACGTCGCTGAAGCACTTCGCTGCCAACAACACCGAGCACGACCGGATGCGCTCCAGCTCCGACATCGCCCCGCGCCCACTGCGCGAGATTTATCTGCGTGCCTTCCAACACGTGGTGCAGAAGGCGCGGCCGTGGACGGTGATGTGCTCGTACAACCGGGTCAACGGCATCCACGCCTCAGAGAACCACTGGCTGCTCACGAAGGTGCTGCGGGACGAGTGGGGCTTCGACGGGGCCGCGGTGAGCGACTGGGGCGCGGTCGTCGATCGCGTCAGGGCAGTGGTGGCGGGCCTCGACCTGGAGATGCCCGGTGGCGGCCAGTGACACCGACCAGCAGTGGTCGTCGACGCGGTCGAGGCGGGCGAGCTGGACGCGGACATCGTCGCGCAGGCGGCCGCCCGCACCATCGCGCTCGCCGCCGCGAAGGCTGAGGCGGGACAGGGCCGCGCCGCCCACCGCGTTCGACGCCGAGACGCACCACTCTGTGGCTCGACAGGTCGCGGCGCACCGCGTCGTACTGCTGAAGAACGACCCGGTCGGTGAGCGGCCGGTACTGCCGCTCGACGAGGGACGCTCCCTCGCCGTCATCGGCGAGTTCGCGCAGACCCCGCGCTACCAGGGCGGCGGTAGCTCGCACGTGAATCCCACCCGCGTCGACATCCCCCTCGAGGAGATCCGCGCCCTCGCAGGCGACGGCGTCACGTACGCGCCCGGTTTCACCACGGACGGCAGCGGGGACGCCGCCGCCCTGAGGGGCGAGGCTGCCCGCACCGCCGCCGCGGCCGAGACAGCGGTCGTCTTCTTGGGCCTCGCCGCCCACCAGAGTCCGAGGCTTCGACCGCGAGAACATCGAAATCCCGTGGAACAGCTGGAGACGCTGGCTGAGGTAGTCCGTGCCCAGCCGCGCACCGCCGTGGTCCTCTCGCACGGCGGCGCCCTGCGCTTGGCGCCGGTCGCCGACCTCGCTCCGGCTGTCTTCGACGGCGCACTCCTCGGCCAGGCCGGCGGCGGTGCGATCGCCGACGTGCTGTTCGGCCTTGTCAGCCCGTCCGCGCGGCTGACCGAGACCGTGCCCATGCGGATCCAGGACACTCCCGCCTACCTGGACTTCCCTGGCGAGCACAGCCATGTCGCTTACGGCGAGGGCCTGTTCGTGGGCTACCGCTGGTACGACGCCCGCGAGATCCCTGTCACCTTCCCCTTCGGCCACGGGCTGTCCTACACCTCGTTCGCCTACGCCGACCTCCAACTCGCCGCAGACGACCAGGGCATTACCGCGCGTGTCACCGTCACTCAACACCGGCGAACGTTCCGGACGCGAAATCGTCCAGTTCTACGTCGCCAAGCCGGACTCCTCGGTGACTCGACCGGTCCAGGAGCTCAGGCCCACGCGGTGGTCGACCTCGCGCCTGGGGAGAGTGAGCGAGTGCGTGTGCTGATCGAGCGCGAGGACCTGGCGTACTGGGACATCCGCGGTGAGCGCTGGGTCGTTGAAGGCGGCGACTACGAGGTGCGCGCCGCCGCCTCCAGCCGCGACATCCGTTCGGCGGCCACCGTGGAGGTGACCGGCGACGAGTTCGTCCTGCCGCTCACACCGAGTTCGACGTTGGGCGAGGTCGCTGGCCGTGCCTGGCGCCGCCGAGGTACTGAGCACGCTGATGCCGATGCCGGAGGGCGTCGCCGACAGCGACGTCCTCGGCGGCATCGACATTGCCAGAGATGATGGCCTCCATTCCGGTCCGCCGACTGCTCAGCTTCACCGGCGGCGCGTTCACTCTCGATGACCTCGATAAGGTCCTCGCTCGGCTCAACGCAGGCCGCCCCTGACGGTCACGGTCGGCCTGCGCCGCCTCAGGCCGGGCCTCTTCCTGACACCCCACATGCACTCCTGGGCCCCGTTCACGCGCCGCCGGCTTCCGCCAGACCTCTTTGCTCCCTCGATCCCACACATCCAGAATCTCAGGAGTCCCACTATGCGAGCACGTCGCGCCGCTCTCCTCGGCGCCATCACCGTGGCCTCGTCCCTGGCCCTGGTCACACCCACACTTGCCGTCGCCCTCGTCACAACCCGGGCGGCCGAGCAGAGTTGCACCTGCCGTCCGGCGAGTCCACGGTCAGCATCAGCAGCGGCGGAGTGCGGCGCACGGCGATCGTCTACCGACCCGCCGATGCTCGACGGCAGTGCACTGCCTGTCCATCTGACTCTGCACGGCAGTTCGAGCCGCGCCTCGAACAGGTACTGGTCAGCGGCATCGAGAAGTCCGCCGACCGGCACAGCTTCCTGGCGGTCGCTCCCCAGGGATCATGCCGATGGACCGCGGATACCAGTGGAATGTCCCCGGCGTCACCGGTGCTCGGAGGCCCCGACGACGAGCGGTTCTCGACCGACCTGCTCGACGATCTCGCCGCCCGTGGCTGTGCGGAACGACACCAGGTACTCGCCACTGGCTATTCCGGCGGTGGCCGCATGGTCTCCCAGTACGCCTGCGACCATCCCGACCGGGTCAGTGCCGTCGCACCCGTATCGGGACTCCGCGCCGGGACCCCGGCCACCGACGACAGCGGCGCCACCGTCCCGGCCTCAGGGACCTGCACTCCGAAGCAGCCCGTCCCCGTTCTCACCTTCCACGGAACGGCCGACCCGGTGAACCCCTACGACGGCGGCGGCTCGCCGTACTGGGGCTATGGCACCCCCACCGCCCTCGCTCAGTGGGCCGAGAACGACCACTCGCCGCAAGAGGCCGACCACGACCCGTGTCTCCGAGCACGTCGACAGGATCTCGTACCAGGCCTGTCGTGGCGGCTCCGAGGTTGCACTCTTCCGAGTCAGGGGCGACGGCCACACCTGGCCCGGAACGGACGTGGACTTCGGTGCGCTCGGGCCGGTCACCCACGAGATCAACGCGACAGAACTGGCCTGGCAGTTCTTCCTGAACCACCGCAGCAACCGCGCCGACCTGCCTGCAGCGCAGGGGCGATTGACCAGCTGAGGCTGCTGTTCCCTTCCCTTCCTCCGGCACGACAACGAGGTCGTCGCGACACATGCACCCCCTGGTCCCGAGCCGATCGCCCCCGCCGAAGTCCCCGCAGGCAAGACTCGTGTGCCGGGCGAACGCCGCCTCTCACCGGTCTGATGGCCAACAGCGTCGCTCTCTACGCTGTCTACGGCGCTGTTCCCGCGATCCTCCTCGCGAATCTCGTCGCCGACGTGGACCCTCACAACAAGTCCACCTCTCTCGGCGTCATCAGCGCGGTCGGCGCGTTCGGCGCCATGCTCGCCAACCCCATCGCCGGCGCACTCTCGGACCGCACCTATGGCCGCTTCGGCCGACGCGCGCCCTGGATGGCCGGTGGTGCCCTGCTTGGCGGGCTCTCCCTCATAGCGGTCGGCCTCGGCAACAACTTGCTGTGGATCGGCGTCGCCTGGACTTTCGCTGCAGGTCGCCTCAACGGCCTGCAAGCACCTCTGACCGCCGTCATCCCCGACCGCACCCCTGAACACCGGCGCGGTGTCTTCTCCTCCGCCGCCGGCCTGGCGCAGATGCTCGGTGGGATCGTGGGCACGGCAGTCGCGGCTGCCTTTGCCCACGCGCTCGGCCTCGGCTTCGCCTTCTTCGGTGTCCTCGTCGTCGTCGGCACGGCGGTCTTCCTGCTCCTCAACAAGGAGCCCGCCGCCTCCGCCCCGGAAGGCGAACCGTTCCGCTGGAAGACCTTCCTCGCCGGATTCTGGGTCAGTCCCCGCCAACACCCCGACTTCGCCTGGGCGTTCCTCGGTCGCTTCCTGCTGATTCTCGGCTACTACGTCGTCTACTCGTACCAGCTGTACATCCTCGACGACTACCTGGGCCTGACCCGCGATCGCGCCAACGAGCTGTGGTGCCGCTGCTGAGTGTGGCGATGCTGCCCGAATGATCGTGATGATCGTCGTGTCCGGCCCGTGGTCCGACCGCGTCGGACGCCGCAAGCCCTTTGTCATCGCCTCCAGCCTGGGCATGTGCGTCGCCCCCGCCATGCCGTTCGTCTTCCACAGTGAAGCGTCGATGTTCGCGTATTCGATCGTCAGCGGCTGTGCGTTCGGGATGTACATGGCCGTCGACACCGCCTCTGATGACGCAGGTACTGCCCAGGCCCGACGATGCGGCCAAGGACATGGGGTCCTCAACGTCGCCAACGCACTGCCGCAGGCCCTGGCTCCCGCAGTCGCCGCGGCGGTCATCGCGGTCCTCGGCGGCTACAGTGCGCTGTTCGTCGTCGGCGTCGTCCTAGTGGCCTTCGGTGCGCTGAGCATCCTGCCCATCCGAACGGTGCGCTGAGCACCCGACGCGGGAGCCCGCCGGACAACCGGGGGCTCCCTCGCCGCGAGATGACTACGGAGAGCTCTGCCCTTCCTCTCCGTAGTCCGTTGCACTCGGTGCTGCACGGACACCGTGTGCTGGCGGCTTCCCTGTAAGAGCAGGAAGCGAGCTAGCTGGGCGTGATTTTCGCCAGAACCTCGCCCACCTTGTGAGGAGGTGTCCTCCTCGCCAATCAAGTGGATGGTTCCTGCGGCTGGGGACTCGATCTCGTGCTCCACCTTGTCTGTGGACATCGAGTAGATGGGCTGTCGGACTCAACGGTGTCGCCATCCGCGACGAGCCACTCCGCCAACTCGCCCTCCTGCATGGTGAGTCCGAGCTTGGGGAGTTTGACCAGGACGACCACTCCGCTCATGACACCGACTTCCTGATCGCACTCTCCACGTCGGAGATCTTGTACAGGTACTCCTCCTCCAGTGCCCTGGAGAACGGCACGGGGCTGTTCACCGAGGTGACCCGAACCACAGGGGAGTGCAGCTGGCCAAGCAGTTCCTCGCCGATCCGCGCGGAGACTCTGGGCGCCCACGCCGAACTGGCCGACCGCCTCGTGGACGATGACGGCACGTCCGGTGGACGCCACCGATGCCAGGACGGTCTCCTCGTCCAACGGAGAGATGGTGCGGAGGTCGATGACTTCCACGCTGATCCCGTCGTCGGCCAGCTTCTCGGCCAGCTCCAGGACCTGGCCCACTGGTCGGCCATAGGTGATCACGGAGACGTCGCTGCCCTGTCTGGCCACATGGGCCTTGCCCGGGGAATGCGCAGCCCCGGCTCCGGGGCGCGCCCTTCGTCCAGTAGAGCTGCGTGTGCTCGACGCACACGCAGGGGTCGTCGTCCTCGATGCAGGACAGCAGCAGCCCCTTGGCCTCGGCAGGGAGGAGGGCACCACGACCTTGAGCCCCGGCACGTGGGCGAGCTTTCAGGCCTCCAACATGTCCGAATGCTGGCCGCCGGTGCCGCCGCCTGCCCCCGATGGCCGTGCGGATGGTCAGCGGAACTCCTGTGAGTCCGCCGGACATGAAGCGGAGCTTGGCCGCGTGGTTCACCAGCTGGTCGAGGCCGAGCGTGATGAAGTTCATCAGCATGATCTCGGCGACCGGACGCATGCCGGCGCTACCGCGGCACCGACGGCGGTGCCGACGATCGCTTGCTCCGAGATCGGAGTCGAACGGACCCGCTCGGTGCCGTACTGGTGGCGAGACCCGAGGTGACCTTGAAGGTCCCTCCGCCCTCCCGGTCGGCGACGTCCTCGCCGAGAAGGAAGACGGAGCTGTCGGTCGCCATGGCTTCGTCGAGGGCCATCGTGCAGCCCTGCTGGAACGAGATCTTCTTGCTGCGTTGGCTGCGGTCGGTCACGCGGGCACCTCTTCGCGGTAGACATCCAGGCGGAGCTCCTCCGGACCGGGGTAGGGGCTCTCCGTGGCGAACTCCACGGCACCCTCCACCTGTGCCGCGATGTCGCCCTCCATGGCGAGCAACTGCTCCTCGGTGGCCAGACCGCGTTCCTTCAGCAGCGCGCGGAGCGCGGGCACCGGGTCGGCCTCCAGAGCCTTGTCGTACTCCCCGCGGTCCATGTAGGCGCCCGGGTCACCGAAGTAGTGACCCATGAAGCGGTACGTGACCGCTTCGACAAGCGTCGGACCACCCCCGGACCTGGCCCGCTCCACGGCGGCTGTGAACGCGTCGAGTGACTCCTGTGGATCATTGCCGTTAACCGTCACGCCGGGCATCCCGTAACCGGCGGCCCGGTCCGCGATGTGCTCGGCGGTCGTGCCATGGGCGTATGCGGTGGACTCGGCGTACAGGTTGTTCTGGCAGACGAAGACGATGGGCAGCTTCCACAGCGAGGCGAGGTTGAGCGACTCGTGGAAGGCGCCGATGTTGCTGGCTCCGTCACCGAAGCAGACCACCGTGACGCGGCCGTCCTTGCGGAGGTCCGACGAGGTGGCAAGGCCCACGCCGATCGGCAGTCCGCTGCCGACGATGCCGGTAGTGACCATTACACCGGTTTCGGGGTGCGTGACGTGCATGGGGCCGCCCTGCCCTTGCAGGCTCCCGTGGCCTTGCCGAAGATCTCCGCGAACAGCAGCTCGAGGGGCATGCCCTTGGCGATCTGGTCATGCATGCCGCGGTACGTGGTGACCAGGTAGTCCTCGTCGCGGACACCTGCGTGTGACAGGGACGCAGCGAGGATCTCCTGCTCCACGCGGCGAGTAGTAGGCCGCAGCGAGTTCACCGGAGGTGAGCATGCCACGAAGCCGTTCGTCAGCGCGGTGGATCAGGGCGGCAGTGCGGTAGATCTCGACGAGCGGTGAGCCGTTCGGTACTGCGGGCGAAGCGTCTGTCGACTCAGGCAACGGAGGTACTCCTTGCGGTGGTGTCGATCATGTGGTGGGTGGCCACCCAACCGAAGATGAAGGAGGCGGCGACGCTGGCCCCGGCACCTGTGTAGGTGTGGCCCGTGATAGCGGCCGTACAGTTGCCGGTCGCGTACAGGCCGGGGATCGGCGCGCCGTCCTCCCGGAGCACCCGGGCATGCTCGTCCGTGATCAGTCCTCCGGAGGTGCCGACGTCGCCCGGGTAGATCTCGACGCCGTAGAAGGGAGGCTTGGTGAGCGGTGCCACACAGGGGTTCGGCCTGACCGTGGGGTCGCCGTAGTAGCGGTCGTAGGCCCGGTCCCCCTTGTGGAACTCGGGGTCCTTGCCGTGTGCCGCCGCAGCGTTGTACTGCTCCACGGTGGCGCGCAGCCCCTCGGGGTCGATGCCGCACTGGGCCGCCGAGGCCCTCCACGGTGTTGTCCTTCTTCATGTAGCTCGAGGTGATCCACTTGCGCGGCGTAATGCCGCCGGGCGTCATTCCCCACAGATGGCGCTGCCGGTTGTTCGAATCCATGATGAACCAGCTGGGGACCGCTCCGACCTTCTGGTGGCGCGCGTACATCGCCTGTCCCACCTCCATGTAGGAGGCGGCCTCGTTGACGTACCGGGTACCCGAGGCGTCGACCATCATGGAGTACGGCTTCGAGCGCTCGTAGACGGAGAACAGCGGCGACCGTCTGGAAGGATCGACGAGGGCGCCCACCAGGCCTCGTCCATGAGGTCCACCGCTCCGCCGTGCCGCACTGGCGACCTCGATGATTTCGCCGGTGTCGCCCTCGTTCGCGGAGGTCCATGCGGTGGAGGCGGGTTTCGGGCCCCACTGTTCGCGCATGGTCGCGTTGTGTGCGAAGCCACCCGAGTTCAGCAGCACTCCGTTGCGCGCCCGGACCTCTGATGCGGCGGCCGTCCCGCTCGGCCAGCACGCCGACCACACGGCCGTCCTCGACGACGAGGTCGACCGCGGGTGTTCGTCCAGATGGGAACTTCGGCCCGTAGTGCGGCCAGCAGCATCCAGCCCTGCAGGGCCGCCCCGGAACCGCGCAGGTCGCGCCCCGTGACCTTCGCGGAGATCGCACGCGCGACCACCTTGGCGGCCGTGATCACCGATTTCAGGGTGCGGGGCGCCAGGGACATCGGCGCGACTTCACTGGTGTAGAGCGGAATGGGCGGGATGTCGATGCGGGCCCGGAACTTGGCGCGCCAAGGCCCGAGTTGATGGACATCGAACAGCTCGGCCTCGAGCGAGCGGCTGCGCGCCTTGCCGCCGGGCGGCTCGTCGTAGTAGTCCGAGTAGCCCTCGCAGTGGCGGAGAGGGACGCCGTGCTCCAGCAGGAATTCCGTCATCGGTTCGACGGCGTTCAAGAAGGCCTCGACGCGTGCCTGGGAGGTCGCGGGCCCGGCGTCGCCGACCGATGCGGCGAAGTAGCGCCGGGCGTCGTCAAGGCTGTCGCGGACACCCGCGCGCCGGGACACCGGGTTGTTCGGCAGCCAGATGATGCCGCCGGACATGGCGGTGGACCCGCCGACCACATCGGTCTTCTCCAGCACAAGAGGCTGCAGCCCGCCCCGTCTCGCCGTCAGCGCGGCGCACAGTGACCCGCCACCACTGCCCACCACGACGAGATCGGAGACCGCGTCCCAGCCTGCCTCGGTATCGGTCGCAAGTTCCGTCATCGACGCACCTCCGCCTTCGTCCGTCCACCTGCCGCTCGGCCTTGACTCTCGTGCCCCGCGCCGGAGGAATGTCGTTGTAGTAGTACTCGTGCAGCACTCTGTGCAGATTGCTGATCGCCACCTCTTGCTTCGGGCTGGGCCGGGAGCCAGGAAAGCCCCGGGACTTCATGCCCTGCTGGACGGCGGCGAGGTTCTCGAAGTCCTGCTCAAGGATCCGTCCCCAACTGTCGCTGTCGCGCCAGTCGTTGTAGAACTCCCTCTTGAGCTCGGGCTCCGCGCCCGGTGCGTAGCGCATGAGCGACCAGACGTCGAAGACGCAGCTGTCGGGTCGGCGCCGTTCGGGCGGGCTCGATACCACAGGGCCCCGTCCGGGTACGGCAGAACGATGAGGTTGGGGAAGATGTGCCAGTCTGGCCGGCGCGGATGAGGTTCTCCGCGGAGAGCTTGGGCCAGCCAGCGCCTTCCTTCTCCGCCTCCTCGGCGGCGAAAGCCATGAGCGCCCCCATCACCCGCGCACCGTCGGCGCCGTCCGCCTCGTCGAGGTCCGTCATGAGGCGGTGTGCGGCGGTGACGTCGCGAGGCGTCCAGATCGCCTTGAGCCGCTTCTCCATCAACTCCAGGAAGGTGACCACACCCGGCCGCAGGTCCTTCGGGAACGGCTGCCCCAGCCGCCGGGAGGGCGCTCCCAGGGGCCGGTTGTCCTCCGCCCCCGTGAAGGTGGAGTGCTTGCCGCGAGGCTGCTGCTGCGGGTCTGGTCGTCGGTGTTCCGCAGCAGCTGGGGTGGGTGGTCTGGACGTGGTAGCCCTCATTGAAGGCTTCGAGCGCGGTCTTCCAGTTGCAGGGCAGTACGACGGTCTTGTACCACGCGGAAGCGAAACTTCTCGAACTCGAACGGGTCGAACACCTCGGGCACGGGTGCGAGGTAGTCGCGCAGGGGCTCGGCGTCGGGTTCATGGTGATGAAGACGAACCCGCCCCAGGTGTCGACCCGGGGCTCCTTGAGCCGCAGAGCGCGTCGTTGCTGATCCGGTCGCCCCAGTCCTGCGGGTCCACCACCTCGCGGACGCTGCCGTCCAGGTTCCAACGCCAGCCGTGGTAGCGGCAGAAGAAGTGCTGGGCGGTGCCGCAGCCCTCGGTCAGCCTCGGCGGCGGTGCTGACAGGCGTTGTAGTAGGCCTTGATCTCGCCCGTGGCCAGGCGGATCACGATGATGGATTCGTCCGCGACATCGAAGGTTACGAAGTTCCCGGCTTTGGGGATCTCCTCCTCGCGGCAGGCGACCTGCCATACGTCCGGCCAGAGACGCTCCTTCTCCAGTGCGACATAGCGGGGATCGATGTAGTCGTCCTTCGGTACGAGGTCTTCTTGCACAGGGCAGTCCGGTGGATGCGTGGGTAGTCCGGGCTGTGGTTCCTCTTGCTGCTCCCGGAAGGCAGGGAGTCGACTGCAGTCATCGTGACGTCCCTTCCGCGGCTCAGGCCCTCAGGGCTTCGCTCTCCTGAGGGAGGTCGATCTTGTATGCAGGCGAGCGGGAGATCCCGCGCCCTGCATATCCCTGGTGTCCGCGCCGGCGTCCGTCGCACAGCCTCGGGCATCAAGGCCACAAGCAGGGTTGCGTGAGAAACTCAATGAGTTATATCTATATCCGAATCTAGCTCTTTGCAATAGGCTGCCACGGCGGATTAACGAGTTCGATGCCGCGCCTCTGTTGCTCTGGGCGCGCTTGCGTGCGCACGACCTCGTGGGCACCCGAACCCGCATCTACAGGAGGCGACATTGCCGCATCGTCTGTCCGATGAAACCTCACTTTCCGAAGCGCACTGGCCGGCTGACACTGGGCCGGAGCTGTGGAGAACAGTGGGGGATTGCTGTTGCGCAACGCCGAGGCTCACCCGACCGGCCAGCGATCCAAGTTCTCAGACGGGGCAGATCTGGACCGCCTGACCAGCGGACTCAGGCGGAGCGGGCAACACGGGCGGCGCACCGGATGCTGGAGCGTGTCGCCCCCGGTGAGAAGGTGGCAGTGTGGGGCGCCAACTCTGTGCCTTGGGTGGTGGCTCTCAATACGCCCGCGCATTGGCAGGCGTGGTGCTCGTACTTCGCCGAACACCTCACTCGCAGACGCGGAGTGCGGCCTGACCAGACGGCAGGGCTGGTGCGCGGTTGCTGCTTGCCTCGGATGGACCATCGCGGGCGGCCGCTGCTGGAGAGTGGCGCAGAAGCTGGCCTCGAGCCTTCCTGCAGCTCTCCGCCCGACCTTCGGCTCGGCTCCCTGGAGCAGGGGCGGCGCGTACCGCACGAGCCTGCCCGAGGTCTCCGCAGATGATCCTGCTGGTCCAGTACACCTCCGGCACCACGGCCGTCCTGCAAGGGCTGCCGTGCTCTCACACCTCGCGTGCGTCAACACCGCGCGTTTCGGCCTCGACCGGCAGCGCACCGGCGCGGAATATGAGGTCATCATGTGCTCACTGCTGCCGCTGCATCACGTCGGTGCCTCGGTGTGCGGGGTCCTGGTCATGAATGCGCGGGCACGCTGGTCACCGCGCCCCGCTTTGATGCCGACACTCTGCTGAGAGTGATGGAGCGGACCGACGACCATCCCGCTGGTCCCCACCATGGTGACCGACCTGCTGCGCCATCCGGATCTCGGCAGTTTCGACCTGAGCGCACTGCGAGTGGCGATGGGCGGCGGAGCGACCGTCTCGCGCACGTGGTCGAGGACTTCTGAGCGGGCGCTCGGCGTCCAACTGATCATCGGCTATGGCCAGTCCGAGAGCCCCGCTGCCTGCAAGCCACCGACACTATCGATGACAAGCCGGAGGACAGGCGCAGCGGCTCGGACGCCCCTCTCACCGCGTGAGATGAAAATCGGCCGCTGCGGGCACTGGGCTCAGCTCGCGGCGCTGGGAGCCGGCGAACTGCTGATCCGTCCCCTCTGAACATGGCCGGCCACGCCACGACATGCCTCAGGAGACCGCGTCCGTCATCGACGAGGACGGCTGGTTGAGCACGGGGACATGTGCAGCATGGACGAGCGCGGGATGATCACTTTTCACGGGCGGACACGTGAAGTGATCGCCTCGTGGCGGCGAGAACGCAGAACCCGCGAGAGGTCGAGGAAGTCCTGGAGCGGCATCCGGACGTCGTGACCGCTGTGGTGGTCGGACTGGCGGATCCGCGGCCTCGGAGAGTCCGAGGCCGCCAGCGTCCAGCTGCGCGCCGGTGCGCGGAAGCGGACTGCTGCGACTTGCAGGAGTACGCGCGGCGCGCAGCCTCGCATCGTTCAAGGTTCCCCGGAGTTGGCAGTTCGTCGTCGAGTTCCCCATGACCGGGTCCGGAAAGGTCCGGCGTGGCGAGGTGCGTTCGGGGTTTGTCGCGACGGACCACGCCTGACGCGGACGACGACATCGCGTCGAGCCGCGCTCCGGGTCGGCGTGCCATGGGCAGGGAGGGCAGGAGTGGCCGACACCGGGGCCGGTGAAGACGCGTGGAGCTACGTCCCTGAGCAGCTCAGGGTCCGCTACGACAAGGAACTCGTTTCCATCCCGAACGCCGTACGCGTGGCGGCACGGCGGTACGGGGACACGGAGGCCGTGGTCGACGGCGCTCTGCGCCTGACCTTCGCCGAGCTCGAGGACGCGATGGTGTCCGTCGTCCGGGCGATGTCGGCGCTCGGCGTGACGTGAGGGCAGACCGTGTCGCAGTCTGGGCCCTGAACAGTGCGCGCTGGATACTGGCCGCCCTCGGAGTGCACGGAGCCGGTGCCGCCTCTGGTGCCCGTGAACACACGGCTCACCGCGGGTGCAGCGGCCACGTACTCGAACGCAGCGCGAAGGCGCTCGTCACCGTCACCGACTTCCTCGCACGACTACCCGGGAATGCTCCGCGAGGCACAGCTTGTGCCCGAACTACTGGAGTCGGGGCGGGTGGTCACCGCTCCGGCCCGGCCGGGCCGGGCCGGCTGTCCTGGAGGAGTTCATCGCGTCCGGCGAGGACGCGGACGCCGCGGAGGCTCAGCGTTCCATTGACGCGGTGTCCGCGGACGATCTATCGGACATCATGTTCACCTCAGGGACGACCGGGCGACCAAAGGCGTAATGCTGACGCATGGTCAATCACTGCGTGCACATGGCTGGTTCAGCAAAGTGCTGGACTTCCGCCACGGCGACCGCCACTCGTCATCCCGCCGTTCTTCCACACCTTCGGCTATAAGGGAGGATGGATGGCCTGCATCGTGCATGGGGTCACCGCTCTCCCCGAGGCGGTCTCTCGCCGGACGAGGTCCTGGACACGATCGAGCGAGAGCGCATCAGCGTAATTACGGGGCCGCCGACTCTCTTCCGGGACCTGCTCGACTCGCCCGCGAGCGACGGGACGCGATCTCTCCTCTCTCCGTGTGGCCCTGGCGGCATCCGCGGCCGTCGACCCCGCGCTGATGCGCCGGATCCGGACGAGCTGCGGGTGGAGATCACCACCAGCTCGTACGGCCTGACCGAAGCCACGTCGCTGACCACCACGACATATCCGACCGTGGACCCGTTCGAGACGCTGTGCTCGACGGTCGGTCGTGCGGCGCTTGACGTCGAGCCCAAAATCGTCGACGAGAAGGGCGCGGAAGTCCCGCCCGGCACGCCGGGCGAACTGCTGTGTCGGGGCTTCAACGTGATGCGGGGCTACTGGCAGTGACTCTGCCGCGACCGCCGCGGCGATCACCGCTGACGGCTGGCTGCACACCGGGATATCGCGACGAAGGACGAGCGGGGCTTCGTCCGTATCACCGACCGGAAGAAGGATGTCGTCCCCGTCGGCGGGTTCAACGTCTATCCCGCGGAGGTCGAACGCATCCTGGTGAACACTCCGGCCGTGGCGGCCGTCGCTGTGGTGGAGTGGTCGACGCGCGGCTCGGTGAGGTGCCTGCCGCCTTCATTGTGCTCAGGCCCGCCGCGTCGCTGTCCCCTGAGGCCTTGCTGGCGTGGGCGCGAGGCCGCATCGCCAACTTCAAGACGCCCAGGCACGCGGCGGTCGTGGCGGATCTCCCGCGCAACGCGAGCATGAAGGTTCTGAAGTCCCGACTGCGGGCGCGGGCGGCCGAGTTGTTCGCGCCGAAGGCGTAGCGCCGCCGGGCAGTCCGTGTTCGACCCCCGCTGGCGGTTCCCGAAGCCACCTGGCAGCAGATCTGCGCCCTCCCGACCCTAGCAGCTGATATAGTAAAAGTAGTTAGATGATTGATCGGCTGGAGGGGGTTGTTGTGGACTTCGGGCTTACTGACGAGCAGGAGATGCTGCGGGCGACAGCGCGCGACTTCGTACGGGACGTCCGCCCGGCGGAGAAGGCTAAGGAGTGGGACGAACAGGGCATCGTGCCGGCCGGCCTCTTCGAGGGGATGGCCGACATGGGCTGGTTCTCGCCGCCGTTCTCGGAGTGTGGAGGGTGGGGACGGTGGCGGGCCGCTTGAACTCATCGTCATCGCCGAGGAACTGCCGCGGCGAGCTTCGATGTCGCCATGTGCTACATCGGAGTCCTGATCCCCGGGCATCACGGTCTTCCGGTGGGGCAGCGAAGAGCAGAGGGCGCTCATCCGTGAGCGCGTGATGACGGGGCGGCACCGGCTCGCCGTCGGCCTGAGTGAGCCCGACAGCGGATCGGACGCCGCCGCGCTGCGCACGAGTGCCGAGGACAAGGGCGACCACTATGTGGTGCGCGGCCAGAAGGCCTGGTGCACGGGTGGCGGCCTCCCGGGGACCACGATCGCCACCTATGCGCGCACCGGCCCGCGCGAGCCCAAGCACGGCGGCATCAGCCTGCTGCTGCGACCCCGCCAGTGACGGGTGGCGGTCAAGCGGACGCCGACGCTGGCGCGCCACATCCTCGGTACGAACGAGGTGTTCTTCAATGATGTCGTCGTACCGAAGAAGAACCTCGTCGGGCCGCAGGATGAGGGCTGAAGGTCATGCTCTCCAATATCGAACTGGAGAAGGTGATCACTACCGGCGGCTACCTCGGTGCAGCGCAGGCCACCCTGGACGAGATGCTCGAGTACAGCGCGTACCCGCGAGGCCTTCGGGCGTCCGATCGGCAATTTCCAGTCGCTCGCGCACGCGATGGCGGATCTGCAGACCGAGATTGATTCCGCGCGACTGCTGGCCCATCGAGCCGCCCGCTCTGGCTCAGGGGAAGCCCTGCACTCGTGAGGCTCGATGGCGAAGCTCAAGGGGTCGGAGACCTATGCCGCGGCGGCGCGCCTGGGTATGCAGGTCTGTGCCGGTCACGGCTTCTCCACGGAGAGCGTGATGAGCTTCCGGTATCGCGAGTCCATCGTGGCCACTCATCTCCGGTGGTACCAGCCAGATCCAGCGCAACGGCATCGCTCGCAGCATGGGGCTGCGCACCTACTGACAGCCCGCCGGATTCCCCGGTGCGGGTTCCGTCTGGGGGTGAGCTGTGTAAATAGTTGACTTATTATCCTCTTAGTCGCACGATTTGAAGGTGCTGAGCCGTCGGCGACACGGACGGCCGCAACGGGGATCGACTCTTCGTACCCTCGCCCTCCGGCCGGACTCCCGTCCCGCTCGCCGCCTCTCTGAGGGTGGACTACGTCGCCGATGGCCTGCGCGTGTGACGGATCGGGTGTTCGGCATCCTCGGTGGCCGGGTCATGGCGCAGGAGGGCTGGGGCAACGGCTCCGTCGCGAGCTTCGAGTCCGCCCCTGTGGACGGCACCGTTTTCCTGTCCACTCCGAACCTCTAAGGAGCCTTGTGACGACACTCAAGCCGGTGGCCGAGGGCCTGTTCACCGAGTCCGCCGAGCGGCCGCAGCTGATCGGCTCCGCCTGCGGTGCCTGCGGGCTGGTCGACTTCCCGGCCGCCACGCACTGTCTGCGCTGCGGGCCACCGACCAACAGGCCAAGCAACTCGGCGACCGCGGGACGCTCTGGACCTTCACCACGCAGAACTTCCGCCCGCCGTCCCCTCCCTACGACGGCTCCGACACGGCGGACACCTTCCGCCCCTACGCACTGGGCTACATCGAGCTCCCGGGCGAACTCTCGTCGAGGCGCGCCTCACCGAGTCCGACCCGACGAAGCTGAAGATTGGGCAGCCGATGCGCATGACGCTGGTGCCCTACACCACCGACGCCCAAGGTGCCGAAGTCTTCACCTTTGCCTTCACTCCCGACACCGACGCACAGGAGGCGTGATGGAAGCCGCCATCATCGGGGTGGGCCTCCACCCCTTCGGGCGATTCCCCGGCAAGGCCGCCATGGACATGGGCGCGGACGCGGTGCGCCTCGCCCTCACGGACGCGGGTATCACTTGGCCGCAGGTACAGGCGGGCTTCATCGGCAGCCACGAGGTCTCCAACCCCTGACGCCATCGTGTGGGCCGTCTCGGCCTCACAGGGATCGCTCCGCGGCGTCTTCAACGGTGCGCGCGACCGCCGGCACGGCCGTCTCCATGGCGCCGCTCGCGCCATCGAGACCGGTGAGCACGACGTCACCATCGCGATCGGCATGGACAAGCACCCGCGGGGCGTTTCCTTCAGCCGCGGACCCCTCGGTGGCCGGGATCCCTCTAGCTGTACGGCCGAGACCGGACTCTTTCCCTCACCACCCACTACTTCGGGATGAAGATCAACCGGTACATGCATCGACCACGACATCTCCGAACGCACACTGGCCGAGGTGGCGTCGAAGAACCCTCGCAACGCGCAGTCCGACAACGAGCAAGGCCTGGCGCCGCACCCTGCCCAGCGTGGACGAGATCCTCGCGTCGCCCGTCCTCGACCACGCTGCTGTGCAGTTCATGTACTGCGGGCCCGACGAGGGCGCCGCGGCCGTCATCTCTGCCGCGCCGACCAGGCTCACCGCTACACCTCGACTCCGATCCGGTACGAGCCACCTCCTTGCAGAGCCGCAAGCTCTGGTGCCTTCGAGGTCCAGAGCCCTCGCTGCCGCTAGCAGGAGCGTGCGGACAGCCCCACCGTGGGCGCCAGCCGGGAGGCGCCTCGAGCGTGCCGGCACCGGGCCCGACGACGTCGACATCGCGCAGCTCCAGGACACCGACGCCGGCTCCGAGATCATTCACATGGCCGAGACCGGCCTGTGCAAGGACGGCGACCAGGAGCGCATGATCGCCGAGGGCGCCACCAGATCGGAGGCCGCCTGCCGGTGAACACCGATGGTGGTCTCCTAGGCAACGGCGAACCAACTCGGAGCCTCCGGACTGCGGTGGCAGATCCACGAGACTGTGCTGCAACTGCGACGGCAGGGGCCCGGCAGGTTCCGAACAGCCCTCGCGTCGGCCTGGCTACACACCTCTACGGTGCGCCGGGTGTGCCCGCCGTGACCATCCTGTCCACCTGATCCACGGAGTCCAGACCCATGCACGACGATGTAGCCCATGGGCTGGGCGCCTTCGAGGAAGAAGTCCGGGCGCTTTCTCGACGCCCGGGCCTCGAAGCGTCCGTCCTCCAGCGAATTCGCCTGGGGGCAGGGTGACGACCGTGGCCTACTTCAATGCCGCACCGCCGGAGGTGAACGCCACGCCGCCGTCGAAGAGGCGCGGCAGTGGCAACGCACCCGCACGAGGCCGGTCTCGGCTGGATCACCGGTCCCGCCGCATACGGCGGCCGTGAGCTGAGCCGCGTTCACGACATGCTCTACGACGCCGTCGAGGCCGAGTACGACGTCCCCGACACGGGCACCCTCAGCGTCATCGGGCTGAGCATGATTGGGCCGACGATCTCCTCGCGCACGCCCAGTCTGCCCTGAAGGACCGCTGGCTGCCAGCCATGTACCAGGGCGAGGTCATCGCGTGCCAGCTCTTCAGCGAACCAGACGCTGGGTCCGACCCAGCCGGCATCACCACCCGCGCCGTGCGCGACGTGCGACAGTTGGGTCCTGGACGGCCAGAAAGTCTGGACTTCCGTCGCCCAGCACAGCCAGATTGGCTCGCGCTGGCCTTTCGCACCAACCCGGACGCGCCCAAGCACCGGGGTATCACGGCTTTCCTCGTACCCATGGACACCCCCGGCGTGGAAGTCCGTCCGCTGCGACAGATGACCGGCGGCGCGGACTTCAACGAAGTCTTCCTCACCGGTGTCCGCGCCCGACGACCATCGCCTCGGCGAGGTCGTGACGAGGGATGTGACCGCGGCGTTGACCACTCTGATGAACGAGCGAGCCACCGTCGGGAGCGATAGGCGCCGGTCCGGTCGCCTCCGCGCTGTCGGAACGCTGTCCGCGCTCATGCGCGCCACCTCGACCTCGGACGATCGCGCACTGCGCGGCAGACTCGCCGAACTTCTCGCCGATTTCAAGGCCACCGAGTATCTCAACGCTCGCGCACTGCGGGCCTCTGCGCTCGGCGCGCCGTACCGGGACCCGAGATGTCCGTGTCCAAGCTGATGTACGGCCAGAACCTTACCCGGGCCGTCCCACTTCGTGTCGGACGTGCTCGGCCCTCGCCTCATCGCGGACAACGGCACAATGGGGCACGCACGCCTGGACGGATCTGGCGCTCGCCACCCCGGCCCTGCGCATCCTGGGCGGCACCGAGGAGCTCGCGAAGAGCATCCTCGCTGAGCGGGTGCTAGGAATGCCCAGGGAACCGGGCATCGACAACACCTCCCCATTCCGCGAGCTGCGTCAGCTCCGCACGCCTCCCAGGGGTCTGACGTGAGCGGTGACCAGGGCGAAGGTCTCGCTGAACTCCGTTCCGAGGTCAGGGGCTTCCTAGAGGCCAGGTCGCCCGAGGAGGCGGTGCGCAAGCTCGCGGAGAGCGAGAGGCGCCATGACCCGGCCGTGTGGGATCAGGCGACGCGGCAGCTCCGCCTGCCGCTCTGGCCCCGTCCGAGCGCTACGAGAGACGGATTCGTCCTGCCGAACTCGGCGTCGTGCTGGAGGAGGCCGGCCGGTCCTGCTGTGTGCTCCGCTGTTCGCGACCGTGGTCCTGGCCGCCCAAGCGCCGCAGGCCTCTGGGCGACGAGGACGCCTGCCAGGAGCACCTCCACGGACATCGCCACCGGCTCACCACGGCGACGCTGGCCGTCGCCGAGGACAGCGGGTCGTGGGACCCCGAGCTCGCATCCACCCGGGCGGAGCCCCGGGAACGGGGTCTGTCACGACCGACCAAGTGCTTCGTGATAGACGGAGCGGCTGGCCGACGTGATCTTCGTGGTGGCCCGCACCGGTGACGGACCCTCGATGTTCGCCGTGAGCGGACGTCGCCCGGCCTGAGGACCAAGGTTCTGAAACACTGATGTCACTCGCGCCATGGCACGCGTGGTGCTGGATGATGTGCGCGGGAGGCTGGTCGGCGCCGTTGGTGGCGCCGGGCGTGTGGTTTCCCGTGTCCTGGACCTGGCCGCGGCCGGGCTCGCGGCTGAGCAGGCGGGCGGGGCCCGCAAGCGCATGGAGACGGCCGCCGAATACGCCCAGGGCCGCTACCAGCTCGGTCGGCCGATCGGTTCCTTCCAGGCGGTCACGCGACCGCCTCGCGGACATGCTGGTGCAGGTGGCGCTCGCCGAGGCCGCCGCGCGCGAGCCGCGCTCCTGGCCGCCGAGATCGCCCGAGTTCCCTGTCGCTGCGGCGGTGGCGCACGCCTGCTGCTCGCGCTGCCTTCATGTTCGTCGCGGCGAGAGCATCCAGATCCACGTGAGGTATCTGGCTCTCACCTGGGAGCACCCGGCGCATCTGTACTTCCGTCGTGCCAAGTCCTCCCAGCTTCTGTTCGGCGGGCCGGCCGTCCAGCACGAACGCCTCCTGGATCGGCTTCGGCGTTTGACCGACATCGTCCCTACCGGACGGCAACGGGCCCCAAGCTGACGCTTGGGGCCCGTTGCCGCTGTGAGTCTTTTCCGCCTACTCAGTCGCGCAGTCTCTGGGCAGCGCCGCTGCCAGATCTCCTGGTCAATCTCGTACGTGGTGTAGAACGACAGTCGGTCCACCAGCGAGCCGTACCGGCGGTCGATTTCGGACGCCACGCGGTCGGGTTCGGCGACCACGGCGAAGGCGTTGAGCACATCGTCGTCGATCAGGGTGCCCATGGCCTCCCAGCGGTCCTCGCGGCGGGAGGTGGACAGGGCGTGCAGCTCATCGCCCAGCTCTCCCCAGCCGTGCAGATCCAGCACATTGCGATACGCCGGGGTGCTGCCGTAGAAGGCGATCTGGCGGCGGGTGGCGCTGACCGCCGTGGCCATCTCCTCCTCGGTCCGGCCGGTCGCGGTCAGCAGCAGATGGCTGACCGTGAAGTCCTCCCGCTTGCGGCCGGACGAGGCCAGGCCGCTCTCGATGGTTGGGAGGGTGACTTCCCGCAAGTAGCGCTCGGTGGTGAAACCGTGACAGAGCAGTCCGTCCGCCACCTCGCCCGCGGTACGCGTCATCGCCTCGCCGACAGCGGCCAGGAAGACCTTCGGCGCGCCACCGGGCGCCGGTGGCGGGGCGAAGAACGGGGTCATGAGGGTGTGGCTGTAGAAGTCACCGCGGAAGTCCAGACGGGTCCCGTCGTTCCACGCGGACCAGATGGCCTTCAATGCGCTGATGTACTCCCGCATCCTGGCAGCCGGACGGCTCCAGGGCATTGAGAATCGGCGCTCGATGTGCGGTTTGATCTGGCTGCCCAGGCCGAGGGTGAAGCGGCCGCCCGAGTAGGTCTGGAGATCATGCGCCGTGTATGCCAACTGCATGGGGGAGCGGGCGAAGGCAAGCGCGATCGCGGTGCCCACTTCCAGCCGTTCCGTGTGCTCGGCGGCGAGGAGCAGGGGCAGGAACGGGTCGTGCTTGGACTCCGAGGACCACAGGCCGCTGTAGCCGCGCCGCTCGTGTTCCACGGCCTGGGCGACCACCTCGCCGGCCCCCCAGGCGCTCAGCTTGCCGTCCACCTTCATAGTGTCAACTCCATTGAGTGCAGGTCCCCGGCCGGTGCCGGGGAGGTCGAGCCGAGGGTTCTCAGACCCCGATGCGCTGGGCCAGCACCTCGCGGTGGTGTTGGGAGTCGCCGAGCAGCATCTGCGAGGTCTTGGCCCGCTTGAGGTACAGGTGGGCGGAGTGCTCCCAGGTGAAGCCGATGCCGCCGTGCACCTGGATGTTCTGAGATGCGGCCTGCACGGCGGCATCCGAGCAGAAGGCCTTGGCCAGACCCGCGACTGTCGGCAGGTCGTCTCCGCCGCCGTCGGCGCTCAGGAGGGCGAAGTAGGCGGCCGCGCGGGCAGACTCGACTTCCAGTAGCACATCGGCGAGCAGGTGCTTGACTGCCTGGAACGAGCCGATGGCTCGGCCGAACTGGTGGCGCGTCTTGGCATACTCGACCGCCATGTCCAGAGCTCGCTCGGCCACGCCGACCTGCTCCACGGCCAGCGCCGCGGCGCTGCGGTCGAGCACCGCGGAGACGTGCTCCCAGCAGTTCCCCGGGGTGCGCAGCCGGACGGCCGGCACGTTCTGGTACTCCAGGCGGGCCTGGCGCCGGGTCGGGTCCAGGGTGGGCAGGTCATCGCGGAGCAGGCCTGGGGCGTCGCCCTCGACCGAGAACAGGCCGATGCCTTCGGGGGTGCGCGCCACGGTGAGGATCACGTCGGCGACGGTGCCGTCGAGAACGAAGTTCTTGTGTCCGGACAGTTGCCAGTCGCCGTCCTTGTCCTCACGGGCGGCGAGCTGTACGCCGCCAGCGTCCCACCGGCCCGAGTCCTCGGTCAGCGCGAACGTCGCGACGATCTCGCCGGCGGCGAGGCGGGGCAGCAGCCGCTTGCGGGCGTCCGGTGCATCGCACTGCAGCAGAGCGGTCGTTGCCATCACGGCGGAGGACAGCAGCGGGGCACACAGCAGGGCTCGGCCCGCTTCCTCCATTACCGTGCCGAGTTCGATCATGCCGCAGCCGGCGCCGCCGAACTCCTCCGGCACGATCAGTCCCTGGATGCCGATCTCGGAGCCCATGCGGTGCCATACGCCCGGGTTGTATCCCTCCGCCGAGTCCATCAGTCGGCGCAGCTCCGGCTCCGAAGAGGTGTCGTCGAAGAAGGCGCGCACGGTCCTGCGCAGATCCTCCTGCTCGTCGGTGAAGGCGAAGTGCACTGGAGCTCCCGGATCCGTTACGGAGATGACGAGGTGCTAAGAGGTGTAATTATATAACCAGATTGCCTCTGGTGGGGCGAGTGGCGGCCGCGCGACCTCTGCGCTGTGTGGCGCCGACGCCCGCGTCCGCGGTGTACCGCGGCGCCTTTCGTCCCCCGGTAGGGAGGGGGCGCCGCGGTCGCGGTCAGTGCTCCGTCGCCTCGAAGTCCTTGCCGCGGATGAGTCGCACCGGCGTGTAGACCAGGACCTCTTCGTCGCGTTGGTTGCGGACGCTGATCCTGCTGGTCACCACCCCCCGGCCGGGCTTGCTCGACGCGCGCGAGTCCATGGTCTCCACGATTGCGCAGAGCGTGTCGCCGACATAGACCGGTCCCTTGACGGACAGCTCCATGTGCATGAAGGCGAGACCGGTGCCGTGTAGGGCGTTGGTCTGCAGCACGAGCCCTTCGGCGATGCAGTAGGACAGGGCTCCCGGGACCAGTCGACCGGTGTAGCCACCGTCGGCGGCGTGCGAGGCATCCCAGAAGAGCGGCTCGTTGAAGCCGCCCCAAGTGATGAAGTTGACCAGGTCGGTCTCGGTGATGGTGCGCCGGGCGGTGCGGAACGTCTGCCCGGTCGGCATCTCCTCATAGGTCAGACCCTTGACCAGCGGGGCGACTTCGTCGACGGACGGTTGTGCGGCCTTGGGCATTGTCAGTCCTTCGGTTTCGTTCGGCTGTCGGCTGTCGGCTGTCGGCTGTCGGCTGTGCGGTTCGAGGGTCAGAGGTCCAGCGGGTGGGCTGCGGCCACGGCCTCGAAATCGGGGGAGCGCTTCTCGCGGTGCGAGGCGACGCCCTCAGCCACGTCGTGCCCGCCGAAGCCGAGGAACTCAAGCCCGAGCGAGGCCTCGAAGATGGGCTGGGCGATCCGATACCAGTGGTTGAGCGACCGCTTGGTCCAGGCGATGGCGCTGACGGAGCCGTTGGCCAGGCGGGTCGCGATCCGCAGCGCCTCTTCCCGCACCTCGTCGTCGTCCACGCACTTGGAGACGAGGCCGATCCGCTCGGCCTCCTCGCCACTCAGTGCGTCGCATGTGAGGAGGTAGTACTTGGCCTTGGCCATGCCGCACAGCAGCGGCCAGCAGATGGCTGCGTGGTCGCCCGCGGCGACGCCGAGCCGGGTGTGGCCGTCGACGATCTTCGCCTTCCGGCCGGCCACGGAGATGTCGGCCATCATGCCGATGACGAGACCGGCGCCGACTGCCGGGCCGTGGATCGCCGAGACCACAGGCTTTGAGCAGTTGAGCACCCCGTAGACCATGTCCCGGGCCTCGCGCATGACCCTGACCCGCACGTCGTACGACTCGGTCATGGCCTCGATGGAGTCGAAGGTCCCGCCGGCCGAGAAAGCCTTTCCGGCGCCCTGGATCATGACGACGCGGGTCTCCTCGTCCCGGTCGATGACCGGCCAGATGTCCGCCAGTTCGCGGTGCATCACCGGGTCGACGGCGTTCAGGTTGGGGGCGTCGAGGACGATCCGGAGTACGCCCGGAGCTGGGCGCTCGAAGGTCAGGCTGCTGAACTGCTCGTATCGGTCGGTCACTTCGGCCCTCCGGTTCAATCAGTATGGATACTGCAATAATCTAACTGTATTGTCGAAGCGGCAACACCGGGGACGGAAGGGCTCTGCATGGAACTCACCTTCAGCGAAGAGCAGGAGGAGCTGCGAACGGTCGTCCGCTCCTTCCTGACGAGGCACTCCTCCGAGGCGGAGGTGCGCCGGCTCGCCGCGACCGAGGACGGCTACGACCCCAAGGTGTGGGGTCGCATGGCCACCGAGATGGGCCTCCAGGGGCTCGCCATACCGGAGGAGTACGGCGGTTCCGGATTCGGTTACCGGGAGCTCGGGGTCGTCTTCGAGGAGATGGGGCGGTCGCTGCTTTGTGCGCCGTACTTCGCCACGGTCGCGCTGGCGGCGGAGACCCTGCTGCGGGTGGCCGACGAGGACGCGCGCCGCGACCTGCTGCCGGGGATCGCGGATGGAAGCACCGTGGCGACCCTGGCTCTCACCGAGGAGGACGGCCGCTGGGACCGGGAGGGCATCCGGCTCGCGGCCGCGCCAGCCGTTGACGGCTGGACGCTGACCGGGACCAAGTCCTACGTACCCGATGGTCACACCGCAGATCTACTGCTGGTCGTGGCGACTACTCCCGGCGGGGTGAGTCTCTTCGCCGTCGACGCGGACGCGCATGGCGTGAGCCGTACGCATCAGCCTGCTGTCGACGAGACCAGGAAGCAGGCCCGCGTCGAGTTCACCGACACCCCGGCACGGCTGCTTGGCGACGAGGGCCAGGCATGGCCGGGCATCGAGCGGGGGCTCGCGACGGCTGCCGTGCTTCTCGCCGCCGAGCAAGTGGGTGGGGCGTCCGTGGCACTGGAAGCGGCGGTCGACTACGCGAAGATCCGTCAGCAGTACGGCCGTGTGATCGGCTCCTACCAGGGCATCAAGCACAAGTGTGCGGACATGCTGGTAGAGATCGAGTCCGCGCGCTCCGCCGCGTACGGCGGGCTGTGGGCCGTCGCCGGCGACGACGACGGTGAGGCGGCCCTGGCGGCCTCACTGGCCAAGGCGTTCTGCTCGCAGGCTTTCACGCGGGTGGCCGGGGACAACATCCAGGTGCACGGAGGCATCGGCTTCACCTGGGAGCATCCGGCGCACCTCTATTTCAAGCGCGCCAAGAGTTCCGAGGTACTGCTCGGTCCGGCGTCGTACCACCGGGAGGCCCTCGCGTCCCGGCTGGGCCTCTGAGGCAGCTATCCGAGCAGGGAAGGGGAAGAGCCAGTGGAGCTGGATTTCGGGCCTGAGGTCCGTGAGTTCCGCGATGAGATCCGCACCTGGTTGCATGAGCACCTGGTCGGCGAGTTCGCCGAGTACCGCGGGGTCGGCGGGCCGACCGACGGCGCCGCATGGGACGTGCGGCTCGCCTGGGACCGTGAGCTGGCGGCCGGGAACTGGCTTGGCGTCGGTTGGCCGCGCGAGCACGGAGGGCGCGGGCTCGGCCTGCTCGAGGAGATCGTGTTCGAGTACGAGTACGCCCGCGCCAACGCTCCCTACCGGGCCACCGGCAACGCGCTGGACCTGCTGGGTCCGATGCTGATCTCGGTTGGTGACGAGGAGCAGAAGAAGCGGTTCCTGCCGCCGATCCTCTCCGTCGAGGAATTCTGGGGCCAGGGGTTCAGTGAACCGGGCGCGGGGTCCGACCTCGCGTCGGTGCGCACCTGCGCCGAACGCGACGGCGACGAGTGGGTGCTCAACGGGCAGAAGGTGTGGACCTCGTTCGGGATGCACGCGGACTGGCTGTACGTGCTTGCCCGCACCGACCCGGACTCCGAGCGCCACCACGGGCTGAGCATGCTGATCGTCCCGGCCGATCAGCCCGGCGTCGAGATCCGCGCGATCAGGAACCTGGCCGGCCAGGAGGAGTTCGCCGAGGTGTTCCTCTCGGACGCGCGCACCTCCGCCGACTTCGTGGTGGGAGGCGTGGGTCAGGGCTGGCGTACCGCCATGGTGACCCTTGGGATCGAGCGCGGCAGCACACTGCTCCCGCAGCAATTCACCTTCGAGCGTGAGGCCGAGGCCCTCCTGGAGCGGGCTCGCGGGCGTGGCCTGGCCGGGGACACCATGCTGCGCGAGCGGGTCGTGGAAGCCTGGATGACGGTCCGGATCATGCGTCTGACCAACCTGCGTACGGTCGGTGAGCTGGTCGTCGGCCGCACGCCGGGAGCGCAGTCCGCGACCGCCAAGCTTTACGCCTCGACGGGGCACCAGCGGCTGGGCCATGTGGCCATGGAGCTGGCGGGCCCGGCCGGTCAGGTCGTCGGCCCGGACTACGAACTCGACGGCACGCAACGCTCGTTCCTGTTGTCCCTCGCGGAGACCATCTACGGGGGCTCCAGTGAGATCCAGCGGAACATCATCGGCGAGAAGGTGCTTGGGCTCCCCAAGGATCCGAGGCCCTGAGCGGTCCGGCGCGTCACCACAATGGGCCGTGCCGGTCCGGTGGCTTCCACCACTTCGGTCCGGCACGGCCCATTGTCGGGTCCGGGAGGACTACACCACGCCGTCGGCCCTCAGGGCGGTCAGCTCATCGGTCCCAACGCCGGTGAGGCGGCCGAGGACGTCGGCGGTGTGCTCGCCCAGGCCGGGCGGCGGCGTGTAGTCGCCGACCGGAGTGGCGGCCAGTCGGATCGGGTTGGCCAGCAGGGGAAGTGTCCCCATCAGAGGGTCGGCAACTTCCGCGAGCATCTCGCGGTGCTTGATCTGTGGATCGGCGAAGACGTCCGGGAGCTCGTTGACCGGGCCCGCCGGGACACCGTGCCGCTCCAGCGTCTCCAGCCAGTCATCCCGGGTGCGCTGGGCCATGACCTCGGCGAGGACAGGCAGGATCTCCTTGCGGTGGGCGATCCTGGCCGACGTCGTCGCGAACCGCTCGTCGTCGAGCAAGTCCTCGCGGTCGGCGGCGGCGCAGAACGACGCGAATTGGCGATCGTTTCCTGCCACCAGGAACAGCGGCTTGTCGCTGCACATGAAGGACTGGGAGGGGATTCCGCCGTAGCCGCCGTTGCCGCGCCGCTCCGGGACCTCGCCCGAGACGAGGTAGTTCATCGCGAAGTGGGAGAGGGAGGCGAGACCGCAGTCGAGCAGCGCGAGGTCGATGTACTGCCCCTCCCCGGTCATGTCCCGGTGGCGCAGCGCGCTGAGCACGGCTGTGGAGGCGTAGAGCCCGGAGATGATGTCGACCATGCTGATGCCGACCTTCATCGGTTCGTCGGGGTGGCCCGAGACGCTCATCATGCCGGACATCGCCTGGAAGACGCCGTCGTATCCGGGGCGTTCGGCGTAGGGGCCGTTCTGTCCGAAGCCGGTGAGCGAAAGGTAGACAAGGCGCGGGTTCTCGGCCCGCAGGCTCTCGTGGTCAAGGCCGTACTTGGCCAGAGTGCCGGCGCGGAAGTTCTCGACCACGACGTCGGACTTGCGGGCCAGTTCGCGGATCAGCTCCCGGCCCCGTTCAGTGGCGTGATTGATCGTCACCGACTCCTTGTTGCGGTTGCAGGCCAGGTAAAAGGCCGAGGTCCGAGTCGGCTCTCCCTCCCGGTCGGTGGCGAAGGGCGGTCCGTAGGAACGCGCGTCGTCACCGACGCCCGGGCGCTCGATCTTGATCACCTCCGCTCCGAGGTCGGCGAGCAGTTGGGTCGCGAAAGGGCCCGCGAGGATGCGGGACAGGTCCAGGACCCGGATACCGGACAGGGCTTGGGAGGGCACGCGGCTCCCCTCTCTGGGAGAGATACCAAGGTGGATGGGGCAGAGGGCGGGAATGTGGCGAGCCGGCCCAGGGCGCCCCCCTCGGGCGTCCGGGACCGGCTCGCGCTCGATGGCCCGTCAGCGGGCGGTCAGCTGAGGGGCAGGGGGGTACATGAGGACGCCCTCCGGCTCCTCGTACTTGTGCTCACCACAGTCGATGGCCCCTTGGCGCTGAGCGGTCATGAGCTTGCGTTCCACACGAAAAGCGAGACGCTAAAGAAATAATTATCTAACGGTATGGCTGATGCAAGGGGTGAGTTACGTCAGCTTGCGATCTTCGGTTCGCGGGGCAGCCCGAGCACCTTCTCGGCCAGGATGTTCCGCTGCACCTGCGAGGTGCCGGCGTAGATCGTGCCTGACCGGGCGAGGAGGTACCCCGTGGACCAGGACGCCGAGCTGTTCACCGCGCCCGGGTCGTCCGCGCGGTAGGTGCGCAGGGGCTGGCGGCCCTTGATCGCCTGAGCGTGCATACCCATGATGTCCATGGCCAGGTCGGTGACCCGCAGGTGGTACTCGCTCCAGAAGAGCTTGGAGATCGAAGTCTCGGGACCGGGTTCCTTGCCTTCCAGCCAGCCGGAGAGTACCCGGTAGCCGAGGTAGCGCATGATCTCGACCTTGGACCAGCACCAGGCGATCCGTTGGCGGATGACGGGGTCCTTGTCCTTGCCGTACTCGCGAGCGAGCTCGATCAACCGCTCCAGCTCGGACTTGAAGAGGATCGGGTTGGTTGCCGCCTCTTCGCCGCGCTCGACGCCAAGCAGGCTCTGTGCCACCGCCCAGCCGTTGTCGACGCCTCCCACCACCAGGTCGGCTCGGGTCCTCGCGCCGGTGAAGAACACCTCGTTGAAGTGCTCCTGGCCGGTCGCCATCCGGAAGGGGCGGACTTCGATGCCGGGCTGGTCCAAGGGGACGAGAAGGAAGGAGATGCCGCGGTGCTTGGAGGCCTCCGGGTTGGTACGGGCCAGGACGAAGATCCAGTCGCTGATGTGCGCCCCGGAGGTCCACACTTTCTGGCCGTCGATGACCCAGTGGTCCCCGTCGTCCTCGTGGACCAGCCGGGCGCGCGTAGTGAGTGAGGCGAGGTCCGATCCGGCGCCCGGCTCGGAGTAGCCCTGGCACCAGGTGTCCTTGCCGCTGAGGATGCGGGGCAGGAAGTGCAGCTTCTGCTCCTCCGTGCCCCAGCGCAGAAGGGTGTTGGCGAGCATCTTCACGCCGAAGGTGTCCTGGGGGAGCCCGAACGGGACGCCGGCCTTGGCCAACTCCTCCATCAGGACGACCTGGTGGAGCTTGGTGAGCCCGCGGCCGCCGTACTCCTGCGGCCAGGCCACCGAGAGCAGGCCGAGTCCGGCGAGCCTGGTGCGCCATTCACGGGCGAAGGCCCAGGCGGCTTCCTCGTCCAGGGCGCCGATGCCTTGCCAGCCCTCCGGAAGGTACTCGGCGAGAAGGTCGCGCACCTCGGTGCGGAACGCCGCGGTCTGCGGGGGATAGGTGATGTCCACGAACGGGCACTCCTCGGTCAAGAGTTGGTTGGGGCTGGGGCCCGGCCGGTCCCTACTCCGGGAGGAAGGGCTTGCTCAGCGCATCCTCCGGGTCGAAGTCCGCGGGCAGGCCCTCGAACGCGGGCGCGCGCCGGTCCGCGAAGCTCGCGACCCCCTCACGAAAGTCGGCGGAGCCGGCGAAGTACTGCATCGCGGAGTAGCTGCGCGACAGGGCCTCGTCGAAGCTGCGGTCAAGATCTCCGTACACCTGGCGGCGCAGCACCGCGAGCGTGCGCGGTGCGCAGTTGCGGGCGATGTCTGCCGCGTACTCCTGCGCCGCACCGAGGAGTTCGTCCGGCTCGACGACGCGGCTGACGAGGCCGAGTTCCTTGGCCTCGTCAGCGTCGAAGGTGCGGCCGGTCAGCAGCAGGTCGAGGGCGTTCTCCAGGCCGACGACGCGCGGGAGAATGTACGGCAGGTTGTACTCGCCGGCCAGGCCGCGGCGCGCGAACGCGGTGGTGATACGAGCACCTCGTGCCGCGAAACGGACATCGCACAGCAGCGCCTGTACCAGGCCGATGCCCGCGCAGCCGCCGTTGATCGCACCGATCACCGGCTTGGGGAGGAAGCGCCTGCTGTACATCGGGGGCCGTCCGGTGAAGTCCAGGCTCTCGCCCGGCTGCGAGTTCTTCTCGAGCCGCTGCACATCCATGCCCGGGCAGAAAGCCCTACCCGCGCCGGTGACGACGAGCGCCCGGACGTCAGGGTCCTCGGCGGCCTGGTCCAGCAGCTCGAAGAAGCGCTTCTCCATGGGGAGATTCCAGGCATTCTTGCGTTCCGGTCGATTGAACGTGAGGGTCGCGACGCCCTCGTCGACCTCGTACAGGACACTGTCCGCCGCAGTGGGTTCTGGCATGGCTTCTCTTCTCTTCTCTTGGGGAAATCGGGCTCAGGTTCCGGCGGTGGGCTTGTGGGTCGTTGCGGGTGCGCCGGGGCGCTTGCCGGAGATGCTGACCACGACCTGGCCCCGGGCGCAGGCTTGTCCGTCGGCTCGGCGCACCTCGACCTCGCTGAAGTGGATCCGGCCGCCGCGGCGCACGCAGCGGGCTTGCGCGACCACCTCCGCCCCGACGGCGGGCAGCAGGTACTGCACCGAGAGGGAGACGGTGCTCAGACGGCTTCCCTTGGCGAAGTCGTGGCCGGCCATCACTGCCGCACCGCCAGCGCTGTCGATCAGCGCGGAGATCACGCCACCGTGGAAGACTCCGTCGTGCGCCGAGAGCCGCTCGGCGTACGGGATCGCCAACTCGGCGCACTCGGGAGTCCATTGCCGCACGCTAAGAGCGCAGTCGCGGTTGAAGGCAACACCTTGCTCCCAGTGCTCTCGGAACCAGTCACGAAGATCCTGCTGCTCCTGCTCGCCCAGCTCTCCGGATCGGGTGGCTGTCATCCGCGGGTCCTTTCCGTACCGAGTCGTTTCCGAGCCGCTGCACGCTGCTCGGGACTGCCGACGTTCTCTTCCATGAACACGCGCTCTGCCCGGAAGCCGGCCTGCAGGGCCTCGGTGTCCCACGTGGTGTTGGCCAACTGCTTGATCGCGACGACCGCCTTGGGGTTGCGCCCGGCGATCTCGTGCGCCATTGCCAGGGCCTCTTCCCGTGGATCGGCCGCCAGCCGGGTAGCCATGCCCATCTCCACCGCTTCCGAGCCGCTCACCTTCCGGGCGGTGAGGGCGAGTTCCATGGCTCGGTCCGGGCCGATCAGGCGGGGCAGGATCTGGGAGCCGCACATGTCGGGCGCCAGGCCCCAATCGAGCTCCAGGACACCCCACTTCGAGTCCGCCGTGGTCAGCCTCAGGTCCGCGCCGAGAGCGAGTTGCAGACCGCCGCCCAAGGCGTAGCCGTGGACCGCAGCGATGACCGGGACCTGGAGGCTGCGCCAGAGCCAGACGGCGCGCTGCCCCCGGCCGAGGCCGGTGGCGGACGCATCGGTGGCGGTGACCGCGTCGGGCCGCCAGGAGCGGCCGTCGGCCTGGGCGCGGAAGGCAGTGAAGTCGAGGCCGACGCAGAACGCCCGCCCCTCCCCGGACAGCACGACCGTGCGCACGCCAGGGTCCTCGCGCAGTCGCAGACCGGCCTCGATGAGTTCCGCGAACAGCGTGTCGTCGAGCGCGTTGAGCTTGTCCGTACGGTTGAGACGCACGTCCGCCACACCGTTCTGGATGCGGCAGAGTACCCGTTCCATGATCGCCTCCTTGGCGGCAGCGGCGCCCAAGGCCACGGCGGGAGCGTCGCTCTGTGCCCACTCTGTAATATAGCTTAATATTTAAGCTAGTGGTACGTGATCTTGCTCATGAAGAGAAGGAGTCGACCCGTGGTGAAGCCCGAAGCGACGACCCTGCGGATCCCAACTGACGGCGGGGTCGAACTCGTCGCCGACACCTATGGCAGTAAGGAGGATCCGCCCGTCGTCCTGCTGCACGGCGGCGGCCAGACCCGTCACTCCTGGCGCTCCACGGCGAGCGACCTGTCCGAGGCCGGTTGGTACACCCTCGCCGTGGATCTGCGCGGCCACGGAGAGAGCGGCTGGTCGCCGGACGGCCGGTACGGGCTCGACCGGTTCGCCGGCGACGTCGTCCGGGTTGTCGATTTCCTTGGCCGCGCACCGGTGCTCGTTGGTGCCTCGTTGGGCGGCAACAGTTCGCTGTCCGCGCTCGGACACCATCCCGAACTGGCCCTCGGTCTGGTTCTGGTGGACGTATCGCCGTTTCTGCAGCCGAAGGGGACCGCCCGGATCAGGGACTTCATGCACAGCGGCCTGGACGGCTTCGACTCCCTTGAGGAGGTGGCGGACGCCGTATCGGCCTACGTGCCACACCGCCCGCGGCCCCGGAACGTGGAAGGGCTGCGCAAGAACCTGCGTCAGGTGGACGGGCGATTCTACTGGCACTGGGACCCTGCCTTCTTGCATGGCCCGGTGGATCAAGCCGTTCAGCGGGACCCGGTGACCGATCCGGTGCAACTCGGCGGTGCCGCGATGTCGTTGCGCGTGCCGACCCTGCTGGTGCGCGGCGGTGAGTCGGACGTGCTGAGCGTCGCCGACTCCAAGAGGTTCCTCGAACTGGTGCCGCACGCCGAGTTCGCCGACGTGAAGGGAGCCCACCATATGGTCGCCGGCGACGACAACGCCGTCTTCGACCGGGTGCTCGGCGACTTCTTGGAGCGTCGGGTCCGTTCCCGCCTCGATCTCTACCGGCAAGCGGCGGTGCAGGCATGAGCCTGCACCGCCGCTCGCCGCCCTGTGCTCGGGCAAGGCAGGGTCAGAGAGCCCCTTCGGGCCAGTAACGCGCCTTGACCTTGCGTGTCGTGATCTTGCCGGTGGGCTCGCGGGGCAGGGTGTCGACGAAGTCGACCGAGCGCGGACACGCGATGTGGTCGAGCCGATCGCGACAGAAGTCGATCAGTCTATGAGCGGTGTCGGCGCCGGCTGCCGTGGGGTCGCGCAGTTGCACGACGGCCTTGACCTGCTCGCCGAACTCGGGGTCGGGTACGCCCACCACTACGACGTCCTCGACGAGCGGGTGGAGACTGAGTGCGTCCTCCGCGGCCCGCGGATACACGTTCACCCCACCCGAGATGATCAGGTGTGTGCGCCGGTCGCTGAGGTAGAGGAAGCCGTCCTCATCGAGCCAGCCCATGTCGCCCATTGTCGACCATCCCTGCGAGTTGTACGCGGCGGCAGTCTTGCCGGGGTCGTTGTGGTACTTGAACCGCATCCCGCCCTCGAAGTAGACCAAACCGACCGACCTGGGCGGGAGTACCTTCCCGTCCTCGTCCAGGATGCGGATGGTGCCGCGCACGGCGCGGCCGACCGTGCCGGGCCGGCTGAGCCAGGTGTGGCTGTCCACGACGGTGACTCCGTTGCCCTCCGTGCCGCCGTAGTTCTCTATCAGGATCGGGCCCAGCCAGTCGATTACGGCCTTTTTGACGTCGCGGGGGCACGGCGCGGCGCCGTGCCAGACCGATCGCAGCGAGCTCAGGTCGTAGCGGTCGCGCACGTGGGGGGCGAGTCGCAGTAGGCGGATGAACATCGTGGGTACCAGCAATGCCTCGGTCACCCGATACCGTTCTACGGTGCGCAGAAATTCCTCCGCGTCGAACGACGGCAGAACCACCGAGTGTGCGCCCAGCCGGTGCGGAGCGAGGGTGTAGCGCAGCGGTGCGGCGTGGTAGAGGGGGCCGGTGTCGAGGAATACCGAGTCGCTGGAGAGCCCGAACCGTTCGACCGCCAGGGTCGTCGCCGAGTCCGGTGTACCGGCGGGCCGTCCGTTGAAGGGGCGGAATACGCCTTTCGGGCGGCCCGTCGTGCCGGACGAGTAGAGCATGTCCGTGCCCTCGGCCCACGAGGGGTCCGGCACGGGCGATGCCGCACTGGCCGCCGCCGCGAGATACTCACCGACCGGCGCGGTGGAGTCGCCGGACCGAACGGCGAGTACGACGAGGCGCCGCAAGGTACCGTCGGCGATCAGACTCGCGACGCGGGGTGCCAGTGATGAGTCGTAGATCAGGCAACGGGCGCCGCTGTCGCGCACGATGAAGGCGACCTCGTCCGGTGAGAGCCGGGTGCTGATGGCCGTGTAGATGAGTCCGGAGCGTTGCGCGGCCCAGGCCACCTCGACGATCGCGGGACCGGTCGGCAGCAGGAAGGCCACGACTTCGCCCGGCCGGATGCCGCGCTCTGCGAGCGCGTTGGCGATCCGGGTGGATCGTTCGTCGAGCGTGGCGTATGTGATCGGATCGGGTCGGTCGGTAAACGTCAGAGCCGACCTGTTGGGATGCTGCCGGGCCCAGGAGCCGAGTGTGTCGACGGCGATCTTTCCGCCCGACAGGCCGGGCAGGGAGCTGCTTGCTGTCATAGTGCCAGTTCCTCCAGAGTTCGCCCTTGCTGACGCTTCCCGAATACTTCGGAGGGCGTCACTGTCTCGACGAGGAGTTCCACGAGAGCGATGATGAGGATGTAGTGGCAGAGCCCGTGCCGTTCAGATCCTGGTCCCTCACCGCCCACGGGGTCTCCTCCTTCCGGGGCAAGGGGAAGGCCGGGAACCGATCGGTTCCCGGCCGGGTGCGGTCAGCGCTGTTCAGAGGCCTCTTCTCGGAACGCGGTGGAGGATGCGACCGGCTCCCAGGTGTCCAACTCCCGGACCACGGACTCCAACTTGTCGCGGACGGCCGCCACCGCGTCGGCGCCGAGCGGGAGACGGGCCGGTGGATCGGTCGTCTCGACGGCCTTGATGATCGCGGCGGCGCCGCGTGCCGGATCCCCTTGTTGATGCCCGTCGTTGCGCTCCATGTTGCGGTCGCCCTTCGAGGAGAGCTCCGCGTAGGCGGGCAGCCGTTCGCCCGCTCGTCGCAGCCCGCGTCCCGCCCAGTTGGTGCGAAAGGCGCCCGGCTCGACGATGGTGACCGCGATGCCGAACGGTTTCAGCTCCTGCCTCAGGGACTCGGACAGGCCTTCCAGGGCGAATTTCGAGGCGTTGTAGACGGACAGCCCCGCGAAGCCCAGGTATCCGGCGATGGAACTGATGTTGACGATGTGGCCGCTGCCGCGTTCCCGCAGATGCGGCAGCAGGGCGCGGATCAGATGAAGGGGGCCGAAGAAGTTGGTCTCCATCTGGTGCCGCAACTCCTCCTCACTGACCTCCTCCGCTGCGCCGAGCAGCCCGTACCCGGCGTTGTTGACCAGGATGTCGATGTGTCCTGCGAGCCGTAACGCCTCGGAGACGTGCTCGCTGATGTTTTCGGGTGGTTCGGTGGTGTCGAATACGACCGCGAAGGAGCGCCCGGGAGCGCTACCCTCGAAGGCCGTCGCACGCGACTTGTCGCGGAGAGTGCCCACCACCGTGTCACCGCGCGCCAGGGCGGCCTGCGCCAGTGCCAGCCCCAGGCCCCCCGACACGCCTGTGATCAGCCAGTTTTTGCCCATTCGTTTTTCACCCGCCTCGTCCGACCGTATCTGGCTCCGAATACGGGAACGTGAGCTTGCCGTGGCAGCTCAACGTCTATGAGTGTTTAAGAAAAATGATCTAACGGATTATGGGTGGCTCGTATGCTCCGGGTCAACGTTCCTGCTGCTCGATGACACCACTGTTCACGAGATTTGCCACCTCGGGTTCCGCGAAGCCCCAGTCGTATAGTGCCTCCCGGGAATGCTGCCCTGGGATGGGAGGCGGCCCGGCGATGCGAGTGGGTGTCCTGCCGAACCTTGGCGCGGGGGCCGGTTGCGTCACCCCGAAGTCCTGGACAAAGGTCTCGCGCGCGGTGTTGTGTGGATGCTCCGCCGCTTCGGCGGGAGTGAGCACGGGAGTGACACAGGCGTCGGTACCGGCGAAGTGCTCGGCCCACTCGTCCCGGGTCCGGGTCCGGAATATCTCCGCGAACTGCCGCTTCAGCTTGCTCCAGTTGGCGGGATCGGACCGATCCGGCAACTCGTCGAGCCGGAGCCCAAGTCCGTCCACCAGTGCGGCGTAGAAGGCCGGCTCGATAGGTGCGACGGCAAGGTACCCTCCGTCGCCCGCCTCGTACGTGTCGTAGTAGGGCGCGGAACCGTCGCTGGCGTTCACCCCCGGCTTCTCGCTCCACCGTCCCTGGGCCGTCATCGAGTGGACCAGGGTGGTGAGCGAGGCGGTGCCGTCCACCATCGCCGCGTCGACGACCTGGCCCCGCCCGCTCGCCCTGCTCTCGAGAAGCGCGCAGACAAGACCGAAGGCGAGCATCAGCCCGCCGCCGGCGAAATCCGCGACCAGGCCGGGAGGGGTCACCGGGCGGCCGCCTGGCCGACGGAACAGCGACAGCGCGCCTGACAGCGCCTGGTAGTTGAGATCGTGACCGGCCGTCGGCGCGAGCGGCCCCGTCTGCCCCCAGCCAGTCATCCGGCCGTAGACCAGGCGCGGGTTGCGTTCCATGCATTGCGTCGGCCCGAACCCTAGGCGTTCGGCGACACCGGGCCGGAATCCCTCCAGCAGGAGGTCGGCCCGCTCGACCAGGCGCAGGAGCACGTCCAGGCCCTCGGCACGCTTGAGGTCTACGGTGATCGAGCGTCTGCCGCGGCTGAGTGCATACAGCTCCGGCTTGGCCGTCCTGGTGCGCGGGCGGTCGATGCGGATCACGTCGGCCCCGAGGTCGGAGAGCATCATGCCGGTGTACGGGGCGGCGCCAAGACCGGCCATCTCGATCACGCGTATTCCACGGAGCGGACCGCTCATCGGTCGGACTCCTTCCGGTGGCAGACGAGCGTGCGGACGTCCGCCAGCTCGTCCAACGCCGAGAGCTGGGACGCGAGTTCGCAGGTGCGGTCGGCTCCGAGTACCTGCTCGGACAGGCCCGTGAACTTGCGGAGCAGATCGGCCTCGCTCAGTGGGTTGTCCGGGTCGCCCTTGCGGTCGGGGACGGTGACGCAGTGCCGGTCGCCGGCTCGGGTGCGGATGGTGACACGGGCCCCACGCCGCTCCGGGAAGAGTGTCGTGAACTCGGAGGCGTCCTTGAGCTCGGTGCGGTCGAGCAGTTCGGTCACGGCGGGGTCGGTCAGGCGCTCCGCGCGGAAGGACTCCAGTCGGACATCCCCGTCCAGCAGCGCCGTGGCCACCACGAAGGGGGCGGAGAATCGCGCCTCGAAGGGGGTACGCGGCCGGGGATTGCCCGCGACGACTGTCGCCGTCCGGTACGTCTCGATCTCGATCGCTTCGATGTCCCCGGGCCGCAGCCCGTAGGGCGCCGCCCGCAGGGCGAGCGATCCGTCGATGGCGGCGAAGGTGTGCCCGCAGCAGGGATACGGTTTCACGCTGGTGCGTTCCACCAGGTACCCCTGCTCGAACGGGCGGAGAGCCTGCTCCCAGTCCGCCCCCTCGCCCATCGCCTCCGCGAATCCGACCTCGCCTTCCAGGGCGTCCGGAGCACCGGTGAATCCGGACGCTGCCGCGAGCCCCGCGGTGACTCCGGCTCGCGCCGCGTGCCCGGAGTGAAGCGGCTTTGCCATGGCGTCCGAGCGGAAACTCTGTTGGAGACCGGAGGCCATGGTCGCGGCCAGGGTCAGCGCGTGCGCAAGAGACTCCACGCTCAGACCGCACAGTTCCGCGACCGCCGCGGCCGCGCCCAGGCAGCCGACCGTCCCAGTGGTGTGCCAGTACCGGTAGTGGGCGGGATTGACAGCGGCGGCTATCCGATCGCCGACCTCGTACCCGACCGCGACGGCGCGCAGCAGCTCCTGGCCGCTGGCGCCGTTCTGCTGGGCGACGGCCAGTGCTGCCGCTATGGTCGGTGCCCCTGGGTGGTAGAGGCCGGGAGAGTAGATGTCGTCCATCTCCAGGACGTGTGCGGCGACACCGTTGACGAGTGCGGCCGTGCACACGTCGGTGCTCTCGCCCCCGCCCACCAGGCGGGGGCCGTTGTCGTTCCCGGCGCCCGCCGTCGGCACGAAGGCCCGGCGAAGGAGGGCGACGGGCTCGCTGTCGGAGCCGGCGATCGTGGCGCCGAACCAGTCGAGCACAGTCGCCGCTGCAGCGTGCTGAGCCACGGGCGATAGCGGCTTGCTGCGAGCCTCGACCACCTTGCGCGCCAGCCGCAGCGCGACGGCCCCCTCGGCGCTCATCCGGCGCTCCGGCTGACGAACTTCACCTGTTGGAAGGCCTGGAGGCCCTCGGCCCCACCCTCGGTGCCGATCCCGCTGTCCAGCACCCCGCCGAATGGTGTCTCCGGCAGGGACACCGCCCAGCGGTTCACGATGACGTTGCCCGCCCGGACCCTCGGAACCACATGGTCCACCACCCGGAGGTCGTTGCTGAACACGTACGAGGCCAGGCCCAGGGGCAGCCGGTTCGCCTCAGCCAGCGCCTCCTCTGTGGAGTCGAAGGCGGAGACGAGGGCGAGCGGACCGAAGGGCTCCTCGTTCGCCGCGCGGCAGTCCTTCGTGACACCGCTCAGCACGGTCGGCTCGAAGTACCAGCCCCTGTCGCACAGCCCAGCGGGACGGTCACCACCGGAACGCAGCTCGGCCCCTGCCGCGACCGCGTCCTCGACCAGCTCGCGGATCGCGTCGAGCCGCCGCGGGTTCTGCAGCGGACCCATCTCGGTTGCCTCGTCCAGCGGGTCACCCACCCGGATCTTTGCGGACTCGGCGGCGAACACGTCGACAAACCAGTCGTGCACGTCGCGATGCACCAGGAAGCGGGTGGGAGAAGTGCATATTTGGCCACTGTTACGGAACTTGGCGCGGGCCCCGGCCCTGGCCACCGCCTCCACATCGGCATCCGGAAAGACCAACACCGGTGCATGACCACCGAGTTCGAACACCGTGCGCTTCATGGTCGCTGCCGCCTGCGCCGCGAGTTCCTTGCCCACAGGGACGGAGCCGGTGAAGGTGACCATCCGTATCTCCGGCGCCGCGAGCAACTCGCGCGCGATGGCTGCCGGATCACCGAAGACCATGCTGAGCACCCCCTCTGGGACGCCTGCCCGGTCGAGTGCCCTGGCCAGGAAGAGTGCGGTGGCCGGGGCGGCTTCGGCGGGCTTGATGATGACGGGGCAGCCCGCGGCCAGTGCGCCAGCGATCTTGCGGGCAGGGGTGATGGAGGGCGCGTTCCATCCGGAGAACGCCGCCACGGGGCCCACTGCTTCGCGCAGCGCGAGGAGTTGGGTCCCTTCCGAACGTGAGGGGATCACCCTGCCGTACGCCCTGCGCCCCTCTTCCGCAGCCCACTCGAACATCTCGGCGGCGGTAGTGGTCTCCTTGCGGGCCTCGACGATGGGTTTGCCGAGTTCAAGGGAGATCAGCCCGGCTAGAGTTTCGCTCTCGTCACGGATGATGTCGGCCGTCCGGCGCAGGAGTGTCGAACGCTGGACGGCAGGGGTGTGGCGCCAGGTCTCGTCAGCCTGCCGCGCGGCATCGAGGGCGATGCGCAGATCGGCGGGACCGGCGTGCGGGAGTTCGCCCAACGTCTCGCCGGTGGCCGGGCAGATCACCGGCTGGCTCGAGCGGTTCTTTCCGGTGCACCACTTCCCGGCGAGGTAGAACTCAAGTCGCGGATAGTCGGGGTGAGCAGATGTCACAGGTGGTCCTTTCGTCGTCCGTCGCCGGATCGCCGGGGATGACCAGACCGCCCGCGGTGTCGTTCGGTCAGTCGGTGAGCTGCTGATTGAACAACTGCAGTCGGATGTCCCGGGCTCGGCTCATGTGTTCCTCAGCGATCGCGCGGGCGGCGGCGGAGTCGCGCTCCTCCACCGCTCGCACGATGCGCTGATGCTCGCCGTGCGCCTGAGCCCAACGGCCGGGGTGACTCAGTGTGGTGGCGGGCATGGCGGCGATCTGCGCGGTGAGGCGATCCTGCAGACTCTGCAGGGTGGCGTTGTGCGCCGCGACGGCGAGCGCGTCGTGGAAGGTGCGGTTGGCAGCGACGGCGGCTGTCGGGTCTTCGGTGTCGACCTTGCTCTCCGCCTGCACCGCCGCCTGGAGGCGGCGCACGTCGCGGTCGGTGCGACGCGCCGCGGCGTCGGCCGCGATCGCGCTCTCAAGATAGACCCGGGCCCGATAGATGTCGATGATCTCCTCGGCACTGCGGCGGCGAACCCGCAGGACCATCCCCTGGCGGTCGATCAGCCCGTCGTGCTCCAACCTGATCGTTGCTTCCCGCACCGGTGAGCGGCTGACGCCGTACTCCCGGCTCAGCGAGGCCTCGGAGAGCCGCTGGCCCGGAGTGAGCCGTCCGGAGACCACGTCGGACTTGAGTCGTTCGTAGAGCAACGCGGCCTTGCCCTCCGAGGTTTCGGCGATTGAGCCGGCACTGTTGCCGATGTTGGAAGCCATGTCCATGTCGGTGATCCTCGAAGCGCGGGCGGGGATGCGGTGGAATTTCGCCGCCGGGCCTGGCGCGTCGGCCCGAACGTCAGGTATACACCGGTCAACACCTGTCGACAAGTGTCGCTGGGCGCGGCACTGCGGAGGAAGCATGACCGCATCCCGATTCCAGGTGCACGCGATCCGCTATGCCCACCGTGACGGCGTTTCACCCCATGAGGTCTTCTGCCGACCGGACGCCGCGGATGAATCCCGTGCCATGGCCTACTACATCTGGCTGATCACAGCGGAGGACGGCGCCGCCTATCTGTTCGACACAGGCTTCGGTCACAAGGTCGCGGAGCAGCGCGGTCGTACGAGCGTTCTGCGCGGCGATCCGACGCAGGCGCTCGCCGCACTGGGCGCGCCGGCGGAGCGGATCCGCCATGTGCTCCTGTCCCACCTGCACTTCGATCACGTCGGGGAGCTGGATCGGTTCCCCGACGCGACCTTCTGGATCCAGCGTCGGGAGACCGCGTTCTGGACCGGCCCGCACGCCTCCAGACCATCCTTCCGCCATGTGGTCATGCCTGAGGACATCACCGCGGTGGTCCGCCTCAACCTGGAGGGGAGGGTCCGATTCACCGAAGGGGACGAGACGATCGCGCCAGGACTCAGCCTGCACCTCATCGGCGGACACACCGCCGGATTGCAGGCCCTGCGGATCGAGACAGCCGCCGGGCCCGTTGTCCTGGCCTCCGACGCCACGCATTACTACGACAACCTCGACACCGACCGGCCCTACTCGGCGCACGACTCGTTGTCCGGCGTGCACGCCGGCTTCGACCGACTGCGCGAACTGGCCGGACCGGACGGTGTGATCGTGCCGGGACACGACCCGTTGGTGATGGAGCGCTTCCCGGGGGTGCCCGGTCTCGAGGGCCAGGTCGTCGAAGTCAGCGCCGGACACATCGGCCCCGGACCCACCGGTGGTGCCATGACCACAGCGGCAACCACCCATCGAGCCAAGGAAGTGACGCCATGAAGGCAACCGTGATCGGACTGGGCACAATGGGCGGGGCGATCGCGCGCCGGCTCGTCGACAAGGGCTTCGACGTCGGCGGATACGACGTCGACCCGGCCGCGGTCGAGCGATTGGCCGAAGCCGGCGGGCGAGCCGTCGATCCGCAGCAGGACGGGCTCGGCGAGGTGGTGCTGACCAGCCTGCCCAATGACGGGATCCTCACCTCTGCAGTGCTGGAGAGCGGACTACTCGACCGGATGAACGGCGCCCTTCTCATCGAAGCGAGCACCGCACTGCCGGCGACCATCGAGCGGATCGTCGAGCGTGCGAAGCCACTCGGCATCGAGGTGGTCGACAGCCCCTTCAGCGGCGGACCGAACGAAGCGCTCGCCGGTTCGCTGGTCCAGTTCGTGGGAGCCTCGGAACCCGCACTGGAGCGCGCTCGCCCGGTACTTGCCGCGCTGGGGAGCATCGAACACGTGGGGGAGGCCGGGCAGGGCAAGACCGTGAAGCTGGTCAACAACCTCATGGCGATGGGCAATGTGGTGGTGGCCATGGAGGCGTTCACCCTGGGCACCAAACTCGGCATGGACCGGGAGAAGCTGTTCGACGTCCTCAGCCGGTCCGGCGCCCGCTCGTTCCACTTCCTCAAGCGGATGCCGTACGTGCTGGCCGACGACTACAAAGCGCGGTTCGCGCTGGACCTCGGCGAGAAGGACATCCGACTCGGCCTCCAACTGGCGCACGAGCAGAACTACGTGATGCCGACCGCGAGCATCGTCCACCAAATCTTCGAGCTCGGGCGGGCGTACGGGCTTGGCGGTGAGGACGTCGTCGCCGTCATGAAGGTCTTCCAGGGCTGGGCGGGCGGCAAGGCGCCGACAGTGGATGCCTGAGCAGCGACGAAGGGGGCGGGGCAGGCATCAGCGGCCTGCCCCGCCCCTTCGTCGCTGCTCATTTCGCGTTGGCCAGGTGTACCAGTGCGTCTACGGCGAGAACCCCTTCTCCTGCGGGCAGCACCACCAGCGGGTTGATTTCGGCCTCCAGCACATGCGGTCGGTCGGCGAGCTGGGAGAGTGCCACCAAGGCGGAGCGCAAGGCGGCCAAGTCGCCGCGCCGGGCACCGCGATAGCCGTCGAGCGTGCGAAGGGCCACGACCTCGTCGATCATCTCCTGCGCGGTGTCCTCGTCCACCGGCGCCATCCGCACCGACCGGTCCCGGTACAGCTCGGTCAGTGTGCCGCCGGCGGCCAGCAGGACCATGGGACCGACCATCGGGTCGACGCGGTAGCCGATCAGTGCTTCACCGGCACCGGATACCATCGGCTGCACCAGCACTCGGTTGACGGTGAATCCGGGCCTGCGCTCGGCGACCTGTCGGACGATCCGCGCCGCCGCCTCCGTGAGGCCGTCGGCGTCCACGCCGAGCACGACTCCGCCGACATCGCTCTTGTGGGCGAGCCGGCTGTCGAGCGCCTTCACGGCGTAGGGCCCGCTGAAGGGCGGCGGCTCGACGGCCGTCGGATCGATCACCGCGCAGGGCGCGACAGGGAGGCCTGCCCGGACCAACTCCGCGTAACCAGCCGCCTCGTCCAAGGGGCGACCGTCCGCCCCCGGCGGCAGTGTGCGCGACCCCACGCCCGGCGTGCGCCGGGCCAGCGTGCTGGCCACCGCGTCCGCGCACGACTCGGGCGTACGGAAGCTAGGTACCCCCGCCTCGGTCAGCTGGCGCAGTGCCTCGGGGGCGTCGGGGACCAAGAACGCGGCGAGCCGGGCCGCTCCCGATGCCGCCTCCAGTACCGGCTGCACCGCCAACTCGGGATTGAGCCGGGCGGACGATCCCACCACCGCCACCACCAGGTCGAACTCCGTTGCGGAGAGCATCACTTCCAGTGCCGCGCTCATCACCTCTGGCCGTGTGCCCGCCAGCGTAAGGTCCACCAGCGCGCCCTCACTCGCCGAGATGCCGACCGCATCGAGCCGCTCCCGGGTCTGCGTGGCGGGAGCGGCCACCCGCACCCCGCGCACGCCGAGCTGGTCGACCACCATGGCCGCTCCGCCGCCTGTGGTGGTCACCACCCCCACTGCGGGAGCGGAACCGCCAGGGCTGCGAGCGGGGATGCGTTTGAGGAGCGCGGGAGCCTCGAAGAGGGCTTCCAAGGTGTCCAGCCGTGCGATGCCGCACTGCGCGAGGAAGGCCGAGGCCACGTCGTCCTCTCCGGCCAGCGCCCCCGTGTGGGAGCGGGCCAGTTCGGCGGCCGCGGCCGAGCGTCCGAGCTTGTAGGCGGCCACCGGCTTGCCGCGCTCGGCGGCGGCCTGAGCGAAGTCGGCAAGGGCCTGCGGGTGGCGAATCGACTCCAGGAAGAGCAGATAGTCGGTGACCGAGGGGTCGTCCAGCGTCGCCGCGCAGATCTCCCCGATCCCCAGGTCGACCTCCGCGCCCACCGAGACCACTGAAGCGAAGCCGATCCCTCGGGCCTTGCCGCGCGAGACCAACGCTCCGATCATGCTGCCGGACTGCGAGGCCACGAAGGTCCCACCGACGGGGAGGTCCAGCTCGGCGAAGACCGCGTTCCCGGTCAGGCGCAGGCCCGAGCGCAGGTCGACCACGCCCAGGCTGCTCGGTCCGAGCAACCGAACGCCGCCCTCGCGCGCGACCCTCAGCAGCTCGCGCTGGCGCTCCTCACCCTCCGGTCCCTCTTCGGCGAACCCGCCGCTGAGCACGGTCGCGACCGGGACGCCGAGCTCGGCGCACTCCCGGACGGTGTCCAGAGCGACCTGGGCGGGCGTCATCACGAAGGCATGGTCGGGGACTTCGGGAAGGTCGCGGAGGGAGGCCCAGGCCTTTTCCCCGGCCACTTGGTCGCGTCGCGCGTTGACCGGGTAGACGGCCGCCGGATGCCCGCTCTCGCGGAGAAAGGTCAGAGGTCTAGAGGACGCCTTGCGGGAATCGTCTGAGGCGCCGACCAGGGCGATGCTCCGGGGATCGAGCAGGGCGGACACGCCCTCGATGCTGTCCCTCACTTGGGCGCCCGCTGAGAGAATCGGCGTCCGAAGACGTCCTCGGCGATCCGATTGCGCAGGATCTCCAGCGAACCGCCGGCGATCTGCCAGCCCCGGGTGCGGCGCAGGCAGTATTCGACCAGAGTCTGGGTGCTGTACCCCATCGCGCCCATCACCTGCACCGCCTCGTTGGCTGCCGCGAAGCCGGCGGTATTGCAGGCGTACTTGGCCACGGCCGTGTCGTAGGCGCTGGGCAGGCCCCGGTCGGCGCTGACGGCGGCCCGGTAGAGCAGAAGCTGCGCGGACTCCATCTGCACGGCGATCTCGGCGAACTTCCACTGGATGCCCTGGAAGTCACTGAGTGGGCGGCCGAACTGCTCGCGTACGTTGGCGTGGTCGCGCGCGATGTTGAAGGCGTGGCGTCCGACGGCCAGTGCCCGGGCGCTGTTGCCGATCCGCTCCACGTTGAAGCCGCTGATCTGCTTCTTGAAGCCGCCGGGTCCGAGCAACACGTTGTCGGTGGGGATGCGGCAGTTCTCGAAGCGCAGTTCGGACCAGTGCTCGCCGCTCATGTAGGACTCCGGAGCGCCGACGGTCAGCCCCGGGGTGTCCCGCTCGACCAGCACCGAGCCGATGCCGCCCACGCCCGGTCCGTAGCGGACGTAGACCAAGAAGAGGGTGGCGTCGGGGCTGTGGGTCGACCAGAGCTTGGTTCCGTTGATGACGTACTCGTCGCCGTCCGGGACCGCGCTGGTGCTCAGGTCGGTGAGCGCCGATCCGGCCTCCGACTCGCTCATCGCCACCGATATCAGCGCCCGGCCGGCCAGCAGATCGGGCAGGAAGCGCTTCTTCTGTTCGGGGGAGGCGTACTCGGCCAGCGTGCGGATAGCGCCAAAGTTGCCCGCCTGGAAGACGTCCGCGGCTGTCGGGCAGACCGACGCGAGCGCCTGAATGGCTACGACGGCGTCCATCAGCGAGCCTCCCGCACCTCCGTCGACCTCGGGGAAGGCGAGGCCCAGGAGGTTCATGGAGGCGAGCCGCTCGGCGACGTCCCACGAATAGGTCGGATTGTGAGCACGTTCGAGCGCTCCTGCGGCCAACTCCTTCTCTGCGAAGTGACGGACGGTCGCTGCGAGGTCCTCTTGCTCCTGGGTCAGAGTGAAGTCCATGCGCTGTCCTCTCGGTCGGCATCGACGACATGTGTATGCACCTGTCGACAGCTTAAGAGAGTTCTTCATGCGTGTAAATAGTGAGACTATTGGCCTGTATCTATGAGATGGATCGGCCAACTGGTTGGTGGGGGGCAAGGTGGCAGTGGCGGCAGATGCCCGGTGATGGTGGGCGAGGTGCGCTACGTCCCGACCACCGGGCGCATGGAGGAGATGGTCGGCGTGCCGACCTTCCGCTCGACTGTTCTCAGCTCGGAACCGCGGCGAGCCGACGGCCGGCCCCGCCCGGCGTGTGGTGGGGCTCCGGGGTGGAGGCGGTGTGCTGGGCGAAGGTGCCGGCCCGTGTCCAGTCGCGGGGGAGCGGAGGCTGCGGAGTGAGGGAGTCGGCGTGCACCGGAAGCGTGTAACGGCGTGCGTAACGGTACTTCCAGTCGTGGTTGTCCAACAGTGGCCAGTACTCGTATGCGGCCAGCGGAATGCCACGGTCGACGACGTCGGCGAGCCAGGCGAGTTGGGCCGCCAGGGCGGTGCGATGTGGGGCGGGCCGGATGCTATCCGGGCCGGCCGGGAGCAATCCCATGCCGCTGTCGCTGACCCGTACGGGCGGAAGGGTCGCCCCGTAGCGGCCGTGCACGGTGGCCAGCGCGTCTGCCAGCGCCTCCGGCATGATGGGCCAGCCCTCCTCGGTGGTCGGCAGGTCCTCGGACGGGAGGACGGCGAAGCCCAGCGGGGCCATGATCCGGTTGGCGTCGTTGAGGGATTGGAATCGGCTTGACGGTGGCAGCAGCCGAGGCAGGTTCTCCGGCGAGGTCACCCGCATCGGCGAGTTCCAGGAGAGTGTCAGGGTGTCGAGAGGTGTGGCGATGGCGGCCAGGTCGCCCTCACGGACCGCTCCCGTCTCGACTACCGGGCAGCGGCCGTCCTCGGTGGCGAGGTGGCGCCCGGTCAGTAGTGGGTCGAGGTAGAGCTGGTTCGCCCACAACTCCAGATCCTCCACCGCCGAACGGTCCCACGGGTCGTCGAGGGCCGGGTACCCGGAGAAGAGCATGTTGGTCGTGCCGACGCCGCCGGGGCCGCCCGCGGCGCGCAGCGCCTGTGAGGCCAACCCGTGGCCGAGCAGTATGTGGTGAACGCTGCGCAGCCCTTCCTGCCCGCACCCGTGGTCGTTCGGGAGCATCCCGAGCACGTGGTCGGCCGCCGACGGCGTCACCAAATCGGTGGAGGTGACCCAGCCCTGTACGCGATCGCCGAAGCGGCGTCCCACCTCCGCGGCGTAGGCGGCGAAGCGCTCCGCGGTCTCCCGGGACAGCCAGCCGCCGCTCTGCTCGACCCAGTCCGGCAGGTCCACATGTAGCAGGGTCAGGGCGGGGTGCACTCCGATGGACAGCAGGGCGTCCAAGTGGCGGTCGCAGCGATCGAGTGCAGCCAGGTCCCAGTGGCCCGGCGCCTCGGGCTGTAGGTGCCGCCAGCCCAGGACGTATCTGCGGTCCGTGACGCTGTGGCCCACCAGTGCGGACACGTCCCTGCACCAGTCGGCGCGCGCCTGGTCGGCGGCGGACCATGAGGGCTCGGGCAGACCAGGAGCGGCCGGGAAGGCCGGGTCGGCCAGAGGCAGGTTGCTCACGGTTCCCCAGCGCACCCCCCGGCAGAGCGGTGCCATCCGGGCCTTCAGATCCACGGGCTCCATCGACAGCCTCCCCGGTGAGTGCCTCTCGCGAATCGCGAGCCGATGTCCGGAAACTAACAGGCGGTCCTTGTCACGACAACGTTTCGGACTGATGTCCGGAGTGCGGCCGGCGGGCTCCGGCCTGCGGGCTGTCAGCTTAATAGTTCAATTATTATTGACAATTGGATGCTGGTGGCGGAGCGTGCGTTCGAAGTCGTGCGGGAACGGAGGCGCGGAGCGCGCGCCTCGTTCGGTCCGCACATGGCAGGCGGAATATCCGCAGTTGAGGGTGAAAGGAACGTCCGGGTGAGTGCCCCTCTCGAAGGAATCACCGTTCTGAGTATCGAGCAGGCGGTAGCGGCCCCGCTCTGCACGCGGCATCTCGCCGATCTCGGTGCACGCGTAATCAAGCTGGAGAACCCGGGGGTCGGCGACACCGCCCGGTATTACGACACGGCTGTGCGCGGGATGGCATCCCACTTCATCTGGCTCAACCATGGCAAGGAGTCCGTCGAGGTCGACCTCGCCGCGCCCGACGGGCGGGAGTTCTTCGACCGGATGATTGCCCGGGCCGACGTCTTCGTCAGCAACCTGGCGCCGGGCGCGCTCGGGCGCCTGGGCCTCGCACCCGACGAACTCGCCCGGCGTCACCCCTGGTTGGTCATCGTCGACATTTCGGGCTACGGCACCGGTGGGTCCCTTGACCACAAGCGGGCCTACGACCTGCTGGTCCAGGCCGAGGGTGGGTCCTGCTCGATCACCGGTCTCGCGGGGCAGCCGGCCAAGCCGGGTATTCCGGTCGCCGACATCGGTACCGGCCTGTATGCCTACTCCGCTGTCCTCGCCGCCCTGTACGAGCGGGAACGGACCGGGAGCGGGGCGGTGATCCCGATCGCCATGCTCGACGTGGTCGCCGAGATGATGGGTTTCGCGCTCAACTCCGTACTGCACGGCGCCGAGGAGCCGGTGCCGGTCGGCATGGGCTCGCCCATGGTGGCCCCGTACGGCGCTTATCCGACCGCGGACGGGCTGACCGTCGTGCTCGGCACCACGAGCGACCGCGAATGGCTGCGGCTGGCGGAGAAGGTCCTGGGGCGGCCGGAGTTGGGGAAGGACTCCCGCTACGCCCACAACGCCGATCGGGTTCAGCGTCGCGCCGAACTCGACCAGATCCTGGGTGCTTGGTGTGCGGAGCGCGACCTGGAGGACATCCAGCGCATCGCGGACGAGGCCGGTATCGGCAACGCCCGGCTCAATGGGGTCCAGGACCTGGCAGCTCACCCGCAGTTGGCGGATCGCGGTCGTTGGAGAGACGCCGGTACGCCGGTCGGTGACGTCCCCGTGCTGTTGCCGCCGGCCCTGGCCCGGCACTGGGAGACGCCGCGTGGCGGGGTCCCCGCGCTGGGCGCCGACACCGAGAGGATCCGTGCGGAGTTCGCCGGATGAGCGAGTGGACCGGTTCCGAAGGCGTGTAAATAGTTAAATAGATATGCTACTCTCGCGGCGAGCTGAGTCGAGGTAGCAGGACGAGACGAGACCGGAGAGGACGCGGGATGGCCGGGATCATCGCCTACGGCGCCTACGTGCCGTACCACCGTCTGCGACGAGCGGACATAGCCGAGACGCTGGGGGTGGGGGGAGGCAAGGGCACCCGTTCCGTGGCGTCGTACGACGAGGACACCACGTCGATGGCCGTGGAGGCGGCGCGTACCGCGCTTCCCCCGGGTCGGGCGAGGGAGAGGGTCGACCAGCTCTTCCTGGCGACCGCGACGCCCGCCTATCTGGACAAGACCAACGCCGCGGCGGTGCACGCCGCGCTGGGGCTGAACCCTGAGGTGCTGGCCGCCGACATGGCCGGCGCCGTGCGCTCGGGCGTCGCCGCCCTCCTGACCGGGGCCTCGGCCGCCGCACCGACCCTGTCCGTGCTCGCCGACGTGCGTACGGGTGCGCCCGGCGGGTCGGACGAGTCCGCGGGTGGTGACGGCGCCGCGGCCTTCCTGTTCGCCGGTCACCGCGAGGACATGCCTGTGCTCGCGAAGCTGATCGGCCAGAGTACGGTCAGCGACGAGATCCTGGAACGCTGGCGCCTGCCCGGCGCCGCGTCCTCGCGCGTCTGGGAGGAACGGTTCAGCGAGGAGATCTACGTTTCCCAGGCCACCAAGGCCCTGCGCTCCGCCCTCGACGAGGCGGGCCTCGGTGTTTCGAAGATCGACCACTTCGCGGTGGCGGGCCTGCACGCCCGGGCCTGTGCCGCCGTGCGGCGTTCGGCCGGCGTGCGATCGGAGGCCCACGCCCCGGACTACACCGGCACTATCGGCAACGCGGGCACCGCGCAGGCGGGTCTGCAGCTGGCGGACGCGCTGGACCGCGCGCAGCCGGGCGAGACCATCGCCCTCGTGGTGCTCGGTGACGGAGTCAGCGTGCTGCTGTTCCGGACCACCGAGGCGCTGCCCGCACACCGCGCAGCCAAGTCGGTGGCCGGTCAGGTAGAGGCCGGTGGACCGCCGCTGAAGTACGCGACCTTCCTGTCCTGGCGCGGCATGCTCGACCGTGAGCCGCCGCGCCGCCCGGACCCGGAGGTGCCCTATGCGCCGCCTGCCCACCGCCGTGCGGCCTGGAAGTACGCCTTCATCGGTTCGCGCTGCGAGAAGTGCGCGACCCGGCACCTGCCGGCCGAGCGGGTCTGCCGCTCCTGCGGCGAGGTGGACGCGATGGCCCCGGAGCCGATGGAGCACGTACGAGGCAAGGTCGCCACTTTCACGGTGGACCGGCTCGCCTTCACCCCCAGCCCGCCGATGATCGCCGTGGTCGTCGACTTCGACGGCGGCGGTCGCTTCCGGTGCGAACTCACCGACGCGACCGAGGCCGAAGCCGTGATCGGGGGACGGGTCGAGATGACCTTCCGTCGCACGGTCACCGCCAACGGGATTCACAACTACTTCTGGAAGGCCCGTCCGGTGCGCGAGGCCGAGGCGCCCGCGGCCGCGGACGGAGACGCGTCGCGAGAGGGAGCACGCTGATGGGTTCGCACGGGATCCGCGACCGGGTCGCGATCGTAGGAATGGGCTGCACGCCCTTCGGTGAGCGCTGGGACAAGTCCGCCGACGACCTGCTGATCGACGCGGTCGGCGACGCGGTCGAGTCGGCGGGCATCACGCTGCCGGACATCGACGCGTTCTGGTTCGGCACCCAGGCCTCCGGTGTCTCCGGTCTCTCGCTGAGCCGCCCGCTGCGGCTCGCCGGACGACCGGTGACCCGGGTCGAGAACATGTGCGCCACCGGTTCGGAGGCGCTGCGCAACGCCTGCTACGCGGTGGCCTCCGGTGCGTACGACACGGCCATGGCGGTCGGCGTCGAGAAGCTCAAGGACTCGGGTATGTCGGGTCTGAGCGGCACGACGATGCCCGGGGCGTGCGACGACAGCCGCGGCGAGATCACCGCCCCGGCCAACTTCTCACTGCTGGCCCCCGCGTACGCGGCCAAGTACGGGGTGTCGGAGGAGGACCTCAAGGAGGTGCTCACCCGTATCGCGTGGAAGAACCACGTGAACGGGGCCCTGAACCCCCGGGCGCAGTTCCGCAAGGAGGTGCCGATGGACCGGATCCGTAACGCACCGACCGTCGCTGGCATGCTCGGCGTCTTCGACTGCTCTGGTGTCTCCGACGGTTCGGCTGCCGCGATCGTGGTCCGGGCCGAGGACGCCTACCGCTACACAGACAAGCCGATCTTCGTGAAGGCGCTCTCCTTCGTTGCCGGTGCGGCAGACGGCGTGAGCGACCCGTCGTACGACTTCACCTCGTTCCCCGAAGTCGTGCAGGCGGCCCAGGAGGCCTACCGCCAGGCCGGGATCGTCGATCCCCGCTCGGAGCTGGCGCTTGCCGAGGTGCACGACTGCTTCACCCCTACCGAGCTCGTACTGATGGAGGACCTCGGGTTCTCGGAGCGCGGGCAGGCGTGGAAGGACGCGTCGGCCGGAGCCTTCGACCGGGACGGTTCTCTGCCGGTCAATCCGGACGGCGGACTCAAGGCGTTCGGCCACCCGATCGGCGCCTCAGGGTTGCGGATGATGTTCGAGGCTTGGCTGCAGTTGCGCGGCGAGGCCCCGAAGGAGCGGGCCCTGCAGAGCGTGGCCGATGGCCGCTCGCTGGCGCTCACCCACAATCTCGGCGGGGGGCCGGGGGAGTGCGTGTCGTTCGTCTCCGTCCTCGGATCCGAGCGCTCTGCCTGATTTCTGACGGCACGTCGGCTCGGGACCGCAATGTGGTCCCGAGCCGACGTGCCGTTCGTGTCGCTCCGACGCACGACCCGCGCGGTCGATGGCGGAGCGCGATACAGTCCTTCAGTTGTCTTCGTTTAATAAGTTAGCTATATGATGTGGGTTGAGAACGGTACCGGAGAGTGGAGGGGAATCGATGGCGGAGGATCTGAAGGGGCGCGTCGCCCTGGTGACGGGCGCGGGCCGTGGCATCGGACGGGCGATCGCCGCGCGTCTGGCCGTCGCGGGAGCGGCGATCGCCGTCTGCGACGTCCACGGCGACACGGCCGTCAAGGCGGCCGACGAGCTGGCGGAGGAGTACGGGGCGCGCGCCGTCGGGGTGGCCGCGGACATCTCGGACTCCGTGCAGGTGCGTGAGGCGCTGTCGGCGGTCCGTAGCCAGCTGGGCCCCGTGAACCTGTTGGTGAACAACGCCGCGGTGGACGTCGTCCGCAAGTTCACGGACACCGATGAGGCGGACTGGGACCGCATCATCTCCGTGAACCTGCGCGGAACCATCACGGTCACCCGCGCGGTGCTGGACGACATGATGGAGCACGGCGGCGGGCGGATCATCAACATTGCCTCGGACGCCGGCCGGGTCGGCTCGTCCGGCGAGGTCGTCTACTCGGCCACCAAGGGCGGGGTCATCGCCTTCGGCAAGGCGCTGGCCCGTGAAGTCGCGCGCTACGGCATCACTATCAACTGCGTCGCTCCCGGCCCGACGGAGACCTCGCTCCTCGGCCAGGTGAACGACTTCAACCCGAAGATCGTGGAGTCCACGGTCCGGAGCATTCCGCTGCGCAGAGTCGCGCAGCCGGACGACATCGCCGGCGTGGTCGCCTTCCTCGCCTCCGACTCCGCCGCCTACATGACCGGGCAGACTGTCTCGGTCAGCGGCGGCCTGACGATGATGTGAGCGGCCTGATGGGACAGACCACACAGACGACCGAGCCACTGATCCGCACCGAACTGCGCGATCGTGTGGCCGTACTGAAGCTCGACCGACCCAAGCAGCTGAACGCCCTCAGCACGCCGCTGGTGGACCGCCTCGACGAGGAACTGAACGCGCTGCGCGCCGAGCGCGCGATCCGCGCGGTGGTGCTCACAGGGGAGGGCCGGGGTTTCTCAGCCGGCGCGGACCTCGCGGAGATCGGCTCGTTTGCCGAGACCTCGGCTCCCTCCGCCCGGTTCCGCGACCTCGTCGGGCACTTGACCGAGGTCTTCCAGCGCCTTCAGGAGCACCCGCTGCCCTCGGTCGCGGCCCTGCACGGCTTCGCGTACGGGGGCGGCCTCGAGCTCTCGCTCGCCTGCGACCTGCGAGTAGCCGAGCGCGGAACCCAGCTGGGCGTGCCCGAGATGAAGCTCGGCGTGCTGCCGGGCGCGGGCGGGACCCAGCGGCTGCCGCGAATGATCGCCCCGGCTGTGGCCCGACAAATGATCCTCACCGGACAGCCGATCGACGCCGAGCGCGCCCACACGCTTGGCCTGGTGAACGAGTTGGCCGAGCCCGGTCGCGGCCTGGACGCCGCCCTCGCACTCGCCGAGACCCTGGCGGCCGGCGCACCGCTGGCGCTGGCCGCAGGCAAGCGCCTGGTGGATGCCGCCGTGGCGGGGGAACTGCGCCAGGGCGTTGGCTACGAGCGCGAGACCGTCTCCGTGCTGCACAGCAGCCGCGACAGTGCGGAGGGACTGCAGGCCTTTCAGGAGCGCCGCGAGCCGCGGTTCACCGGAGAGTGAGACGAGCCATCTGAACAGGTCCGTTCGATGAACGCGAAGGAGGAGCCCCTCCCATGACCATCAGGTTCCCGATCGAGGCGGGCCACGCGATCACCTTCGTGCGTGCTGTGGGCGACGAGAGTCCGGAGTACCTGGCCGAACTCCTCGAGCCCGGAGGCACCGCTCCCGTACCGCCCACTTTCCCGATGGCCGTCGCCCAGTTCGATCCGGACTCTCCCGTGCGGCCGAAGCCGGGCCAGGAGTGGTTCGGCTCGGGCGGCGGGCCCGGCACGGCGGCCGAGGGTGGCGGTGCGCTGCACGCCGAACAGCACTTCACCTATCACCGCACCCCTCGGGTGGGCGATGTGCTGGTGGTCTCCGAGGCCCGGCCAGGAAAGACCTGGGAGAAGAAGGGCCGCAGCGGCGTCCTGCGTTTCAACGAGGAGATCACTGAATACCGGGACCAGGACGGTGAGCTGGTGGTGACGGCCCGCGCGGTCGGCGTCCAGCCGCAGCAGCCGGTGACGGCGGCGGCCGAGGGTGCTTCGGGGGAGAGGCGATGAGCAGCGCCGTGCAGGCGCTCTTCATCGAGGAGGGTCGCTCCAGGAGCCGGGTCGTGGTCACCGACCTCAAACGCACGCGTCTCGTGCAGTACGCGGGTGCTTCGGGGGACTACAACCCGGTGCACAGTGATCACCCGTTCGCCGTCGAGGCGGCCGGTTATCCCGGCGTCTTCGCCCACGTGATGCTCACGATGGGCCTTGCGGCGACTGTGCTGACCCGCTGGGTGGGCAGGGAGAACCTGCTGGAGTACGGGGTGCGGTTCCGTGCGCAGGTGTGGCCTGGGGACACTCTCACCGCGACCGCCGTCGTGGAACGTGTCTGGGACGACGCTGATGGGGACGGCCGACGCGTGCAGTTCGCGCTGACCGTCGACAACCAGTCCGGTGTCGCCGTACTCAGCGGCACCGCGACGGCCAGGCTGGAAGGATGACCGCCATGGCCACAGCGAGGAGGCCGGCGCGCGGCTCAGTCGAGCAGGTCGAGCACGGCCTTCTTGCTGCCGGGCCCGTTCACGAAGTGGTCGGCGCCGGCGATGTGACGGTGCCACAGCTTCTCGGCCTCCTCGCCCTTGCCCGCCTCGATCAGGTCGACGAGCCTGACGTGTGCTCGGTGCCCCTTGCGGGCCTGGGCGTGGTGCTCGGGGGAGTCGATGCCTTCGGCCACGTTGGCGGCGTTGGCGCGGTCCACGATGTACCGAAGCATCTCGTCCAGCAGGTGCAGAGTCTCGCCCCCGCCGAGCTCGACGAGCAGTGCGTGGAACGCGTCCTGCGCCTCCACCAGTGCCATCGGGTCGTCCATCATGGCGGCCTCGTGGTCCACGGCGGTGCGCAGCCGGGCGATGTCGGAGGCGTCGTGCGCCCCGGCGAGCCGTCGCGCGCAGGGGGCTTCCAGTGTCGCCGAGGCGCTGTAGACGTCGCCGACCTGCACGCCCCGGTACTCCAGGATCAGGCCCGCGTAGCGTGCCGCCACGTCCGCGTTGGGCGCGGTGATCCGCGCTCCGCCGTGCGCGCCGCGGTGGATCATGATCAGGTTCTCCGACTCCAGGATGCGCAGCGCCTCGCGCAGGGTGGGTCGGGAGATGCCGAACTGCTCCATCAGTGCCGACTCCGGCGGAAGCGCCGCTCCGGGCTCCAGTTCGCCCTGCACGATCTGCTTTCGCAGATGCCGGCTCACCAGATCGGCGGCCTTCGGAACGCGGACCTCGCGGCCGACCGGCGGGCGCCGGGGCGGTCGGCGGGCTGTGGTCTGTCTGACACGGGCTGACTCGGCCACGGAACTCTCCTTGTCCAGCTGGACAGTCTCTCCAGATATAGTTAAATAAATATGCGTAGAACAAAAAGCATATCAGGTCAAGGCCCCGCAGTAAAAAGCCCGGAGAGGGCGCGAAAGGACCCCGATGAGCACGAATGAGATTTCCACCGAAAACTCGCACCAGCCGGTGATCCTCAGCGAACTCAATGAGCACGGCGTACTGCTCCTTACCCTCAACCGTCCGGAACGGCACAACTCCTGGACTGTGGAGATGGAGGAGCTGTACAACGAGTCGTTCGACAAGGCGGCGGCCGACCCGCGTGTCCGCGTCGTCGTGCTGACCGGTGCCGGGCGCAGCTTTTGCCCGGGAATGGACATGGCCGTCCTGGACGGCGCCTCGTCGGGAGCGAAGCCCTGGCCGACCGACCGGTTCCCCCCGCGGACCCGGCCGATGAGCTTTCTCAAGCCGGTGATCGCCGCGATCAACGGCGCCTGCGCGGGCATCGGGTTCAACCAGGCACTCATGTGCGATCTGCGCTTCGCGTCGACCGCGGCCAAGTTCTCGGCGGCCTTCAGCGCTCGCGGACTGGTCGCCGAGGACGGCGTATCCTGGCTGCTCCAGCGCATCGTCGGTCTGGGCAACGCGTCGGACCTGCTGCTCTCCTCGCGCCGGTTCACGGCGACGGAGGCGATGGACATGGGTCTGTTGAACCGGGTACTCGAGCCCGACGACCTGCTGCCGACCGCGATGGAGTACGCCAACCAGCTGGCGGACACCTGCAGTCCGTCCGCCATGGCGGTCATCAAGCGCCAGCTCCTTGACGACGGAGACCGTTCGTTCCACGCCGGTCGGGACGCGGCGATCATCGCCCTGCGGGCCGCCAGGCGTGCCCCCGACTACCGGGAGGGCGTGACGAGCTTCATGGAGCGCCGCCCGCCGCGCTTCGCAGGCCTCGGTGCCGGGGAAAAGGAGTCCTGATGGTCGGCCGGGCCGCTGTCGGCTCGCTCGCCCTCCACAGTCGGACGCTGCGGGTCGATGTGCACGCGGAGGGTGAGGAGTTCTTCCTCGCCGAGGCGGAGCTGCGCGACGAGCGGCCGTGGGCGGACGACGAGGAAGTCCGGGAGGCGGAGAGCCGCCTGGGCCCGGCCGCCGCGATCGGCCTGCTGCACCACATGGAGCTGCGGGTCCGAGTGCGGCGCGAGGGGCTGATGATCACCGAGTCGTCCGCTGAGATGCGCGCCTTCCCGCACGACGAGTGCCCGCTGATCGCCCCGGTGTTCGGCGGCATGGAAGGCCTGAGCGTGACCTCCGGCTACACCAAGGCGCTCTCTGAGCGCTTCCGCGGCGCGTCGGGCTGCAGTCATCTGCACGAACTCGCCCGGGTCCTGGGCCCGGCGGTGATCCAAGCGAGCATCTCCGCGAGTGCCCGGCGCCGGGCACTGGGCGAGGAGACGCCGGGCGGAGCGAGTGTCGCGGGGGTCCGCGGCAGCTGCCATGTGTGGGCGGACGGCGGCGTCGGAGAACGAAAGCTCGAGGCCGGATGGAAGCCCGGCACGGGCGTGTATCCGGTGCCGCAGTTGCGAGTATCCGAGAGCCGATGACTGGATCCGAGGGAACGTATCGCCCCACCGACCCGGCACAGGGGCGACTGGTCGCGCCTCGCTGTGCCGACGGAGGGCGGCCTTTCTCTAGCCCGTCCGTCGGCCATACGTACACGTACGCGAAGACCTTGCCGAAAGGGGCCCGGTCTTGCGCCGCGCCGTGGACCGCGCACAGAGGGGGGTCGTCAGCGGCACGCGGATTCCAGTCGGGCTCCGGCCACCTGCCGACGGAGCGGTGCCGCCCTGCTTCGCTCCGAAGAAATGCTGAGAAGCCCGAGGAGAGGGGTCGAGATGGCCGACGGGGAGTACGCGACGGTAAGAGGGCAGCAGGCGGGCGCAATCGCCTCATCGCCTGTGCGGGTACCGAAGATGTCCGAGATGGTCGCCGCCGAACTGCGACGGCAGATCGTGCGCGGCGACCTCGCCGAGGGCGAGGCGCTGCCCGCGGAGAGCACGCTCATGGTCGAGTTCGCGGTCTCCCGGCCGACTCTGCGTGAGGCGTTCCGGGTGCTGGAGTCGGAACAACTGATCAATATCCGCCGGGGCGCCCGTGGGGGTGCCAGGGTGCAGCTGCCGGACGCCTCGGTCGCCGCCCGGTACGCAGGCCTGGTGCTCGAGCACCAGGGCACCACGCTGCGGGACGTCTACGCGGCACGGACCACGATCGAGGCACCCTGTGCGGGGCTGCTGGCCCTGACCCGAGACGATGCAGTGCTGCGCAGGCTGCGCGCCACCCTGGCGGAGGCCGAGCAACTCATCGACGATCCACCGGCGTTCATCCGCTCGCACATGGAATTCCACGCACTCGTCGTCGACCTGGCCGGCAACCGGACCCTGCGGGTGCTGAACGGCATGGTCCGGCACATCATCGACCAGGCCAACTGGTCCCATGTCGACCTGGACGCAGGGTCCGAGGACAACATCCGCGCGAACCGCGAGGGCCTGCGTGCCCATGTGCGCCTGGTGGAGCTGGTCGCAGATGGACGGGCGGACGCTGCTGAACGGCTGTGGCACCGCCACCTCGAGGCAGCCGCGGAGTACCTGTCTCGGAGTACCTCCATGACCACCGTCCTCGACTTGCTGGGCTGACAGCGCCCGGCATCACCACGAAGCGCATGCGGATCCTCCCTGGGAGTGTCAGATGGACTACGGCTTGCTGCGATGTCGCGATGTGTTACATCGGTGTGGTGATCCTGGGCACCACCGTCTTCCGCTGAGGCAGCGAAGAGCAACGGCGTTCATCGAGGACAAAGTGATGACTGGTCGGCACCGTCTCGCGGTGCCGACTGGGCGATCCCGGTACCAGGTCCGATGCGGTTGCGCTGAGCACCGCCGCCCACGACCGAAGCGACCCTTTCTGGGGCAACGGCCAACAGACGTGGGGGAACCGGCGCTGGACTGGCCGACACCACCATCTCCACCTACGCCCGCACCGGCCCGCGCGAGCTTAAGTACGGCGGCATCAGTGTTCTTCAACGATGTCGATGTGCCGAAGAAGAACCTCGTCGGGCCACAGGGTGAAGGCTGGAAGGTCATGCTCTCCAACATCGAACTGGAGAAGGTGATCATTACCGGCGGCTGCCTCTTCCAGCCGCTCGTGCACGCGATGGCGGATCTGCAGACCGAGACTGATTCCGCGCGGCGGCGCGCCTGGGTATGCAGGTCTGTGCCGGTCACGGCTTCTCCACGGAGAGCGTGATGAGCTTCCGGTATCGCGAGTCCATCGTGGCCACCATCTCCGGTGGTACCAGCCAGATCCGGCGCAACGGCATCGCTCGCAGCATGGGGCTGCGCACCTACTGACGCGCACGCGCCCGCACGAGGAGAGACCCCGGGAAGCGCATTCCAGGGGCCTCTCTTCGTGTACGGCGGTGGTCAGTTTCGCATGTACGAGCCGGCAGAGACGTTGAGGATCTCGCCGGTCACGAACCGTGCGCGGTCAGAGGCCAGATAGGCCACCGCCTCCGCGATGTCCTGGGCGTGCGGGAGATCGCCGAGGACGCCGAGGACACCCGGCATCTCCTTCAGCTCGGGGTGGTCATCGATGAACTTGGTGCCCTGCACCATGCCCATGGATACGCAGTTGACCCGTATGCCGTGAGGTCCGCCCTCGTGCGCGCAGCTGCGGGTGAGGACGTTGAGCGCACCCTTGGTGGCGGCGTACGGCGCCTCGATCCCGTTGCCGCCCACGTCGGGCGCGTAGCTGCCAATGTTCACAACGGTGCCGGCACCGTGATCTCGCATCAGCGGCATGATCCTGCGGCAGAGGTACCAGGGCCCGGTCAGGTTGACCTGGACCACCCAGTCCCAGGTGTCAGGGTCGTACTCGAAGATTGGGGCGACCACGTTGACCGCCGCGTTGTTCACCAGGATGTCGATCGACCCGAAGCGTTCGACCGCGGTGTCCACCGCTCGGTCGATGGCCGCGCGGTCCGCGACGTCCAGCGGGAGTCCGATCACCTGGGCCTGCGGATAGTCCTTGGCGATCGCGGCCGCGACCTCCTCGGTACGCCCGGGATGGCGGTCGGTGACCACCACCGTCGCGCCTCCGTCCGCGAGCCTTCGGCATACCGCCTGGCCGATGCCCTTGCCGGCGGCCGCGGTGACCAGGGCCACCTTGCCCGCGAACTCCACCTCGCCGGCCGCGCTCACTTTGCCTTGTCCTTGTTCGACGCGGCCTTCTTCTTGCTGCGGGCGATGAGCTGCGACACCAGCTCGATGTGCTCGGCGGAGGTCATGCTCTGGCGCTCCGCCAACAGCGAGGGCTCGAGGACGGTCGCCGCGGCCTGCTCCATGTGCAGGTTGACCAGCCTCTTGGTGTCCCGCACTGCCTGCACCGGCAGCTCAGCGAGCCGGTTCCCGAGCTCGCGGGCCTCGGCGAGCAGCTTGTCGGGCGCTACGACACGGTTCGCCAGGCCCAGCCGGACGGCGTCCTCCGGGTTCACCCGCGAACCGAAGAACAGCAGTTCCTTGGCCCGCTGCGGCCCGACCAGCAGCGGGAGCGCGAGCGCGCCCCCGTCCCCGGGGACCAGGCCGACGCCCAGATGCGGATCGGCGAAGTAGGCCTCCTCCGAGACGAGCACAAGGTCGCTCAGGAGCGCGAGGCTCGTCCCGAGGCCGACGGCCGGGCCGTTCACCGCCGCGATGACCGGGACGGGACAGCGCAGCATGCCGGTCACGATCCGGCGGGCCTCCAGCACGTTCTGCTCGCGGAAGCCGGCGTCCCGCTGGACGCGGGTCATCACCTCGAAGTTGCCACCGGCGCTGAAGGCGCGCCCGCGTCCGGTGACGATGACGGCCCGAGCCTCCTCGTCGTCCGCCAGCAGGTCCCAGAGCGCGGCGAGTCCGCTGTGCAGCAGATCGCTCATCGAGTTGAGCTGCTCGGGCCGATTGAGCTCGACGAGCCGGAGCGGTCCCTCGGCCGTCACCAGTAGGTCTGGGGCGAAGTCCTCGTATTTCATCAAGCTTCTCCGTTCGTCTGCTGCTCGTGCTGCTCCGCCATCCAGCGCTGATGGCGGGTGAAGTGGCTACGGTCCCGGGCGACCCAAATGCCGGAGGCCCGGGCGAGCGGGGCGCCGCCGGGCAGGAGGGCCAGCTCGCCTCGGAGGAACCAGCGGGACCCTTCCTGCTTGTCCAGCCACGCCCGCACCTCGAGGGGAGCCCCGACGCTCACCGGTTTGACGTAGCTCACGGTCAATTCGGCGGTGACCGTCGTCGTGCCGCGCAGCAGCGGGAGGTGGCCCAGGCACTCGTCGAGGACCGAAGCGGTCCAGCCGCCGTGCGCCACTCCCGGGCCGCCCTCTTGGTCGGCAGGGCAGACCACGCTGAAGACGGCTGAGCCGTCGTCCTCGAGCCGCTCGCTGAGCACACCCAGGCGGCAGGCGGAGGCAGGTGTACAGGTGCCGCAGAGGGCAACCCCGCAGGCGTTGCGCGGCGGCAGCAGGGACTCGTCCGGAGCTCCGTCGGAGGCCAAGGTGGTCTGGTCGCTGGGCATGGAGACTGCCCTCCTAGAGGTTGAACCAGTGTTCTGGAGACTTTTCGCATCGGGCGCCGAAGGATGGCCCGAGGAGCGGGCGGAGGGGCGCACGGCCAGGCGCGCCCCGTGTCTAGGCCGTGTCCGGGAACTGGTCCTCTTCGGCCCGCTTGCTGTCCTCGGCCTCCGGGTTGTCGGGGCGATAGCACGCGGCCAGTAGTGCGGCCGCGGCGGCGCAGCCCAGACCCGCTGCCGCGACGGCGCTGCGAGTTCCGCCCCGCGTCGACCGTCCAAGCAGGCGGTCGAGCGAGACCCGACCGTTGCCCAGTGCGGCCAGCGCGACGCTCGCGCCCGCCACGACCCCCGTGTACTCCCAGCCGCCCTTGAAGACGAAGAAGCCCTTGCCTCGGTGGTCGGTCCGCGCGGCGACCACCATCAGGCCGACCGCCGCCGCGGCCGGCAGCGGTCCCGCGACCCCGGCGGTAATGGCCGCCCCCGCGCCGATCTCGGTGGCCGCGGCCATCACTGCGTGCGTGCGCGCCGGGCGGAGGCCCAGCGCCTCGAACCAGCCGGTCGTGCCGTCCAGGCCCCCGGCCACCTTGTTGCGGCCGTGGGCGAACAGCATCGGGCCCAGGGTGCCGCGCAGCAGCAAGGCCGCAACGTCCTTGCCGTCCATGTCCTTCCTCATAGCCGTCGTCCCCCGTCCCCTCAGATCTGTCGGACGACGGGTCGGCCGGTCGGGGCCGCGCCGTACATCTGGGGAACGGCCGCCACCAGCTCGTCGGCGGTGAGGATGCCGCCGTCGCTGCTGCGGTGCTGTGCGGCGACGCTCCAGCTCGCCATCCGGTTGAGGGTGTTGCCGTCGACCCGCAACACCTGGCCGGTGACCCACGCGGCCGCATCGGAGGCGAGGTAGGCCACGACACCTGAGGCGTTCGCCGGGTCGCGTGGGTCGAACCCGTCGGCGCCGGTCTGTGATTCGCCCACGGGCAGGCCCTCGGTCATGCGGGTGGTTGCGATGGGGGAGATGGCATTGGCCGTCACCCCGTACTTGCGCATCTCCAGGGCGACGCACTGGGTGAGACCGGCGATCGCGGCCTTGGCCGAACCGTAGTTGGTCTGGCCGACGGTTCCGAAGAGACCGACGCCGGAGGTCGTGCTGATGACGCGGCCGGTGACCTTCTCGCCTCGCTTGTGCGCGGCACGCCAGTACGCGCAGGCGTGTCGGGTAAGGGCGAAGGTGCCCTTGAGGTGGACGGCGAGCACCGCGTCGAAGTCCGCCTCCTCCATCGAGAAGATCATGCGGTCGCGGACGATGCCCGCGTTGTTGACCACGATGTCCAGTCGACCGAACTCCCTTACGGTGTCGCCGACCAAGGCGGCCATGGCGTCCCAATCGCTCACCGAGGCGCCGTTGGCTACGGCGCGGCCGCCGGCCTTGGTGATCTCCGCGACGACCTGGTCGGCCGGTGAGTCACCGGTCGTCTCACCGTGGAGGCCACCGCCAAGGTCGTTGACCACCACTGCCGCACCGGCCTCCGCGAGGGCCAGGCAGTGTGCGCGCCCCAATCCACGACCACCGCCGGTGACGATGGCGACTTTCCCGTCCAATATGCCCATGGGTTTTCCTCCGCTTCCTTAAAAAAGCTTATTTATCTAACTGATACTAGCGTGTGCCGGTGGAGGGCGGAAGCTGCGGGGCTGATGAGGCGGGACGACGTCGTCCTCGGATCAGCAGGCCGGACCCGTGGAGGAGATCAGGTCGATCTCCGCGGCCGTGTAACCCAGTTCACCGAGGACCTCGGCGGTGTGCTCGCCCAGTCCGGGCAGCCGGCCGGGCTGCCCGCGCTCACCGTCCACCTGGTACTGACGGGCGACGATCGGGATCCGTGTCTCACCGTTTTCGGTCTGCGTCTCCGTGAGAATGCCCAACTCGCGTGCCTGCTCGTCGGTTACGACGGCGTCGATGGACTGGATGGGCGCGCACAGCACATCGGCCCGGTCGAAGCTGTCCACCCAGTGGGCGGACGGTCGACGCCGGGTGATCCCCTCCATCAGACGAATCAGCTCGCCCTGGTTTGCCACGCGCTCCGGCTGCGTCGCGAATTTCGGATCGTCAGCCAGCTCCGGAGCATCCAGGGCCGCAGCCGCCCTCCGCCACATGGCGTCGTTGACAGCCGAGACGACGACGTAGCCGTCCGCTGTGGGGAAGGCCTGGTTGGGCTGGGCGAATCTGTTCCGGGATCCCAGGCGCCCGACTGCCTCCCCGGTGGCGAGGTAGTCGGTCAAGTAATGGCCCATCATGCCCATCACCGACTCGTACAGCGAGGTACTGATCGTCGCGCCGGTCCCTGAGCGCTCCCGTCCCAGGAGCGCGCCGAGGATCCCTACGACCGCGTTGTACCCGGCGTTGAGATCCCCGACCGGCGCCACGCACCGCACCGGAGGGCGACCGGGCTCGCCGAGCATGCCCATCAGCCCGCCGTACGCCTGTGCGATCACGTCATTGCCTGGCCTGCGGGCGAGTGGCCCGGTCTCCCCGAAGCCGGAAATCCCGCAGTAGACCAGGCGCGGATTGCGGGCGCGCAGTGTGTCCGCGTCGATGCCGAGCTGCTCGACCACGCCCGGACGGAAGTTGTGGATGAAGACGTCCGCCGACTCGGCCAGGCGGACCAGCGCGTCCCGGGCTGGGATGTGCTTGAGGTTGAGCGCGATGCTCTTCTTGCCCGGGTTGAACGTCGCGAAGGCCGGACTGGTCGGCTCGCCGGCGATGTCCCCTCTGATCCAAGCCCGTGTCTCGTCGCCGCTGCCGGGCTGCTCGACCTTGATCACTTCGGCGCCGAGGTCCGCGAGTATGCGGGTGGCGAACGGGCCGGCGATCACGCGGCTCACGTCGACGACCCGAATTCCATCGAGCATGGCTGCTGCCTTTCTGCCGGTGGTCAGCGCTGTGCTCGCCCGCTGGTGCCGTGTGCCACGGCGACGAGCTTGTCGCGGACGTCGAATATCTCGGTCCGTACTGCGCAGACCCGCCGTCCGCGTCGCGAGAATTCCGAGCGCAGCAGCAGGCGACCCTCGCCCGAGGCGGGCCGGAGATAGGTCGTCGACAGCTGCAGTCGGCGCCGTCCCGGGTCCGGGCCGAGGAAGAGTTCCTGCGCCTCGCCGGCCAGGCCCATGAGTACACCGCCGTGGACGGTTCCGCGCCGGTTCAGCATGCCGGGGGAGACGTCCACGCACGCCGTTCCGTCGGCCTGCGCAACCGGCACGATCCTTGTCGCGTCGAACGGATGGACTGGCACGGAGACGACGCCAGGGTCATAGGCCGAGTCGGGTCTGTCGATGGCCAGCAGGCCGACGGCGTGGGCCACGAGATTGCCGAGGTCGTCACGGACCTCTGCCCGCCCGGTACCCGTCTCGCTTCCGAGTCCGAGCGAGCGTCCCCTGATCTCCAGATGACGCGCCGTGGGTGCCAGGGCGGCGACGTGATCCAGCCGGAGTTCGACGGTGACACCGCTCGGAGACTCGGACACCGGAGCGAACGCGGGAACGCCGACGGAGACGTCCGCCACGATCGCCGAGACGACCGGAGCGATCCTGCCGTCCGCCGACACGTACCCGGGCCTCAGAGGGAGCCGCAGATCGACCTGGCCGGGGAGCATGTCCACCACGTCGAGGCCGATACCGACCTCGACGGACGTATTCCTCAGGCGATGTGTCAGCGAGGACAACGCTTCGTCAGCGGTCAAGCTCTTCGATACCATAGCTTAAGTATATAGATAATTACGCTATATGGGGGGCGAGTGGTTGCGGTGTCAGCGTCCCTGTTCCCGCCATTCGGTCAGTACGTCCCTGGCTTCGGTCTCGTGTGGCTCGGGCGGCAGTTGAGCGGGCGTGCGCGAGAAGCGTGGCGCGGGTGCGGCCTGCGTGATGCCGTTGCGGGTAACCACAGTCGAACGCTCGGCGATGTGCGGGTGCTCCTGCACCTCGCTGAGTGTGAGTACCGGTGTGACACAGGCGTCGACGCCTGTGAAGACCTCGACCCATTCGTCGCGCGGCTTTGTCGCGAACGCGCCCGCGATCCGGGCCTTCACGATCGGCCATCCGCTCGAGTCGTACTGCCCCGGCAACCCCTCCTCCGAGATGCCGAGTCCGGCAAGCAGTGCGCGGTAGAACTGCGCCTCCACGGCGCCGACGGCGACATACTTGCCGTCCGAGCAGGTGTACGTGTCGTAGAACGGCGCGCCACCGTCCAGGAGGTTGCTCTCGCGTTCGTCCGTCCACATCTTGCAAGCCCGCATGAACCAGGTCATCTGCATCAGCAGCGAACTTCCGTCCACCATCGCCGCGTCGACCACCTGGCCCTCGCCCGAGCGGTCCGCTTCCCGCAGCGCGGCCAGGATGCCGATGACGACGAGCATCGACCCGCCGCCGAAGTCACCCACCAGATTGAGCGGGACGACTGGTTGCCCGCCGGCGCGACCGATGGTGTGCAGGGCGCCGGTGAGCGAGATGTAGTTGATGTCGTGCCCGGCGCGTGCGGCAAGCGGGCCGTCCTGGCCGTAGCCGGTCATCCGTGCGTACACGAGCCGGGCGTTGCGCGCGTGACATTCCTGCGGACCCACGCCCAGGCGCTCCGCGACGCCGGGGCGGAATCCTTCCAGGAGTACGTCCGCGTTCGAGATGAGGTGCAGTACGGTCGCACGCTCGTCGTCGTCCTTGAGGTCCGCGGTCACGATACGGCGTCCACGCAGGGCCGGATCCGTCACCTGCTCGCCCAGGGAAAGGCCTTCGGTGCGGCTCTCCACCCGTACGACATCCGCACCGAGATCGGCGAGCACCATGGCCGCGTGCGGGCCGGGGCCGATGCCCGCGAGCTCGACGACTCGTACGCCAGTGAGTGGCCCCTGGAGCTTTGTCGGGCTCATGGTCCGGTTCCTTTCGATGCGGAGGGGGGGCTTGGGCTCTCCAGCGGCTCGCGAGCCGCCGGTTCGGCGGCGTGTGCGCCTGCCCGAGGCCTTTCCAATCATGACAGCTACAGTATAATAAGTTAAATAAAACAAGTAGTGTCCGATCGTGCCGGTGCCGGACTTCGCCCGAGCGGCGATCCCCTTCGGTATCAGCCAGATCCAGTGCAATGCGTCGGCGTACAGCGTGAGTCTGCACGCCGACTGCCTCCTGAGCCCGGGAAAGGACGATGACGTCGATGAAGCGAGCGATCTTCGAGCCGGAGCACGAGCAGTTCCGGGAGACCGCGCGCACCTTCTTCGAGAAGGAGTGCGTGCCTCACGTCGATGAGTGGGAGAAGAAGGGCAACACCGGCAAGGAGGTGTGGCGCAAGGCCGGTCGGCAGGGTCTGCTGGGCTGGGAGGTGCCCGAGGAGTTCGGCGGGCAGGGAGTCCGCGACTTCCGGTTCAACACCATCCTGAACGAGGAGTATTGGCTCACCGGCTCGGTCGGTGTGGGCTTCGGCGTCCAAAACGACATCCTCGCGCCGTACTTCGTCGACCTCACCACCCATGAGCAGAAGCAGCGATGGTTGCCGGGCTTCGTGTCGGGCGAGCTCATTACGGCGATCGCGATGTCCGAGCCGGGAGCGGGCTCCGATGTCCGCAACATCCGCACCACGGCCAAGCGTGACGGTGACCACTACGTCATCAACGGCTCGAAGACCTTCATCTCCAACGGTCTGTTGTCTGACCTGGTCCTGGTGGCGTGCAAGACCGACCCGTCGGCCGGTCACAAGGGCATCAGCCTGATCGTCGTCGAGGAGGGCATGCCGGGGTTCACCAAGGGGCGCAAGCTGGACAAGATCGGCCAGCACTCGGCCGACACGTCGGAGCTGCATTTCGAGGACGTCCGTGTGCCGGTCGAGAACCTGGTGGGCGAGGAGAACAGGGGCTTCTACCACCTGATGCGGAACCTGCCCAAGGAGCGCCTGGGTATCGCCGTGCACGCGGTCGCAGGTTCGCGGCGCGCCTTCAACCTGACACTGGAGTACGCCCGCGAGCGCGAGGCGTTCGGGCAGCCGATCGGCAACTTCCAGGTCAACCGGCATGCGCTCGCCGAGATGCAGACCAAGATCGAGGTCATGCAGACGTACCTGGACCAGTGCATCGTCAAGGTGAACGCCGGTGAACTGACCTCGGAGGAGGCCGCCGGGGCGAAGTGGTGGACCACCGAGACGCAGTGGGAGATTCTGGACCGATGCCTCCAACTGCACGGCGGCTACGGCTACATGAACGAATACGAGATCGCCCGCATGTGGCGCGACGCCCGAGTGCAGAGGGTGTACGGCGGGACCAACGAGATCATGAAGGATCTCATCGGCCGTTCGATGGGATTCTAGGAGCGCTCTCATGTCTGAACTGCTTGCTGGAATCCGCGTTGTCGAGTCCGCGGCGCTGCTGAACGGCGACAGTCTCGGCGGGCATCTCGCCGACCTCGGCGCCGAGGTGATCAAGATCGAGTCGCCCGGCGCGGGTGACTACCTGCGTCACATGCTCGGTCAGGTCACGCCGGGCCGCAGCCCGGCGCACATGCAGGTCAACCGGGGTAAGCGCAGCGTCACCGTCAACCTGCGGTCGGAGGCCGGACGCGAAGTCTTCTGGAAGCTGGTCCGTTCCGCGGACGTCTTCGTCGACGGGTACGTCTCGGGGACGATGGACAAGCTAGGTGTGGGCTACGCAGAGCAGCAGAAGCAGAAGCCCGACATCGTCTATTGCCAGTACACCGGCTATGGCAGCGACGGCCCTTACGCACACATCCCCACCCACGGCCAGATGATGGATGCGTTGGCCGCCGCGTTCCCGCGCGAGCTCGGTGAGGACGGCTTCATGCGGCCGCAGCGCGTCGTGTCTTCGTTCGGCGGGATGAGTCAGGGCGGCGAGAGCACGGCGGCCGGCGCGATCCACGCCGCCTACCACGTGGCCGCCGCGCTCGTGCAGCGCGAGCGCACCGGTTTGGGCGCGTTCATCGACGTCGCCGGCACCGACGGTGTCATCGCGCAGGCCTGGACGTCGGCGGTCTATGCGCTAAACGACCACCGCATCGGGGCCCGAGAGCAGCTGCCGCCCATGGACGAGGGCGGCATGTCCGGCGCGCGCTATCAGTTCTACGAGACGGAGGACGGACAGGTCCTGCTGTTCTGCGCGATTGAGCCGAAGTTCTGGCGCAAGTTCTGCGTGGCGATCGACCGGCCCGACATGGCGGAGGGGAAGGCCGGTGAGGAGGCCATCGTCGACTACGGCACGGGCGAGGACGAGCTGCGGCACCAGTTGCAGGCAATCTTCCACAAGCGGTCGCTCGCCGACTGGATGGCGCTGGCGATCGAGCACAACGTGCCGATGGGCCCCGCCTACCGCTCGATCGTCGAGGCACAGAAGGATGTACACCTCGCGACCCGTGGTGTCATTCACACCCAGGAGTTCCCGGATGTCGGGGAGTTCACGTACGTCGGTGAGGCCGGGCGTGTAGCCGGGCAGCCGTACTCCGTGCGGCGGCCCGCGCCGGACCTGGGTCAGCATACTCGGGAGGTCCTGGCGGAGCTGGGGTACTCCGGTGCCGAAATCGACCAGCTGTCAGAAGGTGGCCACGTCTGACGGACCCTGCGGGGGATGGGGGAGCCGGGAAACTTCCCGGCTCCCCCACGCGTGTTTGCGGGCGCGGCGGGGCTCCCCTTCCAGTCGTTATCTCTATCCGTTCAAAAAGTTAGCTGTATACGTTGTTGACCGTGACAGAGGCTGTCATTAGTGTCGACGTGTGACAGTTGGCAAGCGCGAAGGAGGCGCGATGGCGGGGACAGCGGGGTCCGATGTGGAACTGGACCTTCAAGCACTTTCGGACTGGCTCGGCGACCGGTTGGGCCCGTCCGAGGAGATGTTGACCGCGCGTCGCATCGGCACGGACGTGGGTGTGGCCAACGCGTTGTTCGAGCTGCGCCGGGGCGAGCGCGCGTGGGTGCTGCGGCGCCCGCCGGCGGTGCTCAACGACAAGAGCGCCTCCAACATGGCGCGCGAATACCGGATCCTGCGCGCGCTGGAGGGCACCGACGTACCACATCCGCACGTGCACCTGCTGTGCGAAGACACCTCGGTGCTCGGCAGCCCGTTCCTGATCATGGACAAGGTCGACGGGTTCACGCCGGGTTTCGAGCTGCCGGAGCCGTTCGTGTCCGACCCAGCGCTGCGGCGCGGCCTCGCTGAGTCCTATGTGGACGGACTGGTCAGCCTCGCCGCGGTCGACTGGCGGGCTGGCGGCCTGGAGGGACTGGGTAGGCCGGACGGCTTCCTGGAGCGGCAGGTGTCGCGCTGGCTCGCGCAGCTGGACCGCTACCGGGTGCGTGACCTGCCCGAACTGGAATTCCTCATGGACTGGCTGGAGAAGAACCGGCCCGAGATGAGTCCCGCGGCGATCCTGCACGGGGACTACAGCCCGTTCAATGTGATGGTCGCGCCGGACGCGCCGGCACGGCTGGCCGCAATCGTCGACTGGGACACCGGGACGATCGGCGATCCGCTGCTCGACATCGGTCACCTGCTGGCGCGGTGGACCGACCCGGGCGAGGAGTCGATCATCGGGCTGCAGGCGGGCGGCAGTGAGCACTACCCGACACGCGCCGAGTTGGCCGCCCGGTACGCCGAGCGGTCCGGTCGCGACCTGTCGGCGCTGGCGTACTACGAGACGCTGGCACTGTTCAAGCTGGCGGTGATACTCGAAGGCCGGTACGCGCGTGACCACAAGGCCGGCGTGCCCGACGAAAATAGCCAGATGTTCGCGCTGGTACCACGGCTGACCCGCGGTGCGGCCGCCTTCGCCCGAGGCGAGCGGGTGTGAGCGGCGAGCTGAGCGGCAAGGTCGCGGTCGTCACAGGGGGCAGCCGCGGCATCGGTCTGGCGATCGCGGAGGGTTTCGCCGACGCGGGCGCCGATGTCGTCATTGCGAGCCGCAAACTCGCCAACTGCGAGGCGGTGGCTCAGAAGCTGTCGGCGAAGTACGGCGTCCGTGCGCTGCCGGTGGCTTATCACGCGGCGCGCTGGGAGGACAGCGACCGGCTCGGGGACACCGTGCTGAACGAGTTCGGCCGGTGTGACGTGCTGGTCAACAACGCAGGATGTGTCGCCCCGGCACGAGGGTGTCGGCACCATCGACGAGGCGTACTATCGACAAGGTCTCCGGTGAACCTCAAGGGACCGTCAGGCTCTCGATCCGGCTCGGGGAGCGCATCGGCAGAGGCGGGCAGCGGGTCGATCATCAACATCAGCACCATCGGCTCGCCGCGCCCCGGTGCCGACGAACCGGTCTATGCCTGCGCCAAGGCCGGGCCTCAACGCGCTCACCGTCGGCCTGTCGGGGAGCTCGCGCCTGCGGTACGGGTCAACGCGATCCTGCCCGGCGCCGTCGACACGACATCGCGGCCGCATGGCCGGCGGAAGTCCGTGCGCGTCCGCTGCTCGGCGCGCGATCCCGCTGGCTCCGCCCCGGCGTGCCCGGGGACTTCGTGGCCCGCGTTGTGGCTCGCGACCGAGGCGCGTCGTCGTTCGTGACGTGGAACCCTGATCCGCGTCGATGGCGGCGCGTACCGGCAGATGTCCTGAGGAGAAGACATATGTGGGACTTCAGCACTGAACCGGAGTTCGAGAAGCAACTTCAGTGGATGCGCTGAGTTCGTCGTCGAGGAAGTGGCGCCGCTCGACCTGCTGTGGTCGCACTACGACCACCGGGTTCCGCCAGCGTGGCTCGCAGGCAGGTGATCGACCCGCTGAAGCAGCGGGTAACAAGTGACCGCGGGCTGCGGGCTCGCCACCTGGGTCCCGAGCTCGGCGGCCGGGGCTTCGGCCAGGCTCAAGCTCAGTCTGATGAACGAGATCATCTCCCGTTCCAGTGGGGGCCGACGATCTTCGGGGTCCAGGGACCCGACACGGCAACGCCGAGGTGATCGCGCACTACGGCACGCCGGAGCAGCGCGCGCGCGGTACCCGCAGCCGCTGCTGGACGGCGAGTTGTTCTCCGCGTTCTCAATGACCGAACCGCAGGGTGGCGCCGCCGGATCCGCTCGCCTTCCAGTGCGCAGCTGTGCGCGACGCGACGACTGGGTCATCAACGGGGAGAAGTTCTTCACCTCGAACTCCGAGCACGCGGCCTTCTCATTGTGAGCGGCGTGACCGACTTCGACGCCGATCCGCACCACCGCATGTCGATGTTCCTCGTGCCGCGCGACACGCCGGGCATCGTCACGGCCCGCCGAACCCGCACATGGGTGAGCCCGAGGAAGCCATGGACCACGCGCTGGTCCGGTACGAGAACGTGCGCGTCCCGGCCGAGGGACCGCTCGGCGAACCGGGGCAGGGCTTCGAGATAGCGCAGACTCGCCTGTCGGCGGGCGTATCCACCACGCGATGCGGGCGGTCGGGCAGGCGAAGCACGCCTCGACATGGCGTGTGAGCGCGTGCCGAGCCGGACCACGCGCGCAGCGTTGCTCGCCGACCAGCAGCTGGTCCAGCTGGCGATCGCCGACTCCTACGCGCAGATCGAACAGTTCCAGCCTCTTCGTGCTGCGTACGGCCTGGCGCATCGACCAGGGCCACGGCTACAGCGGCGGATGTGCGCCGACATCGCGGTGGCGAAGGCGCTGTCCGCTCGCAGTCGCGCACGACGTCACTGAGCGCGCGATGCACCTGCACGGCGCGCTGGGTGTGTCGAACGAGATGCCGTTCGGCGGCATGCGGCAGCTCGCACCCGGCTACGGAATCTGGGACGGCCCGACGGAGTCCCACGTGACATCGGCGGCACGCTCATCCTGCGCTGATCACCAGCCCGCGCCGGGCGACCTGCCGACCGAGTGGCTTCCGGCACGGGTCGAGGCGGCGCGCGCCAAGCATGCGGACGCGCTCGCCGAGCAGGCCGCGGAGGGGAACTGAGGGAGGACGGGCACATGCTCGCAATGGTGCGCGCTGGGGAGTAGGGCCGCCCGAGACCTGGCGCTCACCGAGTCATGCCCGACCCGGTCGCCGGGGATGGCAGAGATCGTGGTCGACGTGCGTGCCGCGGCGGCCAACTTCCCGGACCTGCTGCTGATGCGCAACGCGTATCAGTACCGATGCCGCGCCGTTCGTGCCCGGCGGAGAGATCGCCGGCGTCGTCAGCGGCGTCGGCCCCGAGCGCACTATACGGTGGGGCAGCGGGTCTCGGGTGTTCTCAACGGCGGGAGGCTTCGCCGAGCGGGCTGATCCCCGCCGCCGCCGACGCGCGAGCTCCGGTCCCGGAGGCGATGGACTTCGCCGAAGCGGCCGCGGCCGGGGTCACCTACCGGCACCGCCTACCACTCGCTCCGCTCGGCTCGCGCGCGTGCGGCCGGGGAGCGGGTCGTCGTGCTCGGTGCGGCGGCGGATCGGTTCGGCGACGACGCGACGCGGCGCGGCTGCTCGGCGCGCGCACGATCGCGCCGTTGTCGCAGGAGAGCGCAAGCGGGAGTTCCGCAGGCCGCCGGGGGCGCAGATGCGGTCATCGACCACGGCGAGGAAGACCCGCGCGCCCGAATCAAGGAAATCACCGGCGGCGGCGCGACGTGGTCGTGGACCCGGTCGGTAGGGCCGCTCGCGGAGCTGCAGCAGCCGCGCGCGCCGCGGCCGGGGGCCGGTTCGTGACCATCGGGTTCGCCTCCGGTGAGATCCCGGCGATCCCGCTTTGGAACCTGGTGCTGCTCAGGGAGTCACTTCGTCGCAGGCGGCGGAGATGCGGACGTTCCCGGAGCGTGCTCGGAGGCCTACGCGGCGGGCCGGGACGAGCTGCGCGCGACCTGATGGCGAAGGGAGCCGCCAGGCCACACATCGGCGCCCGCTCGCGCTGCCTCTACGCCGCGGCGGCCCTTCGCTGCCTCGCGGACCGGGAGGCGTTGGGGAAAGTGCTGGTCGAAGTCACCGCGGAGAAAGGACAGTTCGATGAGGTGTGAAGGCGCGGTCGTCACCGTTACCGGGGCGGGTCAGGGACTTGCGCGAAATCGCCCGTTCGCGGTGCGAAGCGGCACGCGGGCGGCGCGTTGTGGCGTGGACCTGGTGGCGACCGTGCCGAGCGCCGGCTGCCGCCTGAACTGCGAGCGTGGCGGTCTCGGCGGACCGGCGACCGAGGCCGCGCGGTCGGCGGCCGAGAGGCCGCCGAGAAGGAGTACGGCAGACCGACATCTGGATCGCGAACGCGGGCATCGGCGCGAGAGCGACCCGCTCTCCGACGAGCAGATCTACGACGGAATGCGCGGCTGCACGTGATGTCGCAGTGTGGGCGGCGTCGGGCGCTGTTGCCGGGCTGGCTCGGACGCGGCAGCGGACACTTCGTGGCCGTGTCCTCGGCGAACGCGTTGACCAGTAACCCGGTCTCTGCTTGCCTATTCGGTGACCAAGCACGCCGAGCTTGCGGCCATCGAGTGGCTGGCGATGACCTACGGCCGCCGCGGTGTCGAGACGACGCGTCTTCTGTCCCAAGGGAATGCTGACCCCGATGCCGCTGGCCGCCGCGGACAACAATGAGTACGTCGGCAGTCGGCGCTGAAGGCGCGGTGACCCCGGAAGAGGCTGCGCGGTTGTGTCTCGACGCGGCGTCGAGTCCGGTGCCACACTGGCCCATACGTACCCGAGGTACTCGAACTGGCCCGCCTGCGGCTCGACCAGCACGAGGAGTTCTCCGCGGATTGCAGGACCCGCATGACCTGGTTCCGCACATCGGCGGACCGCCTGCGAAGTAACCGCGCATACGAGACCGCCGCCGCAAGGGATTGTTCTTGCGGCGGCGGTCCTCGTATGCGCGGCGCCCGCGTCGAAAGCTTGTGGTGCCTGAGTCGTGCAGGTCCAGCATGTCGATGGCGGCCGCTGACGTACGTGGAGGGGTTCTTCCTCCCTGAGAGGCGACCACCGGTTCCAGCCGATGAGGGCTGCTGCGGAGACCGCTGCCGCGAGTGACCGCCGCGCGTGCGTCGTCCCCGGGATGTGCAAGCGCCGGGACAGTTCGCGCGGGACCGCCTCGTCGAGGATCGCTCCGCCCATGTCCTCGGCCCGATGACGTCGCTTTTCGGCCGCCGCGAGACACCACCGCGATGTCGTGGATCCTGGACCTGTCGCGTGCCACATGGATGTCTGCTCGTACGCGGCGCGCAGCGCCGTGACGGGTCCTCGGACTCCGGGCGCGCTGAGCGCGCTCAGCAGTTCTGCCGCAGGGAATGGCGGTAGCGGCGAAGAACCCCGTCCTGGCGGGGAAATAGCGGAAGAAGCGTGCGCTGCGACATGCCTGCGGCTTCGGCGATGTGATCGACCGACACCTCGTCGTAGCCGTGCTCAAGGAAGAGTTCGATCGCCGCTCGTGCGATGCCGTCCTGGACGAGGAGCCGCCGCCGCGCTGCGCTGTCACTCGCGCCTGCAGTGACCTTGGCCTCGTCTGCGTCGCTGGTGGAGAGGTCGGGAGACATTCTCCCTAACATACCATGACAGTGGTGACAGGAGCTGACATGAGGAGAGCGAGTCTCCGCGGCCAGAGGGTTTCGGCGCGGAGACCCGGTTGCAGCTGCTGCGTCGGTCTGTCCCGTCAGTGGGCGACGACCTCGCCACCTGTAGCGGGCTGCCGGCCGCGGCGCATCGCCAACGTGAGAATCAGGCCGATGACGCCACCCGCGGCGCCGATGAGGAAGATCGTGGTGAAGGCGGAGTCCGCGTAGACCGGCCCATGGCCGACGGTGCCTACGACGTTGTGGGACAGCAGGCCGCCGATCGTCGCGGACATCACAGAGGTGCCGATGGCGTGCGTCGCGATCTGGAGTCCGCTGCTGACGCCGGTGTGGCTTGCGACGGCCTCCACCATCAGGCCCGGTTGCGCACTCGTAAAGGCCGAAGCCCAGGCCCGTCGCGCCGGTCCAGGCGGCGATCGCCACCAGGTCCGTCTGTGGAACAACGCGAGCAGTACGGTCGCGATGAGGAGCACGCAGCTGGCCGCCATGATGAAGGGTCCGCATCGGCACCCTGCGTGCCAGCGCGCGCGCCCAGGGACCTGAGACCATGCCGAACAGGCCGTAGGGGATCTGGACGAGTCCGACGGCCAGGGCGCCGAGACCGAAGGCGTAGTTGAACCCCGCCGACTTGGGTGTCTCCAGCATCTGCGGGAGAGAGAAGGCGAACGCGATCACCGGCATCAGGCCGAAGAAGCCCACCAGTAGTGTCATCCACACTGCGGGCTTGGCCAGCAGCTTCAGGTCGAGCATGGGCTCACGCTGACGGCGCTCAGTACGACGAACACGCCGAGCAGAACGATGCCGCCCACGATGCAGCTGACGGTCTTCCCGAGGCCCATCCCCAGGAGGCCGCCTCGGTGAGTCCGAGCAGCAGAGCACCGACCCCAGGCCCAGTGCGACACCGCTGGAGATGCCTAGGCGCTGCACGGTGCGGTTGCTCGTCTTCGGCAGTGTGAAGAAGACGATCGGCGCGGTGACGAGCGTATAGGCGACGAAGAACCAGAACAGGGCCCGGTAGCCGAAACCGTCGATGAGCGCGCCGGCGACGATGGGGCCTATGAGAGTGCCGCGAGGCGCGAAGCCTGTGCCCAGGGTGCCCAGCGCCATCGGGAGGTAGCGCGCGGGCAGCGCCTCCGGTATGCGCGGTAGGCGACGGGTACCAGCACCAGTGACCGAAGCTTCGAGCACACGGCCGAGGAGGAGCACTGTGGTGCTGGTGGTCAGTGCGCAGCAGCAGGCTGCCCACCAGGAACAGCACCGCGACCCCGAGGATGACGTATCGCGAACCGAAGCGATCTGCAAGCTTGCCGCCGATTGGCTGCACCATCGCACCGACCAGGCTGATGAGGGTGAGTACCCGAGGGCAGTGCGCTCGCGTCGAAGGTCCTGGCCATGTCGCTCAGGGCCGGCACGGTCATCTGCAGCACCATGGCGTTCAGTTCGACGAACAGCACCATCCCGACCATGAGCGGGAGGTAGTGCCGCAACGGCGGGATGTCTTCGGTCTTGGGGGCTTCAGCCGCAGTCCGCACGGGTGCGGGAGTGTTTTCCGAGGTGGACAAGAGAGGGCACCTCCGGATGCTCGAGGCGGATGCCGGGGCGCGGATCTCGTCCGCGGCCGGTGGAGCGATCGGGCTAACGACGGCTGTGACACTAATTTCCGGCCAGCCGCACACCTACGCGACAGCGCAGGAACGGTGTTCCCGATAGTCCGCGGTCGCTTCCCTCTGGGGTTTCAGCTACTTGAATTATCTACCCGATTTATCTATATGATGCGGGTGAGCTGACCACGTGGAAGGAAGTCGGAGATCTCGCATGGCTGGTCTGGTCCCCATTGTGCGCGTCCCCCACTGCAGTTTGCGCCGCGGCGCGATCACCGAGCCGCTGGGTGCACCGGCGGACAAGGGAACTCGTGCGGTGGCGGGTTACGACGAGGACTCGCCTACTTCCTCCGCGCGCTCGCTGCTTCTCGCCGCCGTACGCGGAGTAGTCCAATCGCGACGGCCGTGCGCGCAGCCCTCGACCTCCACGGGGTGCTCGTGGCCGCCCGCACGTTCGGTTGCCGCCCAAGCGGCCTCCCCAAACGACTCGTTGGGTTACCCGACGCTCCACTCCTGGAGCGGAATGCCGGACCGCGAGCCGCCGCGCAGACTCGACTTCGAGCACTCGTGCGCCGCGCCCCAGCGGCGCTCGCGATGGAAGTTCGGACTCGTTGCGTCCAGCTGCGCGAACTGCGGTCAGCGACACCTTCTATCCGAGCGGGTCTGCTCGATGTGCAGCGCGGCCGACTCCTGCCGACGGTCTGGACATGTTCGACTATGACTTCACCACATTCCCAGAGGTTGCTGCGTCGGCAGCGGACGCGTACGCCCCGGCGAGGCGTCACGGACCCGCGCGCCGAGCGGGCGATGGCAGGAGTGCACGACTACTTCATCCCCGACCGAATTGATGTTGATGGAGGACCTCGGGTTCTCCGAGCGGGACCAGGCGCGGAGAAACGTCCAGACGCGGGGGCTCGACCTCGCTGGTGAACCGCCTGTCAACCCGGACGGAGGTCTGAAGACGTTCGGCCACCGACCGGAGCGTCGAGCCTGCGGATGGTGTTCGAGGTCTGGCTGCAACCGCACGGTGAGGCACTGGAGGGCCGGCGCGTTGAGAGAGCCTCGCACAGGGCCGCAAGCGCGCTCTGACGCACAACCTCGGCGGCGGCCCCGGCGACTGTGTGTCGTTCGAGTCCGTCGTCGGCAAAGAACCCAGCGCCTGAGGGCGCGGAAGAAAGGAATGCACGTGGGAGAACTTGACGCACGCGTCGCCGTCATCACCGGGGCCGGTCGCGGCATCGGGCGTGAGCATGCGCTGCTGTTCGCGGCGGAGGGCGCAAAGGTCGTGGTCAACGACCTAGGTGGCGCCGCCGACGGCGCGGGCTCGGACAAGACCGCCGCGCAGGCCGTCGTCGACGAGATCAAGGCCGCCGGCGGCGAGGCCGTGGCCAACGGCGACGACGTGACCGACCCCGAGGGCGCAGCGCGACTCATCCAGACGGCCATCGACACCTTCGGTGAGCTGCACGTGCTCGTGAACAACGCCGGCATCCTGCGCGACAGGCTTGTGGTGGGCATGTCCGACTCGGACTTCGACGACGTGATCCGTGTGCACCTGCGCGGGCACTTCCTCACCCTGCGGGCGGCCGCGCAGTACTGGCGTGCCGCGCACAAGGAGGGCAAGACGCTGTCGCCCTCCGTCATCAACACTGCTTCTACTTCAGGTCTTTTCGGCAACCCTGGGCGGTCCAACTATGGCGCCGCCAAGTCCGGCATCGCGGCGATGACGATGATCGCGCAGATGGAGCTCGAGCGGTACGGGGTGCGCCTCAGCGCGATCTGCCCGAACGCACGCACGCGACTTACCGAGCAGTTCCTCGGCGAGGCCGGTGACGGGTTCGACCAGGACCACCCGGGCAACATCGCCCCGTTCGTGGGCTACCTCGCCACGGAGCAGTGCCCCATCGCGGGCCGGGTGTTCTACTGCCACGGCGGCGCGGTGCACCTGTTCCAGCCCTGGTCCCTCGTGGACAAGATTGAGACCGATCACCGCTGGACGATCACCGAGCTGAAGAAGGAAGCCCCCCGTCTCGGTGAGCGGGAGTTCGAGCTCGGTCGGCCTTGGTGAGTTGAGGAGAGACATGTCCGTGGAGCGTTTTCCGGTCGAGGCCGGACACATTCTGATGTTCCGTCGCGCGGTCGGCTACGCCGACGCAGAGGACGGGCGGACACCGCGAACGTCGAGTTCGCGCCGCCGACGTTCGTCCAGAGCTTCCGCGCAGTTCGAGCCGGGTCACCGGCTCCGCCCGACCAGCAAGTCCTGGTTCGGTTCCGGTGGTGGTCCCGGCGAGATGCCCGATGGCGGCGGACGGCTGCACGCCGAGCAGCACTACACCTATCACCGGCCGGTACGTGTGGGCGATGTGCTGTCCGCCGTGGAGCGGGACGGCGAGACCTGGGAGAAGAAGGGCCGCTCAGGAACGCTGAAGTTCGCTGAGATGATCACCGACTACCGCGACCAGTCGGGCGAGCTCGTCGTGACGGCGACGGCTGTCTCGGTTCTGCGCGTACCGCACGAGGAGAAGGCATGACGCTCACCGACATCACATTGAAGGCGGGGGAGACCCGCGAGGCGGTGCTGGTGGAGGACCTGACCCGCACGCGTCTCGTCCAGTATCGCCGGGGTCGTCGGGGACTACAACCCGCTGCACACCGACGAGCGCTTCGCCCGCGAAGTCGCCGGTTATCCAGGGTGTTCGCCCACGGGATGCTCACGATGGGTATGACCGGCCGGGCGCTCACCGACTGGGTCGGCGAGGAGCGCCTACTGTCGTACGGTGTCCGCTTCACCAGCCAGGTGTGGCCCGGTGACACACTTACGGCCGAGATCACGGTGACCGCCGTCGAGGACGGGGTGGCACACCTGTCGATCGTGACGAAGAACCAGGACGGCGCGACAGTGGTGTCCGGCACCGCGACCGCGAAGACCAGCTGAACGTCGTGTGATGGGACGGGCGGTGCGGCCGGGGACGTCGGCTCCACCGCCCCGGCACGTCGAAGTGCGGGTAGTGGACCGCGAAAGACTGCTCGGACCATTACCCGCACCAGTTGTGCGGCTCGTGGTGGTGCCCAGGCATTCGACCGGGGGCTGTCGCTAGTTCGCCCAGTGTCGTCGCGGTGCGGCGAGGACGAAGCCGTGCACCCGTTCCGCGAGGTCCTCCTCCTGATACGGCGGTGCGCCAGCGAGGCCGTCGTCGAGCAGGCCCCAGACCAGGTGACGGATCAGCATCGCGTCGGACTTGGGATCGCCCTGGCGGAAGACGCCTTCGCGCACGCCCTGGCGGAGGATCGCCACGATGTGCGTATCGGCGACACGGTGCAGCGCCCGGACACCTCTCCGGCAGTTCCTCGATCAGTTCACGGTCGAGAAAGAGTCGGGCGTGCTCCGCGCGGGCCGGGGAGTACATGGTGCCGAGGCTGAACCTCAGCAGGGCACGCAATTGCTCGATGGCGGGTTCGGTCGGATCGATCACGGCTTTGAGCCGCTGATCGACAGCCTTCATCTCGTTCTCGAAGAGGGCAAGCATCAGGTGCGACTTGCTGGGAAACAGCCGGTAGAAGCTGCTGGCCGAGGTGTAGGAGGCGGTCAGCACCTGACGGATCTTCAGGGAGCGGAAGTGTGAACGCCGCAGGACCGCCCACGCTGCAGAGAGGATCCGCAGGGCCTCCGGACCATGTCCGCCCGGCTGTGGGCTCTGTTCGGACCGGTGCGCGGGAGTCGACAGCTCCGTCATCGCGCCTCCGTCGTCGCCGTAGAGGAAAATCGTTATATGATTCTACTGCTTTGCCTGTCCTTGTATCAAGTGGCGGCGGTCAAGGCCAAAGCTCGATCTTCCGGCACATCCAATTACTGATCCATCAATGTGCGAGGAGTAAGCAGACGTTTCGCTACCAGAACTGACGGGGCGCGTCGCAGTGGTCACTGAGGTGGGGTCCAGAGGCTCGAGGCTGGCGATCGAGAACACCTTCGTCGAGTATGGCCCGCAGGTGATGCTCGCCGACCTGAACGCCGAGGCTGTCGAGTCCCAGGCGCGGTCTTGGCAGAGCGTCGCGTCGGTGCGACGTCACGGACGAGTATGCGGTCGACGCCCTGATCGTCGAGACGGAAGCGCTTTGGGTCGGTCGACATCATGGTCAACAGCGCCGGGATTGTACGGGACAGGACGATGCTGAGAGATGACTGCCGAGAGACTTCCGGACGGTCCTCGGTGTGCACGTCTTCGGCTCCTGACTGGTCACGCGCGCCGCCAGCACTGTGATGCATGGAGAGGTCCGCGGCTCGGCCATCACGATGTCATCGATCGCGGAAAAGGCCGGCGCCATCGAGCAGGACAACTACAGCGCCGCGAAGGGGCTGGCGGGCAACGGTGTGCGGGTCAGCGCCATCCAGCGCCCTATTCGCGGGGGCGTGACCCAGGCGATGTCAGCACAGGCGTGGGAGGCGACTACTGTGCGGATTCCGATGAAGTGGGCGGTGAGCCGTCAGGGGTCGGCTCTGTCGCGCTACTCCTGGCCAGCGACCTGTTCAGTTACGGCACCGGCTCCGTAGGGAAGTGGCCGGCGGATGTTACATGTGAAGTCCGCCTGTCGCGGGCGCCGTGACGGGCGAGCTCACTCCTGGTCCCGCGTCCGATGCCGACGGACTTCGGCTGTGTGGGCCGGTACGACAGCGGCTGTGCGAACGCGAGCGCCACTAGGTCGGTGAGTGTGGTCGACGGGTCGTCCTTGTCCCAGTAGCGCAGCGCGGCGCTGAAGCAGGAGATGGCGATGGAAGCGATCAAGGTGTGCGCCAGGGAGGGTCTCGCGCCCTCCTCGAAAGCGAGTTGTCGGGCGATGTCGCGTTCCCAGCGCAAGCGCATGCGCAGGCTCCGCGCCTCCAATGACCGGTTGGTCGTGACCAGGTGGGTCAGCGCGTGCGTACGCTCGTCCTGCAGTTCTGCGGCGAACTTTCCGACCCCCTCTGCGAGCGCCGCGACGCCGATCGACCGATCAGTGCGGCGCGCTACATGGTGCACCATCGCCTCGGCCGAGGAGTCCTCGTCGCCGAACAGGATGTCCTCCTTGCTCGGGAAGTGCCGAAACACCGTTGCGCTGGACAGGCCGGCAGCACGAGCGATCTGCTCGACCAGTCGTCGCCTCGTAGCCTTGCTCGATGAACAGCGTCAGCGCGGCAGTGGTGATGTCCTGTCGGGCGCGCAGGCGGTTCCGCTCGGAGCGTGGTCATCGACGTCCGCCATTCTGATAGAGGGCCGCAAATGGAGAGTACTTTAGCAATTGATGGCCGACCCTCCGTGAGCCGCCGCTCACGCTTGCAGCATGCGGTCCCGCAATTCGTGCTTGCGCATCTTGCCGGTCGGGGTGCGCGGCAGTTTGTCACTGAAGCGGATGTCGCGCGGCACCTTGTACCCGCCCAGTTTGGTACGGGCGAACGCGACGAGCTCCGCGGCCAGTTCAGGCCCCGCCGCGGCAGGATCCTCCGGCTGCACGATCGCGACCACGCGTTCGCGCATCTCCGGATCGGGCGGTCCGATCACACCGAGATCAGCGACTGAGGATGCATCAGCAGCGCGTCCTCGATCTCCGTGGATAGATGTTCACGCCGCCGGAGATGATCAGGTGGGTGCGGCGGTCGCTGAGGAACAGGTACCCGTCCTCGTCCAGGTAGCCGACGTCGCCGACTGATGCCCTGCCCCGGGCGTCGTGCACGGCGGCGGTCTTGCCCGGGTCGTCGTGGTAGGAGAAGCCGACGGCGCCCTCGAACCAGATCGTGCCGACTTCGCCCACCGGGAGCTCGGTCCCGTCGTCGTCGAGGATGTACGGCCGGCCCATCAGGGGCTTGCCCACCGACCCCGGTTTGCGAAGCCATTCCTCCGACATGATCGACGTGGCCCCGGCCCCCTCGGTGCTTGAGTAGAACTCGAGAACAACACCGGCCCCACCGCTCGATCATCGCCCGCTTCACCTCCACGGGACAGGCGCCGCGGAGTGGATCGCGTACCGCATGCTGGAGCGGTCGTATCGGTCGCGCAGCTCGGACGGCAGCTTGAGTAGACGCGCGAACATCGTCGGCACCCACTGACCGTGCGTCGCCGGTGCTGCTCGATGACGGCGAGCGCGAGCTCGGCGTCGAAGCGCTCCAGGATCGCCGCGGTGCCACCGTTGCGTTGTGTGCTCATCGACCAGGCCAGCGGCGCGGTGAGTGGTAGAGCGGGGCGGGGACAGGTACACGTCGCCCGGCTTGAAGCCCATCAGGTCGCGCAGCCACTGCCCCGGCCGGTCGGGCGCGCTGCCCAATGGCCCTTCCGGCAGGGCCGTTCGATGCCTTTCGGCCTCCCGGTGGTACCGGAGGAGTAGAGGAGGAAGTCGCCCTCGGACTGATCGGCTATGGGGTCTCCGGCAGATGTGCGACCTCGCTCTCGTAGCTTTCCCAGCCATCACGGGGCGTGCCGAGCATGAGCCGCCCGGCCGGCGCGAGTTCGGGATCTGCCAGCGCCTCGTCGGCTAGTTCCCCCAGAGTGTCCGACGCGACGACCAGGCTCGCTCCGCTGTTGCGGACGATGTACTCCGCGCCTCGGCGGGAGTGAGTGCACGTTCACTCCCACGTAGTAGAGCCCCGACCGCTGTGCGGCCCAGGCTAGTTCCAGGTACTCCGCGCGGTTCTCGGCGAGGATCGCGATACGGGAACCGCGCTCCAGTCCGCGTGCGCGGAACAGGTGTGCAGCCCGGTTCGACCGCGCCTCAAGTTCCGCGAAAGTGACCACCAATCCGGACGGCTCGATCACGATCGCAGCCTGATTGGCTTGGCGGCACTGAAGGGAGTTTCGGGCATGGTTGCTCTCCTGGCGGCGACTGTGGGGCGTCTGCGTGCGCCTAGAAACTCAATAATATAACTGTTAACGTGTCCAGTGGTTGAGCGTCCTGGGCGGCGCTTTTGGTCCACTGTGTACCCGGCGCGAGGTCGCGCGGCGAGACGAGAGAGAGCGCATTGTGGCTGCATCTTTGACCGACGAACTCCCGGTGACGGGTGACTTGAACGCCGCGGCGCTCGCCTCCGCCCGGCAGATCGACCCGGCGCAATGGGCGTCCGATGCACCGATCATGGGCCTGGTTCGTGAGGCCGGGTACGTCTGGGGGACCCTGCGCGCGCGCGACGGGACGATGTTCTCCCTCATGCGTCGCTTCACGCCGGGTGCCGATCTCGCCGCCGAGAGCAGTGGTGAGCGCCGCGGCCTCGGTGGTCGCCTCATTGTGATGTCCACGGTGGACGCCGAGGGTGTTTCGACCGGCGAACTGCGCGTGCGACGCGAGCCCAAGGACGCAGTCCCTAGCGACCTCGCGCGACGCGAGGCGCTTCCCGACGGCGTACGGTTCTCGGCGCCGAGCGGCGACGCCGAGGCGCGGCATGCGTCTTGAGTTGACCCCTGACACCTTCTCTTACACCGAGGAAGGCGTGCTCGACCTCGTCGAGGCCGCGCAACTGCCCGGCCCTGCAGTGGTACCTGCCCGGCCCCGAGGCGGCGTTGCTTTACCTCACCCAGACCTGGGAGGTCGAGGGCACCGTGCTGGGCAAGTCCGTGCGCGGCTTCATGTTCTGGGAGGAGGCGTACATGTACCCGGGCGGCCGGCTCTACGTCGAGAAGGACCCGTTGCACGATGCGCAGTACACGTCCTGGTACTCGTGGGCGACGCGGTGGGACGACGGCACCACCGAGGTCGGTCACTTCCTCCTCGGTGGTAAGTCGTTCGGTGTGGGCGTCGTCTCCTCCAGCAGCGGCGAGATCTCCTTTGCGGAACGTCACGGGCCGGATCGACCTCACGGAGGACGGTGCCTGGCGCACCGGTATCCACTACGACCTTGATGGCACGGCCTGGGAGTGCAAGCCCCATGAGCTGGGTCGCATGGGGCTCGGCCGCTGCCCAACCCTCAGCAGGAGAGGGATCATCCAGCGGGTGGGGAGACTCGAGTCCCGTGGTGCACATGGCCTGGGGTGAGACGGTGCCCGCCAGGGTGCGTCCCTGAACCGTAGGACAGAACGGCCCATCACCGGCGGCGAGCTGCGCGAGAACACGCGACGGGCTCGCCGCCGGTCTCGATGGTTTACATGAGGCCCATGCGCACACGGCCCGGACCCGAGAGGGCCCGGGCCGTGTGCGCATGGCAGAGTGAGACTCAACTCGCGAGCGAGGCGATGTTCCGCTCGCGCAGCGAGCGTGGCTTCGGCGAATGCGAGTACCTGGAGGTGGTAGGCGCGGGCCTGGTGGGTCAACGACAGGTTGTGCCCGGACCCTTCACCAGGATGACTTCCGAGTCGCCCACGCCCTCCAGCGCCGCGCGGAGCCGCGTCGAGGACGGTTTGAGCCGACTCCATCGTGGTCTCGAACTCCGGTACGGCGACCTGGACCGGCACGGTCATCTCGCTGAGTAGCTTCCGTGCGGTGGGCGGGGCGGTCGCGCGTCCTCGAACTCCGCGGACGGGACCGGGCCAAACTACGGTCTTCAGCTCGCCAAGAAGCGTCTGCGGCCAGGTGCCGGCCGGGCCGGCCGGTTGCCGGGGTCGGGCGCGGACCCGGCGGGCGCCGCACCACTGTGCTGGTCGTGTCCATGAGAAGCATCCCGGCCGACTGGTCGTCGGTGTAGGCCAGCGAGTACTCCGCCGAGCGCCAGTGCCACCAACTCGTTGCCGTCCCGGGTCTCGTCGAACAGCTTGGCCAGGTGCAGCGCCGTGACCGCGCCGAGCGAGTGGCCGACCAGGACGACCGGCAGCGGCTCGGACCCACGGAGCTGGGTGATCGCCTGCCGCAGCAGATTCGCTTGCTTCGGTACGTCAAGGCCGGGCGAGGCGTCGCCGCTCGACGCCCCGTATCCGCCGGTCCAGTGCCACGGCTTGCCATCCGAGGGCCGCCGCGATCCCGAGGAGCGACCCCGAGGGGTCCACCGGCGAGTGGAAGTACGCGGCGCGGGAGCCGCCACCGTGCAGTGCGAAGACCAGCCCGCGGGGACTCCCTGCGGGCTCGGCCGCGAGGCCGGACAGCTCAATGCCCGCCACATTCATCACCAGCGGCTGCACGCCGTCCACAAGTTGTGTCACCGCGATCCATCCCGAGTGTAGAAGTTCTACTCGTCCGACGAGCGACGTTCCGCTGTGGGAGAAGTAATCCACCGTGTCGGACGCGTGAGTAATCCGTCAGAACAGCTATATCATTCTTTTGTTTGGATGACACGGTTTTCGATCTTGCATTCGCGGCTGATCGACATCGGATGTGGTGCGGGACCGGGCTGAAGACCAGTGGGCGTGCTCAGATTCGGATTCCAAGGCTCTCCAGATCGGTGAGGTATTTCTTGATGAGCTCCGGCCCGATGTGAGGGATGTCTCCGTCCCACCCGAGGTCCGTATCCTGTACCGCCGCGCGGAACCGCTCAGCAGGGACCATGGCGCCCCCGGTCGCTTCGGCCGGAGCTGCCGTAAGCGTGCAGCAGGGGCAGGAGCGAGTGCCGCCTGCGGTACTCGGGCAGTGCCTGCAGAGCCTTGCAGGGAAGCGCTCCAGCCAGTCGTGGTAGTCGTCGACCCGGGTGATCGGCCTGCCCGACTCTGTGAGCCAGTCGACGAAGGTGTCGAGCGAGATCCCGTCGTCATGCGGGTTGACCACGTTGAATGTGTGGTGACCGGACGTGAACTGCTCACCGAGGCCTGTCACGGCTGCTGCGGTGAAGTCGACCGGCAATCCGTCGTAGTGGGCGCGGCTGGATGCCGCCGCGATAGAAGGAGCGCGGGGCGATGCCGGTGGCGACGAGGCTGAACAGCAGGCGGGTGAAGATGTCGGGCACGTTGAGCTGCCCGCCATAGCCGCTGTGCGCCAGGATCATGTCCGACCGGAATACGGACACGGGCAGACCATGCTTCTCGTGGGCCTCCCGGAGCAGAACCTCGCCGGCCCATTTGCTGTTCGCGTAACCGTTGGCGTAATCGCCGTTCAAGTCGCGGACGGGGCTGGTCTCCCGGATATCGCGGTCCTCATCGGCCGTGGCGGCTTGGTGTGCCACGACGGCGACGGTCGAAAGGAAGACGAAGCGCTTCATACGGGTCGTCAGCGCGAGCCGGATCAGCTCGGCGGTGCCCGACGACGTTGGGCCCGAACAGCTGCTGGTAGGGAGCACGTGGTTCACAAGTGCACCCGGGTGCACGATGAGGTCCACGTCCGCAGCGAGACGGTGCCACACCGCGTCGGCCAGGCCGAGCCCGGACTCGCCGAGGTCGCCCGGGATGACGTCGAGGTACTGCGTGGCGAGTTCACGGAATCGCCGGGACAGCGCGGGATCCCCGCTGTCGAAGGCCGCGTCGAGCCTGGCGCGGGCCGCGTCCTCGTCGGCGCCGCGCACCGGCAGACCACGGTCCCGCGGCCCCGTGCCGCCATCCGCTCCAGCCAGTCCAAACAGGGAACCTACCCAGGTAGCCGTTCGCGCCGGTGATCAGCACCGTGCGCACGTCCGTGCTCTGGTTCCGGAAGCTTGTCGGTCGCGGTGAGCACCTCGGGGGCAGGAACGCGTCCAGGGTCAGCTCGGCTGCGCGCACCCGCCCGGAACCGGGGAGTGCACGTCGGCGAAGCCCGCAGATTGAGCCCTGTGACCAGCGCACGCTCGATGGTGTCGGCCGCTCGCCAAGATCGTTGGCGGGACTGATGACGTCGTGCTCACCGCTACCTCGACCTCGAAGATCTCTTCGAGCAGGCGAGCGAAGGACAGCGCGGACGGCGAGAGTCGCCGCCGAGGTCGATGGAGCCGATCATTGGAGTCGAGGCCGGATCGGTAGCGAACCGAGCGTCGCGCGCGCGCACGCGCAGCACCGGGTCGCGTGCGGGCTCGTCGCGGCCTGCTCGAAGCGCAGAAATTTGCTGCAGCTCGTTCCTACCTGCTGCTCGGCGAGCTCTTCTCGTAGAGCTGTTCAAGGCGGTCGCGCGGTAGTGCTCGGTCACGCGCGGGCGGAGCAGCTTGCACGGGATGTCGGACAGCAGGCCGTTCTCCATGGTGAACGGTTCCGTCTCGACGATGAAGTCGCGTATGGGATCTCGTACGGCTGCAGCTGTGACTCGCGCGCGACTGTGCGCAGGGACTCATACAGTGCCGTGCGCAGGCGTGCTGTGTCGCCGCCACGCCTTGCGCGGAGACGTGTCGGTGGGACGACGACTGCCAGCGGATAGGCGCGTGCGCTGTTTCCATAAACGAAGATCTGGCGGATCAGCGGGCTCGTCGCGTAGGCGGACTCCAGCCGGAGATCGTGACGAACTCGCCCTGGGACAGCTAGAGGACGTTCGTCCGGCGGTCGATGTAGACCAGCTCGTCGTCCCCACCTGCGCCATGATGTCGCCGGTCCGGTAGAAGCCGTCCTCGTCGAAGACCGACGCCGTCAGCTCGGGCCGCTTGTAGTAGCTGCTTGAAGATCGTCTCGGTGTCGAGCAGCAGTTCGCCGCGGGGGTGCGGGTGTCGAGTTGGCTGAAGTAGCCGAGTTCCGGAACGTCTGCGAGCCGGTACGCCCGTACGAGGTGGGCGGCGCACGCGGCGGTTGGACAGGACGCCTCCGCCGGCTTCCGTCATTCCGTAACCGTGGTGGAGCGGACGCCGAGGCACTCCTCGGCGAACGCGACCATCTCCGGGGACACGGGGCCGAACCGGTACCGGCCGCCTCACCCGGCCGCCGAGCGCCTTCTCGCGCAGCTCGTTCTTGACCTCCGCCTCGATGCGGGCCCGGTCGCTCGCCGAGAGTGCGCGGCGGTCCACTTCGGCGGAGTAGCGCTGGAACAGCATGTCCAGGACGCGTGGCACGGCCACAGTGCGGTCGGCCTTGCCTCCGCGATGTCGTCGAACAGCGTGGACAGGTCACTGCGGAGACAGAAGCAGCTCAGTGCCGCCCGCGGCGAGGTAGCCATGAGGACGATTCGCCCGGCGAGGTGACTCTGCGGGAGGTAGCTGACACACTACGGGCCCGCTGCCGGAGCTTCGGTACTGCCTTGCGCCACAGGGTGGCGACCAGGAGGTCGGTGTGCATCGCGCCCTTGGCGAGCCGTGCTGCCGAGGTGCGCAGGCCAGGAGGCACAGGCGATCGGGGTCATCGGCGACCGGAGGCGTCGGCGGCAGCGCGGCCCCGCGTTCGAGCACAGCGGACAGCAGATCATCTCGATCGTGCAGGCCGACTCGCGCAGACGGTTCGCGGCGGCGTCGAAGACCGATGCGCTGGTCCCCGTTGGCCGGGTCGTAGTCGAAGACGAGCAGCCTGCGCGACGTCGGCATTGTCCATGACGCATTCGACGGCGGTGCCGAGCTGTTCGAGACTCGTCGCCAGTACGCGGGGACTGGTGCTCGGCGACGACGGGCGCCAGCTGCGAGGCGGCGGCGCTGTGCTGCAGCGGCACGACGACCGCACCCAGTCTGGCGCACGCCAGGTCGACGGTAACGTAATCAGCGCTGGTGAACCCGAGGGTGCACACCAGCTCGCCGGGCCGGACCTTGGTACGGGAGTGGTGATACAAGTCCGCCGCGAGCGCGCCGGCCCGCACAGAGCGTGCAAGTGGTAGCTGGTGGTGTCGAAGCGGGGTGCGGTCCGGGCACGCGTACCGCGAGCGCCGGACGGTCCGCATAAGACGTCATGACCTGGTCCAGGACGTTGGACAGGGACTTTCCGGGCTGTCTCAGCGATGCGCTGACCGCCTCGATCGGCTCCAGCTCGCCGAAAGCCGCACCCACCGTGCCACCTGCGTCCGGTCGGAATTCCTGACGGTTGACCACGTCTGTCCTCCAGGAGAGTCGCGTTACACCGACGCTCAATACAACAATAGGTTAGATCTTTGCGTGAGGTGAACCACTCTCCGTAGGGTGGAGCGTCGTTCCCTGTAGCGGCTGTGAGATACGCCGAACGCCGCCGAGCACAACAACGTGAAGTCCGCCGGGCATGGTTCGCGCCCGGCGGACTTCTGCACTGCGGTGGACTGGCGTCAGTCCACCCTGGGCTGGTAGAGCACCGCGCTGATGCCACAGTCGACCGGCAGCGCGACGCCGGTGATGGCCGCGGCGTCGACGGAGGCGAGAAACGCGACAGCGGAGGCGATGTCCGACGGGTCGGCGATCTTCGGCAGCGGGATCTCGCAGCTGGCGTAACGCTCCAGCGCTCGCCTCTCACCCTCGAGGCAGTGCTCGAACGCGGGGGTGCGCACCGACGGGATCACCGTGTTGACGTGCGGATCGACCAAGCGGGCCGCTCCTCGACCGCGGCCTCGCGCGTCAGCTGGATGATCACGCGGACTCTGCTGATGCCGTAGTACGGCACTGTGCCGGGGTGCTTGCCCAGGCCCGCGGCCGAACCGGTGTTGACGATCGCGCCGCCGCGGTCCTTCATGACTCTTCAGCGCCGCACCGCAAGTGGACAAATCTTCGCGGAACACCGACCCGAGGCTGGAGCTCGACGCCGCGGGCCCAGTCCTCGTCGTCGACGTCGAGGAAGCTGCCGCGCTCGCCGCAGAGGCCCACATTGTTGTGGACGACGTCCAGCCGACCGTGCCGCTCGGCTGTCTTGGTGAACAGCTCGTCGACGAGCCGGGCTCGACGACGCTGCCCGGCGCGGCCTCTCGCCTTGCCGCCCGCATCGACGATCGCCTGCGCGGTGCTCTGCGCGGCCTCTCCTCACGCAGGTCGTTGGCGACCACGAAGGCGCCCTCGGACGCGAGACGCATGGCCGACGCGCGGCCGATGCCGACGCCCGCGCCCGTTACGACTACTACGTTGTTGACGAACCGGGTCATCCGATCCGCACCTCCTTGCTTGTTCGGGCCACGGCTGATCCACCAATGGATCACGCCCGAGGCGGTCAGTCGCGCAACAGTGGAGAGCGAGGTCCTCGGCCACGAGTCCGCACCTGGCGCATGACCATCTCTTCCGGCATGCAAGGGACGCGCCCAGAAGTATCACGGTGGACACCGCGTCGATGAACTCCACTTCACCTTGGCAGCGGCCTCTTCCGGCTGGTGCCAGCAGGAGGCTGTGAAGCTGGTGGTGATTCGATGCTCTGATCTTCTCTGGGATCGACGGGCGGCGGGACCGGCTGGTCCGTTCCTCTCCACCATGTGCACCTGCGGATATGCGAGTCGTTCTGGAACCGCACGTGTCTCGCGCACGGCGGGCCGGTCCCGTTCCGACCGTCCGTGGCCCACACGTAGAGGGCACCGGCCATCCGGGCGGAAGCTCGGGTCGTGGCCTGCCGGCGATGAGACCTTCGCGTAGGCTCCACCAGTTGGGGTTCGCCGAGAGCAGGCCCTCGCCGAGCACACACCTGCGCGGTGCGCACCTTGGGACCCTGGTAGCCCATCCAGATCGGAAGCCTGTCCTGGGCGGGCGGAGGAAGCACCTTGCCCGACTCCCAGTGCGCGCGGATGTCCCGGGCCCTGGAGTCCGTCACGCCGTAGCGGCCCGCGATCGAGGCGCCGTAGAGATCGAACTCCGGCGGTCGGTAGCCCGTGCCGAGGCCGAGGTCGAGGCGTCCTCCGCTCACCAGATCGACGATTGCCGCTTCCTCGGCGATCTGCGCCGCCGGTCGCAGCGGTGCCACCAGCACGGCCGTGCCGATGCGGGCCCGCCGCGCGCGCGCCGCCACCGCCGACGCAAACGTCAGCGGCTGCGGGAGGTACCCTGCCGTCGAACAGGTGGTGCTCGGAGAACCAAGGGAATCGATGCCCAGCCGGTCCGCCTCTTCACGGCTTCCAGCGTGAACGAGTAGAGCCGCTTCCAATCCGCGCGCCAGCCCGGGTTGCGCAGGTCGAAGTACAACCCGACGTCCATGTCTCTCCCTAGTCGTCTTTCCGGGCCCGCTGCTCAGGACAGCGGACTGGCAGTGACGGCGCCCGCGTCGGCGTCGGCCCAAAACCTTTCCCAGGTGCCTTCGGGCGCGGGCAGGCTCGGCTTCTGGCCGTTCTCGTCCCAGCTGTCGAAGTTCACCATCTGCGGGCGCTCCAGGTGGTCGGCGGCGTACCGAGTACCGCTCCTTGCGCGCCTCAGAAGCCATTTGCCGTCGACCTTGCGGTAGAGCGTCCTCGTAGCGGATCGCCATCACGATCCACCGGTCGCCGACCTCGTGCTCGGCCCGGCAGTAGACCTTCCCGGTCGCCGTGGTCGGTCCGTCCTCGCCTACGTCGGGGCCGAGTTCGATCTGGTGTCCGCAGATCAGGTGGATCGAGCGGTAGAACCAGGCGACCATCGGGCCGATGTACGTGCGCAGGGCTGCTCGTCCCCGGCCCCGGCGACCTGCGGAGACGTCCGGACGAACAGGTTCGCCCAGGCCTCCATGTCGCGGGAGTCGACCGCGATCGCGTACCGGATCGGGATCTGGCCGATCTCCTGCCGCGCCTCGATGCGGAGCAAGACGTGCGGCGTCCATTCTCAGCCACCGCCCGTCAGCATCAGGGTGTCCCCGGTGAGGTGAGGCGAGGTCGTCGCTGACCAGGGCTACGACGGCGCGGCCGATGTCCAGCTCGGATCGCCCACCCGGCGCAGCGCCAGCACGGCTCTGCATGCGCTCGAAGCGCTCGGGTGCTGGTTCGCGAATTCCTGGCTGGGTGGGGAGGAGAGCGTTGGGAACGACCACGTTGACCCGGATGTTGTACCGGCCCCACTCGCGGGCGGCCACGCGCGACGGTCGCGGATGGCCTCCTTTGACATCGCATAGGCGCCGAAGGACGCGTTGCCCTCGATCGCTGTGGTGGAACCAAAGTTGACGATCGCTCCGCCGTTCTGCGCAGGTGCGGAAGCGCGGCTTGCATGCCGTACAGACGTGCCCATCGTCTCCACGCGCCAGCTCTTCTCGACCTCTTCGTCGGTGAGGTCGGCCAGCAGCTTCTGCGCCCCGACCGCAGCATTGTTCACGATCGCGTCGAGTCCGCCGAAGGCCTCCGCGGTGGCGGCCACCGCGGCGTCGACCTGCGCCCGGTCCGCTACATCACACAGCAGTGGAATGGCCTTGCCGCCCAGGTCGGCGATCTCGCTGGCCACGGCCTCGCGCTGGCCAACGTGCGCCCGGCCAGGCCCACCGCCGCACCTTCCTTGGCTAGAGCCAAGGCGGTGCCCGGCCGATGCCTGCCCGGCCCCGGTGACCAGGACTACTTTTCCCTCAAGTCGTTCGCCCATACCGCTCCTAGTCGAGTCGGCGCGGCCGCCGGGGGTGGGCGTCCGCGAAAACAAGCTATAGATATCATTGATCCAACTAATTTGCTATCCGTGTCAAGTGAAAGTCGGCGGAATGCTTCCCGGGCGGCGCAGTACGGCCGTCCGGGAAGCAATGCGCCAGCCCGCAGGTGCGCCGTAGCACGTCGCGGTACGTGACGCTGCCGACGCGTCCTCGCCGCCCCATCCCGAGGCCCTTGGAGACGGCGTGGACGGCTCCGACGGTGTCCTGGGTGACCACCACGTCGATGGTGTGGTGGGCGAGTGGGTGTCCGTGGTGTTCACAGGGCGACGATCTCTTCAGTGCCGTGGTGCACGCGCTCGCCGAGGTCCGAGACGTCGTACACGGCGTCGTCGGTGAAGATCTCGTGCGCCCGGCTGAAGCGACGTTCGTCGATGAGGTGTCTCGTACAGCCCGAGCAGCTCAGTGGATCGCCATGCGGTCCTCGACCGTGATTCTGTTCTGCGCGCTCGTCATAGCAGCCCCTCCTTGTGCATCCAGGCGACTGTGCCCTCGACGTCCTGCTGTAGCAGCAGCGTGATCCCGAGCGCCTTGTTGATCGCCGCGGGATCGGGCGGGCGCAGGAAGTTCTGCTCGGCGAACACCTTCATCGCCCCCAGATTGGTCGCCGCGCCGGTGGGAAACCAGGGTCAGTTCGGCGTGGAGTTCGCGTACTCGGTGAGCTCCCCGTGCAGCGTGCGGTGCGCGTACACCCGCCGCACGCTCTCGTGGTACATCGCCAACTTGCTCCGTAGACACCACGAAAGCCCGCGTCTGGCCGGCCCCGACCGAAGTGCGCTCGATGACTGTGACGAAGGTGTGAGACTGGCGAACTGGTCGGCGCGGTCGTGGCGCCCCCTGAGAGCGCTGTGTGTCCAGGACGTGTATCGAGCCCTGGTGGTTGACCGACTCGAAGTTCGCCTCGCCCGCAGTGGACCAGGGGCCTCCGGGTGTGGCGGCGGAGTGAACGGCCGCGTAGACGTCCTCGAACGGCTCGGTGAGCGAGTCCGGATCAGCGATGTCGCCGGGAGCGGCTTCCCGCCGAGCGCGTCGGTGTCCGCCTGTGCGCGGACCAGGCCCCGGCGGCCCGCTGCCGCCTGCTTGCGCACCGCCGAGCCCAGTGGCCCGCTCGTGCCGGTGACAGGAGGGTGTCCCTTGGGGGTGCTCATGCCTGCGTGTTTCTTGTCCGCGCCGGCACGGCGGCCTTCCAGTCGTAGTTGACTTCCGCCGCCTAGGGTCATTCAGTTGAATAATTGTACGTGAGTAAATGTCGGCTGTAGTGGTCCGGGCGTAACGGTTGCCGGCGTCCGGGCGCTTGTGCGGCCGTTGGGGGTGAGATATTGTCCCGGCGTGGCATAAAAATAAGCACAGTACGGAGAGAGGGTGGTGTGTCACGTGATGGCACAAGCAAAATCGGTGCTGCTGCGGGTGGCGGACGTGGTGCGGGAGACCGAGGACGCGGTGTCGATCGTGTTCGAGGGGCACCCGGAACTGCCCGCGCACCGGCCAGGCCAGTACCTCACCCTTCGGGTGCCCAGCGAGCTGACCGGGTCGGTCGCGAGGTGCTACTCGCTCGCCAGTTCCGCCGATCGCCACGAGCCGACCCGTGTGATCGTCAGGCGCACCGCGAGCGGCTATGCGTCGAACTGGCTGTGCGACAACATCGCCGCCGGTGCCGAGATCGAGGTGCCGCCTCCGGCTGGGGTGTTCACGCCCGCCTCGCTGGACCAGGACCTCCTGCTACTCGCCGGAGGGAGCGGCATCACGCCGGTGCTGGCGATCGCCAAGTCCGTGCTCAGTACTGGCACGGGGTCGATCGAGCTGTTCTACGCGAACCGGGACGCGGAGTCCGTCATCGCCGCTGCGGAACTGCGCGACCTGGCGGCCAGAGTTCCCGGACAGCTCTCGGTGCGGCACTGGCTGGAGCCGCTCCACGGCCCGCCGCAGGCCGAGGAGTTGGTGCGGCTCGCGGAGGCGGCGACGGGCCGGCACGCGTTCGTCTGCGGCCCCGGCCCCTTCATGGAGGCGGTCGGTCGGCCTGGACGGCGGCCGGAGGCGGGAGCGCAAGGAGATCCACATCGAGGTCTTCACCTCGCTGTCCGGGGACCCGTTCGCTGAGCCCGCACCCGTGGCCGTGGCGCCCGTCAAAATCGGCGACGCCGTGCCGACTGAGGTCGAGATCAGAAGGCGAGGTGCATAAGGGTCGACTGGCCGAAGGGTCACTCTCGTCGACCACCTGCTGTCCTCGGGATCGAGGTGCCCTACATGTGCCGGGACGGCGACTGCGGCACGTGTATCGCCAACTGTCCCTCCGGCACTGTCAAGATGGAGGGGAACAACCTGCTCGAGGAGGAGGACGTCGCGAATGGCGACGTACGTGACCTGTCAGCTCATGTGTGTCGGGGACGAGCCGGTCAAGGTCTGTGTACTGAAGCTGCAAGAATGAACCGGGAGTGAGATGGGCGACGCCGAGCGGACGTCGGAACCGCAGCCGCGTGACAGTGCCGGTGGGCGCGGGAAGGTGCGGGCAGGCCGAGGGATCCCTCGGTGGACGAACGAGTGCTTCAGGCTGCCCGGGACGAGTTGGCGGAACGGGTCGCCGCCTTCAGCATGCGCGGTGTCGCCCAGCGGGCCGGGGTCTCCCGGCCCAGCCTGCTTCTGCGCTGGCATGACGCGGACACGTTGATCGTCGACGCGCTCGACAGTCTGGAACTGCCGGAACTGCCGAGTCTCCCGGGCGTCCTCGAACAGGACCTCTTCGTGGTGGCCGACATGATCGCCGAGCAGTTGGGCTCCTCCGTGTACGACCTGCAGATGAGGATCTTCACGGACGCGCGCGACCACCCGTACTGGTGGAGCGCTTCCAGAACCGGTGATCTGGCCGACTGCGGCGCGCATCGACCAGGTGCTGCAGGCGGCTGTCGAGCGCGGTGAGTTCGCCGACTGACGTCGATCGTGCCCTGCTGGCGGACGCTCTGGTGGGGATTCTGCTGGTCCGCACGTCCGCGTCGGCCGGTCGGCGTCCGCCGGACCCTGCGGCGCGCCGCACGCTCGTTCGGAAGATTCTCCGGTATGTGACGGGCTGAGAGAGAGTGCGGGCCGCTGCCTTCCCGTGGCCGGGGCTTTCGCGAGTGAGGCCCGGGTGCCGGTGAGGCATCCGGGCCACGATCGTGTGCGTCCGCCCATAGAGATCGGTCCTGGCTGTTCGCTAGGGGCCAGGACCGATCGCCATCGTCGTCTCAGGCGATGTCTGCGGCTTCTTTCGGCGCATCGGCGATCGCGGCGGCCGGCCTATTCTTCCCGGTCGGTCGCGTGGGCTGCCATCCGCCGGAGCCGGTGTTCTGTCCCACGTGGTTTCCGTGATGCCCCGGTCGCGGAGAACGTACTTCGAGATCTTGTTCGTGAGGCGTCATCGGGAGTTCGTCGACGACCTGCACGTACCTCGGAACGAAGAAGTAGGGCGCGTTCGCGTCCATGAACTATGCAGAACTCGAGCGGCTCCACCTCCTGCTCGGCTCACGGAGCAGCACGGCATCATCAACTCCTCCTCAGGACTGCACGTCCGGGGTGGGACGCCGACCGCCGCCGCGTTTTGGACCCCGGGAACTGTCGCGCGATGTGCTCGACCTCAAACGTGGACGTGTTGCGGCCCTTGTGTCGCAGCAGAGTCGCTTCTTGCGGTCGACGAAGAAGATTTCGCCGTCGGCGTCCCGGCGGCCGAGGTCGCCGAGTGGTGCCACATGTTCCGGAAGGTCTCGAGGCTCTTGTGCGGCTCGTTGTAGTAACCGTTGAAGACTGCGAAGGGGACGCGGGGGCGGACGCAGATCTCTCCGACCTCATCGACCTCGGTCTCCTGGTCGTCGAGCGTTGAGAATTTTGGTCTCACGGTCGTCGTTGGTGGTGTATCCGCTCGACCCGGACTTCAGGGGCATGCCGGAGGTGCTAGACCGTGGCGCCCGCGATCTCCGACTGGCCGAAGCCGCCGCCGATGATCTCGACGCCGAAGCGCTCCATGAAGGCGCATCATCGTCGGCACGATCGGAGCATGACCATGGTGCGCAACGGATTGTCCGCGTCGTCCTCCTTCGGCGGCTCGTTGAACAGGTAGACGTGCATGGCACCCAGCGTCATGGTGTGGTTAGCGCCGCAGTGCCGGAGCCTGTTCCAGAACTCGCTGACCGAGAAGCGCTTGTCCAGGCAGGCGGTCGTGCCGGTCAGTAGCGCGGGGTACACGCACATGCTCCAGCCGCCGGAGTTGTACATCGGCATCGGATAGTAGAACTTCGTCGCCTTCGCGCACGCCGCCTCGGTACACCTCGTTGTGACGCTGCGCCCAGAGCATCCACACCGCGTGCGATTGCATGACCCCTTTGACGGACCGGTGGTGCCGGACGTCCAGAGGATCGAGTTGGTGTCGCCGTGGTGCCGGTCGATCGTGCCGCGGAAGGGCTCGTAGCTGGTGAACGACTCGAGTTCGTGCATCGTGGCTCCGGGCAGGCCTTCGTCGGCGGGGCCGCCGTTGACCACGACGTGCTCGAACGGTAGATCCTTGAGAGCCAAGATCTCGGCAACAGCACCTCTGTCCACGACCAGGACCTTGGACTTCACCGCGAGCAGCAGCTCGCGCAGCCACTCGCCGCGGTACTCGGTCGACAGGTGACCAAACGCCCCCCGCGCGGTTGATGCCGAACGCGGTGGCGCCCAGGGTGGCGGAAGAGTCCATGAACACGGCGACCGAGTCGTCTTTGCCGACACCGAGATCCCTGAACGCGGAGGCCTGGCGGCCGGCGATGTCGTCGACCTGTGAGTAGGTCAGACGCGTATCGCTTTCGTCGACCAGGAACTCTCGGTCGCCGCCCCTGTCCGCCCAGAGTCGCAGGACGTCGTCCGGAATGCGGTGTGCGGGATTCCCCAGGGATCGAGCTTCATTGCAGCTCCCTAGCAAGCGGACTGGCTCCGAGCGGGCTTCGCTGTCGGAGCCGTTGGTGGGTGGACGAGGGCTCCGTGGGGCTGGCCGGTCCTTCGCCGCGTCTGTAGCTGTGGGCCTTGCGGTTGACGTAGTCGGCCGGATGTCCCAAGGCGATCGCTGGTGCGATTCGCGTCACCGATCGGTCGGCGTCGGTTCACTCCTCGTCCGAGCATGCTTAAGCATCGGACAATGAACCGAATCATATAGCGGATAGAGGGACAAGTGTCTGTGCGAGAGTTCGGAGCTGGGGCCCGCAGTGATCGTTGTCTCAGGGGTGGGCACACACGACGACGCCCCCGCACCGGTAACCGGTGCGGGGGCGTCGTCGTGGACTTCTGCTCCCGTTTGTCAGGGGCTCCGTGCGTCGTCAGGCGGGAGTAGCACGCTCTCCTCGGACTCGCCGACGACCTTCTTGACGCGCTCGCCCTGTGCCTGCTCAATGGCCTTCTGGTCCTCGCTCGGGTGGTCGAGCGGGTAGAAGCGCTTCGACCAGGAGCGAAGCTGGCGGTAGCCCTTGCTCTCCATTGAGGCGAGCGCGGGCGGGTCGAGGTAGATCTGGTTCTGCCAGATCTGCAAGTCCCGCTCCACCTGACGGTTCGCCATGCCCATGCGCTTCACGAGCTTCTCGGGCACGACGGGACCGTCAGAGGGGTCGCGCTTGGGCAGCCATACCGTGGACCGCAGGGTGGCATGGGTGGCGTCAACCGGCGTCACGCAGACCCAGGTGCGCATGGTGTCGGCGCCCCAGAACAGCGCCGAACCGATGCCGAGTCCGATCGAGCGCGAGCGGACCCCGCCCTTGATCGCGCCGTTCGGGGTAAGTGCCGTCGGGGCCTTACCTTCGCCGAAGGTCATCTCGACCTCGGTGACGGAGTCGTACGCACGGAATTCCTGGCGGACGAGCTTCGGCAGGCTGCCCGCCTTGTGGACGTACTGGAAGTGGGCGAAGTCGACGCCGTTCTCCATGACCCACTGTGGGTGCAGGTTGATCTCGGAGCGGAGCATCGTGCCTTCGGGTACGCGCGGTAGTAATCGTCCGCGGTGCTGTTCTCGTCGTACATCCCACCGAAGATGTCCGGGATGTCGAACAGTGGATCGCGGCCGAGTGCGTCGTTCCAGATGAAGATGCACTCGTTCTGTTCCCGGACGTGCCGGACCTGGATCACGGCGGACCTTGTTGGGCCGGTCGGCCTGGTACGGGATGAGCTTGTTGCGGCCGTCGGCATCCCAGCGCCAGCCGTGGAACGGGCACTGGATGCAGTTGTCCTCCGTGACGGTGCCGCCGTGTCGAGGTGCGCGCCGAGTGCTGACAGAAGGCGTTCTGGACATGGACCACGCCGTCGTTGTCGCGCCAGGCGATCATTTCCTCACGTCGAAGTAGTGCATGGGCTCACTTCGCCCACGGCGACTCTCGGCGGACCAGGCGACCTGGAACCAACCGGTGATGTCTGTGGTGGGCATGGGGGACTGGTTCGGGACCGGCTTCATCTGATCTCTCCATCGAAATCTGCGGGTGCTCCCGTACGGGTGGTGCGCGCCCGGCGGGGTGGGATCGCATAGAGGTGGGACCTTACCGCATCTAAATGGACCACCATGGTCTAGTATTTGTCGAGGGCTTGCATGGTTGACAGTTGTCGGCGTCGGGGAAACCGCCTTGGCGATGGCAGGTCGGTGGACCCGGCCGGTGGCTCGCGCAGCGGCGTTCGCGCGACGTCAGAACTTCTCGGTCTCGACGCTGAGTCGCTCTCGCCGGCGCCGGCAAGGCGGTCTCACCGGGCGATTACCGTGCCCGCGGCTCGCCTCCAGGCGAACCACACACACATCGGTGCCTCGCGGCGTGATCGCCGACGCGTCGCCAGCGGCCTTCGACCTGCGGGTTGGGAAGTTTGCCGAGGCCGACCATTCGGCCGCGGGGCTCGTACGACCTCCCACTCCTCGCCGAAGGCGGAGTACGCCGAGATGTGTTCCTGCCAGTAGCCGTTCTCGCCGAAGTCGACCTGCCGCTGACGTCGCTGGTGAAGCGGACGTTGCCGTCCTTGTCGGTGAGGATGGCGAAGCCGAAGTGGTCGCTGCCGAGAGTGAAGTGCGGCCGGCGTCGAGCGAGCCGTCCTTGTAGACGGTGGCCCAGGTGTACCAGACGAGTTCGAGCTCTCTCCTGGACCAAGGCGTAAACTCTTGGTCTTGTAGACCTCGCCGCCTTCGAGCATGTAGATGGGGTCGAAACCGACTTCTCAGGCCACGTACCTGCTTGCCGAGGACCGTGCTCTTCCAAGCGAGGAAGATGCTGGCGACGCAGTGCAGCTACGCCGGCGTCGCGCATGTCCCGGCAGATACCAGTGCACGCCGGGCTCGAAGGAGCGTGCCGTGGACATCCATGACGCCCTTTTCGAACCAACCGCACTCGCGCGGGGTCCAGGTGACGTGGACAGGGGTTCGCGGTCGCGTTCGGGTCGCTGCGCCAGTGGACGCGGCCGTCCTCTTCGAGTGTCTTGGTAGAAACGCATCGTCGAACCGATCCGCGCCCCGCTCGTCGCAGGTGCATGCCAGTCTTCGGGCCTGCGGTGGTGAGCAGGAACAGTCGGCGGCGGGTGTCGGGCCCATCGGTGGGCAGTCCTGCGGGGATGCGACGCATGCGCGAGCAGATCTCGCCGTCTCGTCGCGGAAGCCGCCCCACAGCGCTACAGCTGCTCCGGCGGCACGCCGAAGCAGGAGCGGCCGGACACCCGCGTCCTCAGCGTCGGTTGGAAGGCGCTGACCGTGGCCTGCCACCCGAAGTCCCTCTGCGCGGGGCGGCGTTCTGTTTGCATGGCTCATTCGCGCTCCTCTTCTCGTCGGCGGCGTCGATTGCCGACGCGCTCCGCGATATCCCCTTCCCTAGGCATATCATTTAACTGATTGCTGTACGTCATGGGAGCCCCGGTGGGCGGCATCCCTGGCCGCTTCTCCGGTGTCCGCGAGGCGAGTTGAGCACATGTTGGTGTGCGAGCGGGCGTTGCTGTCGGTCCAGCTGTATGGCACTCTGAAAGCATCCTTCAAGATGAGAGACTCTCTGATTATTTCTGCCGCTACGATTCCGAGAGCGGCATGGAAGGGCCTGCGAGAAGGACCTCGGACTATGGCGCTGATCGAGAACTCGATCGGGGAACTGCCCTACAAGCTGCTGGACTCTCGACCAGCACTCGTCGAGAGCTGCGGACGACTGCTTCACCAGGTTCATGCGCCCAGGGATCGCCTCGACACCGCGGTGCGGCCGATCATGGCGGCGGACGGGAAACGCAAGATCCTCCTGGCGAACGACCGGATCGTCACCGCGCTGGAGAACGACCTCGACCAGGCGTATGTGCCCGGCTCGCTGGTCGAGACGCCGCGCGCGCGTGCCTCCGGGGAGCGACCCCGAGCGGTTCTATGAGCCGATCCAGAAGGAGTACCGGGACAAGAATGCGAGGCTCATTCAGCTCACCGAGCAGCAGATCGAAAAGTCGATCATGTACCCCGGAGGTTGGGGTCTGTTTGCCTGGGCGTACCTGCGCGGTGACGTGCTCTCACGACAACCTGACCTCGTTCAACCGCTGGATCGACGAGGACTGGGGCTTCAACACCCAGGACCGCATCCATGCACCGGCCCTGCTGTCGCTGGACACCCTGACCGCGCCGTGAGCGAGCCCGACCGCGTGCTGGCTGCAGGTGCCGGTTCATCATGCTGCCGCCCGGGCCGGTCAACGGCCGATCGCCAGGCGACCCGTACTTCGACCCGTTCTGGGCGCGGGTCAACGAGGCGCGTGCGGTGGTCGCCTTCCACATCACCGAGTACCACTACCAGGAGAACGTGGCCTCGCACTGGGGCTGGGGTCTGGTGCCGCCGTTCCAGTTCTCGGCGTGGCAGTGGCAGAACACCTATGGTGAGCGCCCGATCACCGACACGTTGTCGGCGCTAATCTTCGACAACCTGTTTGGTCGCTACCCGAACATCCGCGTGCTGGTCGGTGAGTACGGTGCCGAGTGGGTGCCGCACTTCATCCGTCACATGGACAAGAGTCGCGGCATGGCGCGCAACGGGCAGTGGCTGGGCGGTCAGCTGGCGGAGCGTCCGAGCACGATCTTTAAGAAGCACGTGACGCGTGGTCCCCTACCCGGAGGACGACACCGTCGACCCCGTCTCGCGGCTCAGCGTGGACTGCTTGGTGATGGGGTCGATTGGCCGCATGCCGAAGGCCTGCGCGAGCCGGCGGACTTCTACGCCAAGGTTGAAGGACTTGGGAAGAGACGCGCAAGAAGTTTCTCGTGACAACGGCTTGGAGCTGTCCGGCGCTGCCTGACCAGTGGCTCGGGTACCGGCACGCATGCCACGGGACCGGCGTTGTGCACCTCTCACGCGTGGCGCACCGCTGGCCGAGAGCATGCAAGCCGGCCGACCAGGGCGGGCACGAGAACTGAAGCCCACTGCCAGCGAGAGTTCGGAACCTGAACGCTGGTCCGAGGACGCGAAACTGTCCTCCGCAGGCCGTGAGGCGCAGGCATGTAGACGCGACGCGCACGAGCGCCGCGATCGTCCCTACGGCAACGGGCGAGTTCTAGAATCCCTTCAGATTCTCTGCCCCACTGCTCACCGGATCTCTCAAGGCCCGGTGAGCAGTGGCCGGCTCTCAGCTGGAGTCGCTTCCTGCCGCCGTGATGATCGCTGCTCGTTCGGGACAACCGGCTTCGGCGGTCCGGGCTTCGGCTTCGAGTTCCGTGCTGACGGTGCCGACCACAGCGGTGGCGTGGCCGTCGTCGTCATTCAGGTCAAACAATTCCGGAGCTGTCATCGCGCACAGTGCGTGCCCCTGGCAGCGGCTCGTGTCCACGTGCACCTGCATGTCGTCCACCTCTGCAGGCCGGCGTCGAATCGGCCGACCGCGGGCCGGGCGTGAACGAGATGGGCATGGTCTCCCAGCCGTTGACGATGCCGATCGTGTCGTACCCAGCTTGGCGTTCTCTTCGTCGACGACGTAGTCCGGCATCGGGTGAGCACCTCCCGCAGCACGATGTCGAACTCGATCCTCGCGATGTGGGAGCCGATGCATCGGTGCACGCCCAGGCCGAACGCGACGTGCCGATTCGAGACCGGTCCAGTACCACGGCGTCCGGCTAGAACGCGGCAGGGGTCCCGGTTGGCGGCGGCAAACGCGACATGAACACCCGATCTCCCGGATGCATGGGCACACCCTGCGATGTCCGACGCTACGGTGGTCGTACGGGCAAGGCCCTGGGTAGGTGTGAAATACCGGAGGAACTCCTCCCGGGCCTGCGGTATGCGCGACAGGTCCGCACGCAGCCAGTCGCGCTTCTCCGGATTCCTGCCCAGCCAGTGGATGGCATTGCCCATCAGTGAGGTGGTGGTGTCCACACCCCCCGACAGCAGCAGAAGCAGCATGCTGCGGATCTCGTCGTCGTCGAGCGGTGCGCCGTTCACCACCGCCTGAGTCAGCCAAGTGATCAGATCGTCTCTCGGCTCGGCACGCCGCTCCGCGACAGTGCCCATGACCTTGGCCAGCATCGTCTGCATCTGTTCGACGACGCGCTCGAAGTCCGGTGTCCCGGGCGGTTCGTAGACGATCGCATGCAATGGTTCGGCGTACGGGCGCCAGTCCTCGGTGGGCAGGCCGACCATCGCGCAGGTCAGGATTGCTGGTACCGGATTGGCGATGTCGAGAATGAAGTCACCGCGTCCGCTCGCTATGAACCCGTCGATGCATTCGGTGACGACCCGCTGGACGAACGGGCCCCATGCCCTGGAGGCCTTGGGAGAGAAGAACGGGTCGATCAGCTTGCGGTACGGCCTGTTCTCCGGCGGGTCGTACTCGATCGGGACGCTCTCCTCGGGGGAGGGCGGGATCACGATCCCGGCGGGACAACCGGGTTCGGTGACGCCGGGGATCTGCCGGCGGCTGGAGAACGTCCCGTCGTCGCCGAGTACGCGACGGACCTCGTCGTAGGTGGTGACGGCGTAGTACCCGCCCCACGCCTCGGTCCGGGTGACCGGGCAGGCCTCACGCATCCGGGTAGTGAGGTCAGGCCAGGTGTCCGCGTAGAGAGGCGAGTGGTGGTCGAACGGGGCGTCGGGCACTGTTCCGGCCGGTTCGTTGGACATCGCGCCTCCTTGACTGTTCAGGGCTTGCTGGTGTTCCCGGCGTCGACCGGGAGTGAGACGCCGGTGATGTACCGGGCTTCGTCCGAGGCCAGGAAGAGGACGGTGCCCGAGATTTCGCTTACCCGCAGGACCGGAACGGGGCTGTACTCAGTGCCCGGGGCGCTGTCGAGGTCGGGCAGCATGTTCATGGCATTGAGCGGGAAGGTCCGGCTCTGGGCGAAGAGTTCCGGGGTGTCGGTGCTCGATCCCATACCCGGGCTGGCGACCCCGGTCGGGTGCACCGTGTTGACACGGATCCGGTACTCGGCCAGTTCGTTGGAGAACGCGCGCATCAACCCGACGACTCCGGTCTTGGCCGCGGCGTAGTGCGCGTAGTGCGTCTGCCCTCGCAGCCCGGCGGCCGACGACGTGATGACGATCGACCCGCCGTGCGGATTGCGCTTGAGGAGGGGGGCCGTGACCTGGATGGTGTTCCACACACCACGGAGGTTGGTGTCGATGATCAGGTCGTACACGTCGTCGCTGATGTCCAGCGATGACTCGTGAAAGGTGATGACACCAGCGTTGGCCACCACGATGTCGAGGCGGCCCAACTCCTCAACGCCGCGGTTGACGGCGGCCTGGAGAGCCGAACGGTCACGAACATCAGCCTGAACCGCCACGCACTTGCGTCCAGCCTTCTGCACCAGTTCCCGGGTCTCCTGAAGGTCGTCAAGAGTGGCGGCCTGGTAGCGCACCCTTTCGGGGTAGGGCGTGGCGAGGTCGGTGGCGATGATGTCCGCGCCCTCCTCGGCGAAACGTAGGGCGTGCGACCGCCCCTGCCCCTTGCCCGCACCGGTGACGAAGACGACTTTTTCGCTGAACCTCTGCATTTTTTGCTCCCTTTAGAGTGCTATCCAGACGTTCTTCGGCCGCATGAATTCCCTGATGCCGTGACGGCCGCCAATACGGCCGTATCCGCTTGACTTCACACCGCCGAAAGGAACGGAGGCGGGAATGCCGAAGCCGCCGTTGACCCAGATGTCGCCGACCTCCAGCGATGCCGCCAGGCGGTGACACCGGCCCAGGTCGCGGGTGTGGATGTAGCCGGCCAACCCGTAAGCGGTCTCATTGGCGAGACGCACGGCGTCATCTTCGCTGTCGAACGGGATGAGGGACTGGACTGGTCCGAAGATCTCCTCCTGTGCGAGCGAGGACTGGGGATCGACGTCGGCGAAGACGGTCGGAGCGATGAAGTAGCCGTCCTCAAGACCATTGCCCAGACGCGAGCCGCCTGCCACAAGGCGGCCATGCTTCTGTGTGACCGCGGTGTCGATAACGCCGAGGATGCGCTCGCAGGCCAGCTCGCTGATCACCGGTCCCATCGTCGTACGCGCATCCATGGGGTCGCCTATGGTGATGCTGCCGACGGCTTCGGTGAGGCCGGCTTGGAAGTCGTCGTAGAGACCCCGCTGAACCAGGGTCCGTGTTCCGTTGATGCATCCTTGTCCGGAGAGGTTCACGCTGATACCGGCCAAGGCGCTCTGGATGGCGGTGTCGATGTCCGCGTCGTCGAACACGATCACAGCCGATTTCCCGCCCAGCTCGAACCCCAGCGGTACCAGTCGCTCGCTCGCCGCCGAGGCGATCCGGCGGGCCACGGCAGCGCTCCCGGTGAAGTGGATCTTGTCCACGCCGGGATTGCGCACGAGGGCCTCCCCGGCCTCGGGGCCACCCGGCAGCACGGACACGACCCCTGGGGGAATACCCGCCTCGTCGAACAGCTCGGCCATCGCCAGCGCGCTGAACGGGGCAAGTTCCGGAGGCTTGACGACAACACAGTTGCCCGCCGCCAACGCAGGCGCCAGTACCTGCCCGAGTGCGGTGATGGGTCCGTTCCACGGAATGATCACTCCGATCACGCCGTAGGGTTCCTCGAGGCTGTAGTCCAGCGCCGGTATCGGCCACGTCTCGTGGACCTCGCCGCCCCCCTTGTCCGCCCACCCCGCGTTGTAGGCGAAGAGATCGGCCGCCATGCCGCCCTGTGCCAATGCGACCGTCAACGGAGTTCCATTGTCGATCACATTGATCCGGCTGAGTCGGTCTGTGTGCTCGGTAATCAGACGGGACACCGCGGCCAAGGCGTCCCTTCGCCGGTCCGCCGGGGTGGCACGCCAGCCTGGCAGCGCCGCGCGCGCCGCACGCACCGCCTGTTCAATCTCGGCTGCACCGGCCAGTGGCACGGTGGCCGTCGGGCGGCCGGTCGCGGCGTAGGTGTGCTGATAGTCGCCTCCCTCAGTGCCGTTGACACGTGTGTCGCCGATGCGCAGAACCGGCTCCGGGAGCAGTTCGAGTGGTGGTTCGCTGATGGTGTTGCTCATCGAAAAGTCACCTGCTGACTCGAGTCTCGTGGGCATTCGGACAGCTACTGGGCGGTGCCGTCTTTGTGTCACTTGTGAGTCCTGCTGTCGAGCTCTACCCCTTCGGCGCCCCGTCGACTGAGGTCTGCACTGTCCTGTCGACGGACATGGCGGACCCCGCGAGTGCGCCCTCATTTCGACCAAGGTTATATAGTCAAATGATTCGTCTTGGTAGTGCAGTTACCTGTTATACGAGGTTTCCCGTGCATAGTTGCCGCCTTCATGTGCCGTCACCGGCCGCGCCAGCGGGGTGCGCGCTTCTGTGTGAAGGCAAGGGAACCCTCCCTGGCGTCCTCGGAGGAGAGGATCCGGCCCGATGCGGCGAGCATCCGCTGCCAGGTCTCCTCGGCGGGCCAGGTCGAGGCCTCGGTGAGGATGTGCTTCGTGGCGTGGACGGCCAGCGGGGCGTTGGCGGCGATGTCCCGTGCCAGTCGTAAGGCGCCTTCCAGCGCATGACCCTCTTTGGTGAGCCGGTTTACCAGGCCGTACATGTGGGCTCGTTGAGCATCCAGACGGGCGCCCGTGAGGGCCAGTTCGATGGCTACGCTGCGGGGGATCGTCTGGGGCAGGCGCAGTAGCCCGCCGGCTGCCGCGATCAGGCCGCGCTTGACTTCGGGAATGCCGAACTCGGCGTTCTGTGCCGCCACGACCATGTCGCAGGCCAGCATGATTTCGCAGCCGCCTGCCAGTGCGTATCCCTCGACGGCGGCGATCAGCGGCTTCTGTGACGGAGACCGCGTCAGCCCTTCCAGCTTTTGGTCCTTGCTGAAGGGCTGGCCTTCGGTGGCGAAGGCCTTGAGGTCCATTCCCGAGCAGAAGGTGCCGCCCGCCCCGGTGATGATGCCGACCCGCTGGTCCTCCCTGCGGTCCACCTCCTTGAGGGCAGTTGTCATTCCCTCCAGCACCGCGCTGTTGATTGCGTTGCGGACCTCGGGGCGGTTGAGGGTGATGACGGTGATCCCTTCGTCGCGGAAGTCGACGAGCACTGCATCGGCCATCTGGGGCTCCTGACGTTCGACGGCTCGGGAATGGACGGGCGGGGGCGGTCAGGGGTGCGGGCGCCATCCGAATGTGACGTTAAAGCTTAATGGTATAACTGAATCAACGGTAGGGAACCGCTACTGTCGATGAGGGGATGGAGGCCGGGCGTGGTCCACCGAGATTACGAGACGCTGCTTGTCGGGCTGGAGGAGCGCGTCCTCACGGTCACGCTCAACCGCCCCGAGAAGCTCAATGCCTTTAACCTCCAGGTCATGCAGGACCTGCTGGATGTCTTCGACTACGCCGACGCGGAGGACGAGATCCGGGTCGTGGTGGTGACCGGCGCGGGTCGGGGCTTCTGTGCCGGCGCGGACGTCACCAGGGGCGGGAAGGCCTTCGACCACGGCAAGTCCGGTGCCGCGCACCGGGATTCCGGAGGCAGGGTAGCCCTGCGGGTGTACGCGTGCACCAAGCCCGTCATCGCCGCGGTCAACGGTGCCGCAGTGGGCGTCGGTGCCAGCATGACGCTGCCCATGGACATCAGGCTCGCCTCGGAGGAGGCCAAGTTCGGTTATGTCTTTGCCCGTCGCGGCATCGTTCCCGAGTCCGCGGCGAGTTGGTTCTTGCCGCGTGCGGTGGGGATGCAGTACGCGATGGAGTGGGTGGCGACCGGGCGCCTCATCGGCCCAGAAGAGGCCCTGGCCTCGGGTCTTGTCAGGTCGGTGCATCCGCCTGATGAACTGCTTCCGGCCGCGTACGCGATCGCCCGGGAGATCGCCGACAACACCTCCGCCGTCTCTGTCGCGCTCTCCCGGCAGATGATGTGGCGGATGCTGGGGGAGGGGCACCCGATGGAGGCTCACCGGTTGGACTCCCGGATCATGGGGCAGATCGGTGGCGGCCCGGACCCGGTCGAGGGGGTGGCATCCTTCCTTGAGAAGCGCCCGCCGCGGTTCCCGGGTCGGGTGTCCGGTGACATGCCCGCGGTGTATCCGTGGTGGGGGAACGAGGAGTTCCGCCCGCTCGGGGAGTGACCCGGAACCGGTAGCCTTCAACGAGCCCTGTTGGCTTGCAACTTGATCAGACTCGCGAGCCCGCACTCTAGATAGATAAATTATATGCCTGTATCGTCTGTCCGTGGCGCTCTGTACGGACGCGAGACGTCGGGATGAGTCTCGCCCTCCGCGAAGGGCGCAGCTGGTTTCACCGCGAAGTCGAGAGCCCCGGTTCCTAGCGTCGCCCGCGCGAGCAGGAGGCGCCGAAAGTGACGCCGTGCTCCTCCAGCGGTCGAGGGCCTCATGTCGAGGAGGACATCGAGCATGACAGGGCAGAGATTCCCTTGGAAAACGGGCACTGCGACCGACCGGCTGGAGCCTTGAGTGCGCCGATAGGCGCCGGACGGACGGAGCGGGCGACGGCCACCTGGTCCGCTCTCGTCGCGGCTGCCTGCAACCACTCCCGCCCCGCTGTCCGGTTCGGGGACCTCGAATGGAGCGGACACGAACTTCTGGACCGGGCCGGAGGTGCCGCTGCCTGGCTCGAATCCCTCGGCCACACCCCAGGCCTGGCGCTGCCGGCGCTCGTCGCCAGTTCCGCCGACGCTCTGGCCCTGGTGATCGGCGGTGCGGGCTCCGGGCATCCCATCGCGCCTCTCGGTGTACGGATGACCCCCAAGGAGCTCGCGGCCGTTGTGGTCGCGACCTGCTCGCCGGTACTGGTGGCCCAGTCCGAGTTCGCCGAACTCGCCCGGGATGTGGCGGAACTCGCCGGGTGCAGGACAGCCGTGGTGCCGCCCCTGACCCCGCGGTCCTGGTTCCCCCGGTCTGAGCCGGATGACATCGCCATAGTCCTCCATACCTCCGGCACCACAGGTCTGCCGAAGCCCGTTCCCATGTGTCAGTGGCGTTTGGCGGCGCGGGCCAGGGTGAACGGCGCGCTGTGCGCTTTGGACCCCGAGAGCTTCTACGGAGGCAGCGCGCCCTTTCACCACATCGCGGGACTGGGCAACATGTCGGTAGCGCTTGCCGCCGGTGCGCTGATCACAGGGGTGCCGAGCTTCACTGTCGACGGCTGGCGCCTGCTGCGTGAGTGGGGGATCACTCACACGAGCATGGTCCCTGCGATGTTGGAGATGCTTCTCGCCTCGGGCGAGGCCCACCAGGAGAGCCTGCGTGTGCTCCAGTACGGAGGTGCTCCCATCCGCGCTGCCACTCTGAGTCGGATCTACCAGGCGATGCCCGGAGTGCGCATGCTCAATATGTTCGGCCAGACCGAGGGATCACCGGTCAGCGTCCTCACGCCGGAGGAGCACCAGGAGGCCGTAGCAGGCCGGCCGGAACTGCTCGGGTCTGTGGGACGGGCTGCCCCGGGAGTCGAGCTGCAGATCCGCGAGCCCGGGCCCGACGGGGCAGGCGAGGTGCACGCCCGCGGCGACCATCTCTTCGCTGTCGACGACGACGGATGGCTGGCCACGGGTGATCTGGGACGCATCGCCTCTGACGGCTACCTGTATCTCCTCGGCCGCAAGCACGACATGATCATCCGTGGCGGGGAGAACGTTCATCCGTTGGAGGTGGAGACCGTCATCATCTCCCATCCGGACGTCGCCGACGCGGCCGTCGTCGGTGTCCCGGACGCCCGGCTCGGTCAAACGGTGGTCGCCTTCATCGTTCCAGCGCGCCCCGGTACCGTTCCCGATTCCGACAAGCTGCGTACCTACGTGCGTGAGCAGCTGTCCGGCTTCAAGGTCCCCGTTCGTTGGCACACGGTTGACTCCCTGCCGAGGAACCCGAACGGCAAGTTGCTGCGTCGCAGCCTTGGGGAGGACAGCTGAGTTGCCGGTCGGGCCGAAGCCGATGATGGCGGGGGCGACGGATCGGTCCCTCCCGATCGAGGAATCGAAGTACCGCAGGCGCGTGCGACGAGACTGGTGCAGCGCACCGCCCCTAATGAACGGTGCGACGGTGCTCTGCTTAGTCGATCAGCTCCAGCACGGTCTTGGCACCTGCTGAGTTGACGACGTCGTCCGCGCTGGTCAGGTGTCGGTGCCACAGCTTCTCGGCCTCGTCGGCCTTACCTGCTTCGATGAGCTTCACAAGGCGCAGGTGTGCTCGGTGGCCCTTGAGTGCCTGGGCCTTGTGCTCCTCGGAACCCGCGGAGGCCTCGACGTGGGAGGCGTTGGCGCGGTCAACGATGTACCGCAGGATGCCGCACAGCAGGATGAGGGTCTGGTTGCCGGTGAGTTCGACGAGCAAGGCGTGGAATTCGTCCTGTGCATCCACGAGGGCCAGAGGATCGTCCAGCACAGCCTTCTCTGCCTCAGCGGCGTCACGCAGACGCTTGACCGCTGTGGCGCTCGGCTTGGCGGCGAGTTGACGTACGCACGCAGGTTCGATCATGGCGGCGGCGCGGTACAAGTCACCGAGAGTGGCGCCGCGGTATTCCAGGATGAGTCCTGCATAGCGGGCTGCTACGTCCGCCTCCGGTTCGGTCACCCGGGCGCCGCCGTGTGCACCGCGGCGCACGCTGATGAGCGACTCGGACTCCAGCACGCGGAAGGCTTCGCGGAGCGTGGGCCGCGAGATGCCGAATTCCTCCATCAAGCGCGACTCCGACGGAAGCGCGTCGCCCGGTGCAAGCTCGCCGCGGACGATCTGGCGGCGCAGATTGCCCGCGACCAGTTCGGCTGTCTTCGGGACGCGTACCTGCCGTCCCACGCGCGCCCGTGCAGGTGTGGACTCGGAGGTCACTGGTACTGCTGCGCGTGCCGACTCGGCCACTGCGAGACTCCTCTGCTGGAAATCGCCAAATGATTAGCCATAACGCATGGATCATAACAGGTCAAGGGGGCGGCGTCAGTCGCGATGTGAAGCTCCAGAGGCGGGTCGCCATCGAGGTCATTCATTCAGCGGGTGGAGGGGCCTCGCGAAAGTCCTGTGCGTCCGGCTGTTGACGGCGCTGATCCGCGCTCACTACCTTATTGAGGTAGATAATTGATCTTAGCTTGCTGTTTAGAGAAGTGGGGCGCGCGGTGGGTTGTCCCCAGCAGTGCAGAGTCAAGCGCGAAAGGACCGTTCGTGACGCAGCCGGCTGAAGTCGCCAGCTTCCGGGAGATGGTGCGCAGCCAGGCTCGACGTCATATCGAGCCGTTGGTGGCGGCCGTCGACCAGGAGCAGAGCTTCTCCCGCGAGTTGTGGCAGCGCCTGCGGGATCTGGAGATCTTTGCGCTCCCCTTCCCCAAGGAATGGGGCGGTGCGGAGGCAACCTTTTCCGCCTTCATCGCTGCGATCGAAGAGCTCGGTCGTGCAGGAGCCATCGCCGCCCTCTATCCGGGAACAACGATCCAGGTCGCCGACACCCTGCTCCGTCTCGGTACCCCGCAGGTGCAGAAAACGTGGCTGCCCGGGCTGGTCTCCGGCGAGGCCATCGCTTCCTGGGCTTTCACTGAACCTCAGACCGGATCGGACCCACGTCAACTGGTGACACGTGCGGAGCCCGACGGAAGCGACTGGATCCTCCACGGTAGTAAGCAGTTCATCTCGTATGCGGGCGTCTGCTCCGCAGCCCTCGTCTTCGCCCGTACGCCTGGCGATCGTCTGGGAGCTTTCCTGGTCGAGGCCGGAACTCCGGGTTGGTCGGTGGGGGCCCCCGCGAAGGTGCTCGGGCTGGGCGGCAGCGAGCCATGCCCAGTGTTCCTGGACGGTGTGCGTGTTCCGGGTGAGAACGTCGTCGGGGCTCCGCACAATGGATTTGAGGTCATGCTCGCCGGCGAGGCGCGGGGCAAGATTCGGGCTGCCGCGATCTGCGTAGGCATAGCCCAGCGTGCGCTCGACGAAGCAGCCTCCTACGCACTCGAGCGCACGCACCGGGGTGTATCCATCGGCCGGAAGTTCTCCGCGATCCAGGGTCACTTGGCGGATATGCAGTCAAATGTACTGGCGGCCCGGGCCCTGGTGCAGACGGCGGCTCTGCTGATCGACGAGGGTAAATCGGTGACGACGGAAGCGGCGGCCGCCCGGCTGGTGGCGGGGAGAACTGCCCACGAGGCGGCGAGTTCCGCCCTCCAGGTGTGCGGCGCATACGGATGGACCCGGGACATGGTGGTCGAACGCCTCTTCAGAGAGAGCAAGTTCTTCGAAGTGACTCAGGGGTCAGCAGAGGTCCAGCAAGCCATCGTCGGGCGCGAGGTACTGAACCGGGTCGCTGGTTGAACGGACGACTTCTCGCCGCTGTGTGAGGCCGAGCTGCTGAGTGCAATACGCCGAACTCGTCCGGCCCTGCGTCGGATTCTCCTTAGGAGGTTCACTTGAGCGACAAGCGACTTGACGGCAAGTGTGCGCTGGTCACCGGTGCGGGTCAGGGCGTGGGGCGCGGAATTGCCCTCGCTCTTGCTCGGGAAGGCGCATCGGTTACCCTCGCCGGCCGGACCGAGAGCAAGCTGGTGAAGGTGGCGGACGAAGTGTCCGCTCTCGGGGCGCGCGCGGTCGTGGTCACGGGCGATGTCGGGGTGCGAGCCGACATCGAGCGGATGGTTGCCCATTGCGTAGAAGGTCTCGATGGGCTGGACATTCTGGTCAACAACGCCCAGTCCTCCTTTGATGCGCCGTTGATCGACACGACGGACGACGACATCGAAGAGGTCATTCGAACGGGCCCCGTGGCCGCCTTCCGCGCGATGGTCGCTGCCTTACCGCACCTCCGACTTCAGGGAGGGAGTGTCGTGAACCTGGGGTCCAGCTTCGCGATCGACGGCACCCCCGGCTTCGGGGCCTATGCCATGGCCAAGGAGGCCATACGCGGCCTGACTCGTGTGGCATCTCAGGAATGGGGTCCGTTCGGAATCCGGGTCAACACCATCTGTCCCTCGGCGGACAGTCCCGCCGCTGAAGAATTCCTGCACAGCCTGGAAGACCCCGAGCAGTTCCTCGGGCAGTTCCCCCTGGGGCGCATTGGCCGGACGGAAGAAGACATAGGGCGATCCGTCGCCGCCCTGGTCAGTGATGACCTTTCCTACCTCACCGGTGCCACACTGATGCTGGACGGAGGGCGCACGCTAATCGCTTGAGGCGGTGGCCATTTTGAGGCCGAGCCACGCCCGATGCGTAAGGGGTGAGTCCGACCCTTAGACTGGACGGCGATGACCAGTGCCCGTAGAAGTCCACGTTCCGACGGTCGCCGTAACCGCGACGCTCTGCTGGAGGCGGCACGCCGAGTGTTCGCCGAGCGTGGATTCGACGCCCCGATGGAACTCATCGCCCGCGAAGCCGGTGTCGGGCGCGGCACACAACATCGGCACTTCCCTACGCGGGAGAGCCTCGTCGAGGCGATCTTCGATGACCGCATGGACGCGATCGCCGAAGTGGTCGCGACCGCACCGGACCCGGATGACGCGTACCGTCTGCTGCTGCACGAGGTAGTACGCGCACGAGTCGCTGACCGGGCCTTCGTTGAACTCTTCGACTACCACGAGTTCTCGCCCGAAGGGGTCCGCCAAGAACTCGCCGAGCGGTTCCTGGCGATCGTCGGCCCTGCCCTGCGGCGTGCGCAGGATGCAGGCAATGTCCGGGCGGATCTGCGCCCGGACGACACGATGCTCCTCATCGACATGCTGTGCGCGGCGGTACGGGAACCAGGCCCGGTGCGGCCGGCTGACCGTGCCGAGCGTGCTGCCACCCTTGTGATGGAGGCGATCGCGGCCAAGCCGCACCGTCTCGCACTGGACTCCATTTCGCCGGTGTCCCCGGCGGATTAGACGTCCTCTCGTCATGCCATGCGGTGATGACATGCGGCCGCGTCCGTGACCGCATCACCCCGAGGGGTGCACCACTGCACGGAGTGAGGTTCCAGACCTCTGGAGCGTTGTAGTGCGGGGCAGCGGCCGAGATCCCAGCGTGTCCATGAACGGCACCCCCCGTCAGGAGTGCGGAGCTTCCGCGTGGAAACCTGACGCGGTCCTGCAGGTCGAGGTTGAAGGCATCAAGAGCCGATGTCGCGACACAGTTGATGCCTGGTTGGTTCCGCGGTCAGGACCGCTGGGGGATCTGCTGTGTGTTGCGTTGATGCGTGATCTCCTCCGGCTGGGGGAGATACGATGAACTCAATCAGGTTCTGAACCGCCTCGCTCTGGTGGGCGCAGTGGTCCGGGAGGCCGTCGTTCTCAGCTTTCAGCTGCGCGACTTGGTCGCCCTGGGCGAGGGTAGGAAGGCGCTCGCTCCATGCGCGGTGCGCTGCGGGGCATGGGGTTCAGCTCCAGAGGGCGGCGCTACAGGCGGTATGCCGACCAGTGTCCTCCCATACCCCGGAGCGCCAGAAGGTACCCCGTACGTGGCTATACGTCTGTTACGCGCAGGCCTGCGTGCGCCTTGTAGCGGCGGTTCACCGAGATGAGGTTCGCGACCAGGGACTCGACCTGGTGGGCGTTGCGGAGCCGGCCCGAGAAGATGCCGCGCATTCCCGCGATGCGCCCGGCGAGCGCCTGCACGATCTCCGCGTCGGCGCGCTCCTCGCCGAGAACCATGACGTCGGTGTCGATCTCGTCGACCTCCGGGTCGGAGAGTAGGACGGCCGACAGGTGGTGGAAGGCGGCCGTGACCCGGGAGTCCGGGAGCAGCGCCGCGGCCTGTTCCGCCGCGCTGCCCTCTTCCGGCTTCAGGGCGTAGGCGCCCTTCTTGTCGAAGCCGAGCGGGTTGACGCAGTCGACGACGAGCTTGCCGGCGAGGTCCTCGCGGAGGGCTTCGAGGGTGGCGCCGTGGCCGTCCCACGGCACGGCGACGATCACGATGTCGCTGCGGCGGGCGCACTCGGCGTTGTCGGCGCCCTCGATGCCCAGGCCGAGTTCATCGGCCGCCGCCTGCGCGCGCTCGGCGGCACGGGAGCCGAGGATCACCTTCTGGCCCGCGCGGGCGAAGCGGTAGGCGAGGCCCTTGCCCTGCGGTCCCGTACCGCCGAGGACGCCGACGACGAGTCCGGAGACATCGGGCAGGTCCCAGGGGTCCTTGGCCGGAGCATTGTGGCTGCCTTGGCTGCTATCGGTAGAGGTCATGCAGCGACCCTACTCAAGGGGATGAGCCTCGCGTGAGGCACCCCCCGAAAACGACGAATTATTTAGCTATTTTGGGTGCCGTGCGGTGCCACTGACGCTGCATGAGCAACACCGCTGCGTGGCTGCGGCAAGGACTGTCGGAAGGGGAGGGCCGCCAATGGTGCAGCTACGTACAGGGTCTCGCCGATCACGGACTCGACCCTGCTGGCGACCTCTTGGCCTCAGGATCTGTCTGCTGAATCAGTTGAATCAGCTGCTGAGTGCTA
>NZ_JASERH010000107.1:0-25171 GCF_030766975.1 Streptomyces sp. KL116D | reverse complement strand
TCACGGAGCAGGGCTACGACCTGCGCTTCGCCATCGAGCCGAAGCCGAACGAGCCCCGCGGCGACATCCTCCTGCCCACCGTCGGCCACGCCCTCGCGTTCATCGAGCGCCTGGAGCGCCCGGAGCTGTTCGGTGTGAACCCGGAGGTCGGCCACGAGCAGATGGCGGGCCTCAACTTCCCGCACGGCATCGCCCAGGCCCTGTGGGCGGACAAGCTGTATCACATCGACCTCAACGGGCAGAACGGCATCAAGTACGACCAGGACCTGCGCTTCGGCGCCGGCGACCTGCGGGCCGCCTTCTGGCTGGTGGACCTGCTGGAGTCGGCCGGTTACAGCGGCCCGAAGGTCTTCGACTTCAAGCCGCCGCGCACCGAGGGCTTCGACGGCGTGTGGGAGTCGGCCGCGGGCTGCATGCGCAACTACCTGATCCTCAAGGAGCGTGCGGCGGCCTTCCGCGGCGACCCGGAGGTGCAGGAGGCGCTGCGCGCGTCGCGGCTCGACGAGCTGGCGCAGCCCACCGCTGCCGACGGCCTCGCCGGACTCCTCGCGGACCGGTCCGCGTTCGAGAACTTCGACGTGACCGCGGCCGCCGAGCGCTCGATGGCCTTCGAGCGCCTCGACCAGCTGGCGATGGACCACCTGCTGGGCGCCCGCGGCTGACGCCGACTTCCGTCAGGGGGTCGCGCGTTCGGCCCCCGGCGGCGACCCTGGGGGTATGTCCGTACCCCCGCTGCCGCCGCAGCCGCCCCCGCCGCCGAGCGACCGGCCGCCCTCGGGCGGCGGGTTCGGCCCGCCGTCCGACGGCGGCTCCTTCGGTGCGCCGCCGCCGGACGGGCCGCGGCGCGCCCGGCGGGGTCCGCTGCTGCTGATCGCGGTGCTCGTCGGGCTCGTGGTGATCGTCGGCGCCGTGGTGCTGGTGGCGACCAGGGACGGTTCGTCGGGCAAGAACGACGAACCGTCCCCGAGCAAGAGCAGCCAAAAGGTCAGCAGGTCACCGTCGTTCGGCATCCCGTCCCGGCTGCCGAGCGAGCTGCCCAGCAACCTCCCGTCGAGGATCCCGAGCAGGATCCCGAGCGAGCTGCCCAGCGAGTTCCCCAGCGGGCTGCTGCCGAGCGACGTGGAGAGCCTGCTGCCCGGGTGATGCCGAGTGATCACGAGTGGTCCCGGGTGACCGGGACGCCGGGACGAGAGGTGGGCTAGAGCGCGCCCTTCGGCAGCTTCACGTACGTCACCTTCGTCTCGATGCCGCTGTCCACGAGGCGGCCGTTCGCGTCGAACGCGCCCGTCCCGTCGGTCATGCCGAAGTCGTTGTCGTTGATCAGCGCGAGCGTGCCGTGCCCGGCGACGGCCACGCCCTCGATCTTGTCCGGCACGCCGTCGAGCGTGTGCAGATCCACCACGAGCCGCTTCCTGAGCACCGGCACCCCGGCCGCCGCCGGATCGTCGAGCTGCTCCAGGGACGGCGCCGTGGCGGCGTCGTCCCACGCGCCGCCCAGGATGTTCGCGCCGCGCGTCAGCCTGACCTCCTGGAGGCGGGCCGCCTTGTCGGTGCGCTCCTCCACGAGCAGCCGGTCACCGCCGACCGCGACGACCGAGGAGATCTTCAGCTCCGACGTGTCGTCCTCGCCCGGGTCGACGACACCGACCGGGTCGAAGCGGTACGCGTACTCGGCCGTCACCGCCTGCTTCTTCGGCGAGAACCGCAGCAGCCGCGTGGTGCGCGAGGCGTCGCCCGCGTCCCCGTCCGGCAGCGACAGCGGGCTCTGCACGGCCAGCACCAGGTCACCGCCCGGCAGTTGGGCGAGTCCCTCGAACCCGCGGTTGATCTTCCGGTGCAGCAGCACCGACGGCAGCGACTCGACGACCGGGTAGCCGGCGCCCTTCAGGTTCAGCCCCCGCGGCACGTGCCGGGCCAGCACCTTGCCCCGCGCGGAGACGTGCACGAGCGACGGACCGTACTCGTCGACCAGCCAGAACGTGCCGTCCGCCGCGCGCACGATGCCCTCGGTGTCGAGACCGGCCGCGTCGTAGGAGAGCGGGGACTGCGCGTCGTACGAGTACGGCTTCTCGTCCCGGCCGTCCTGGTTCGGCAGACCGGTCACCGGCTTGCCGGCCGACGTGGTCAGCGGGATCGCGTCGAGCACCTTCACCCGGTCACCGGTCACGCGGATCTTCACGATGGCCGGGTCGAAGCCCGGCACGGGGAACGTGCGCCGCTTCGTGCCGTCCACCTTGATCTGCCCGTTCGGGCCCCGGTCCGTCACCGTCCAGAACTCGCCCTCGCGGCCCGCCGGGTAGATGTCGGAGCCGATGCCACCGAGGTCGACGCCGCGGTCGTCGGCCACCGTGCCCGGCAGCAGACGGTTGCTGAACGCACCCAGCGGCAGGTCGCCGAGCGTCGCACTGCCGGTGATCCGTGCCGCACCGGGCGCGGCGGACGCACCCGATCCGCCCGAAGAGGCCGACGCACCCGACCCGCCCGGCGCACCCGACGCGGTCCCGGCCACCACGAGCGCGGCCAGTGCGGCGATCGGCACCCCCGCCGCGACGGTTCGGCGGACGCGGCGCTTGCCGGGGACGAACGGGGACATGAGGCCTCCTGAGGCGCGTGAAGGGTGAACTGCGCACACGCTCGGCCCTGCCGTCGAACCACCGGTGACGGCGGGGTGAACGAGGGAGAACGGATGCGGGTCGCGCGCACGGCACCCGGCCGCCCGGCCCCGGACGGGCCGGTGCGCCCGGGCCCGTAGAGTCGGGCCCGTGACAGACCCGATACGTCGCGCGACCGAGTGGAACGGCACGGCGTGGGACGACCCGTCCGACGAGCAGTTGCACGACCTGCTGGCCGACATGAACCTCACCCACCGGCACGTCGTCGTGGCCCGCCTCGACCGCGAGCCGGTGGACCAGCACTACATCCAGGTCGCCCTCAACGACGACCTGAGCTACCAGGTCGAGTACCGCGACGGCGGACCCGACCGGCACTTCCAGGCCCATGTGCCGTGCGACCGCAGCCCGTTCGCGGTCGAGCCGGTCGCCGACGTGGTGGCCGCGTGGGCCCGCGACCGGCCGGGGTGGCGGGACGCGCTCTCCTGGCGGCCCTGGCCGGATCAGTCCTGACCCGGCCCCTGCTCCTGACCCTGACCCTGTCCCTCGAAGCCCACCCGGTCCAGGACGGGCCCCAGCCGCCCGGCCAACTCGCCGTCCGTGCGCGCCAGTTCCGCCTGGAACGCGCGCACGGCGGCCCGCAGCGCCCGCCGCAGCTCGCCCGCGTCGAGCGAGCGCGCCAACGTCTCCTCCAGTACTCCGGTGACCTCGGCCGGCAGCAGATGCGCGCCCTTCGCGTACGCCCACGGAAGCCCGAGACGCACACACGCCAGCGCGATCACCTGGTCGCGCAGCGCCCCGATCCAGTGCTGCGCCTGCCAGCCGCGGCCGCGCTCGACGCAGGCCCGGGCATGCAGCGCGTGGTGCCAGCCGAGCCCCGCGAGCCGCCCCGGCTCGGGCGGCGCGGCCTCCCGCCCGGGACCCGGCACCCCGAACACCGGCCGCCAGGCCGGGCCCCGGGGCGCGAAGTCGTCGCCCGAGGCGAACCCCAGGTCCACCTCCAGACCGCCGGGCAGCAGGAACACCCGGTAGACCAGGGCCCCGGCGGGCAGGTCCCAGTGGTGCAGCGCCCCGAACTCGCCGTACAGCAGCTCCGTCCAGCGCTCCAGGGCCGCGGCCGGCTCGCCCCGGACGCCGAGCATCACGTCGATGTCCGACCAGCGGTCGCCGCCGTCCACGGCGAACGAACCGGTGACGGCCGCGCCGTCGACGCCCGGGTCGGCCTCGGCGAGCGCGAGGAGCCGCGCACGGACCAGGTCACGTTCCTCGACGGAGAACATCCCGCGACTGTAGCGCCGGAGCCGGCCGACCGATCGACCGAAAGGATCGTTCCGAGCACAGTCGATCGATACGATGACCGGGCCGCGGCAACTGCGCCGCGGCGGTGACACGGGGGAGAGCCAGGGCATGCGGCTGCACGTCGACCGGCGCCACGCGCGCGTCCTCGAACTCCTGCGGGAGCGCGGCACGCTGCGCGTCGCCGACCTCGCCGACGAGCTGGGCGTCTCCCCGGTGACGCTCCGCCGCGACGTGGAGACCCTCGCGGCGCAGGGCCGGCTGCACCGGCTGCACGGCGCCGTCGTCTGGCCGGGCGACGGCGCACGGACCGCGCCCGGTCCCGCCGAATCACCGGACGGGACCGGCAGGCAGGCGCGGGGGATCGTCGTCGGCATGGTCGTGCCGACGACCGAGTACTACTACTCCGACGTCGTGCGCGGTGCCCGCGAGGCCGTCGAGGCGCGCGGCGCCCGGCTCGTCGTCGCGCTCTCCCACTACCTGCCGGGCGAGGACTCCGTCCAGGTCGACCGGCTGCTGGCCGCGGGCGTCGACGGACTGCTCCTGACGCCGAGCTGGGAGACCGGCGTGCCGGGTCCGGGGGAGGGGCTGCGGATCACCGAGCGGCCGGTGCCCACGGTCCTCGTGGAGCGCTCCGCGCCGCACGGCCATCCGGCCGCCGCCCTCGACCGGGTCCGCTCCGACCACGCCCACGGCGCCGCCGAGGCCGTCCGTCACCTCGCCGCGCTCGGTCACCGCACCATCGCCCTCGCGGCCCAGGAGTCGCCCACCAGTGCCCGGTTGAGGAGCGGCTACGAGGCGGCCGTGGCGGCGCTCGGCCTGCGCTCGGCGCCGGAGCCGTCGCGCACGCCCGCCACCACGGAGGCCGAGCGCTTCGAGCGGACCTTCGCCCACCTGCGGGACGCGGTCGAGAAACACGGGGTGAGCGCCGCGATCCTGCACAGCGACGCCGACGCGATCGTCGTCGTCCCCCGCCTGCGGGCCTACGGCGTGCGCGTCCCCGAAGACCTCGCCGTCATCACGTACGACGACGAGGTCGCCGCCCTCGCGGACCTGCCGCTGACCGCGGTGGCCCCGGCCAAGCGGGCGGTGGGCCGGCACGCCGCGGAACTGCTGCTGACCCGGCTCACCGCGCCGGACGGCTGCGGCGGGCCGGGCCAACACCTCGACATCCTCCCGGAGTTGCGGGTCAGGGAGTCGTGCGGGGCGCCGGTCAGTTCAGCCTGACCACGACCTTCTGCGACACGCCTCCTGCGGCGCTCAGATCGCCGAAGGTCAGCTGCAGCTCCCGGCCCGTCCGCACCCCGGTGACCGATCCCGGCTTCGACGTCACGGACCTGACCGGCCGCCGCCACGTCAGCGTGGCACCGGTGACGCTCCGGTTCGGGTCACTGACGCTGACCGTCGCCGTGCCGTCCCTGCGCTCCCGGATCTGCACGATCAGTGGGGCGTCCACGCTCACCTTGCCGACCGTGCCCGGCTCCCAGAACGTCACTCCGGTGAAGCCGAGCGACGGCACCCGAACGCCTTGCTGGGCAGCGGAGTTGACGGTGACGCCGAGCCAGTCGCGGTCCGCCGCGCGGGCCGCCGTGCGCGCCTCGGTCGCACCCGGCAGCAGGACGTAGGCGTAGTCGGCGTCCGCCGGGTCCGTCCCGTGGTCGGCGAGCAGGGTGACGTACCGGCGCGTGACCGGGTCGGCCGAACCGCCGCCGTTGATGTCCTTCCAGCTGCCCGTGCGCTCCTCGCGCAGCGCCGTCAGGGGCGCCCCGCCGGGGAAGACGTACCCTCCGTGCCCGGCCAGATGGGCCCAACGCGCCCTCGGGAAAGCCGAGTTCCACCCCTGCGAGACCGGCTGCGGCCGCCCGTCGACGGTCAGCCGCGCCGTGCCCGCCACCCCCAGGTTCCGGTTGTCGACGACGCTCTCCACGCCCGCGCCGTCCGCACCGGTGATGCCGGCGCCGAGACAGACGACCGCGTCGTCCAGGAAGAACCACGACTTGCGGCCCCTGAGGGTCGAGGACAGCCCGCGCAGGTCCTGCGCCACCGTCCCGTACGTGCCGTCCGTCGCGCCGCCCACCCAGGTGGTGTCCGGCCGGGCCGCGCCCCACGTGCCGCCCTCGGCGTCCGCGAGCGGCTTGCGCGACACGGTCGTGCCGGGCAGCCGGTAGGGGTCCACGGTCGGCCAGTAGCCGTCGCTGTACTGCCCGCCGCCCGCACCGTCGCCGTCGGCCCACCAGTAGAGCATTCCCGAACCGGTGTGCCAGCCGCGGACGTTCTCGCCGTTGCCGTTCTCGTAGAACGTGATCGCCTTCGACGCCATCGACACCGAGGCGGTGAACCGGCCCGAGCGGTGCGCGGCGCGCGCCATCGCCGGGAACACCTGGTGCCCGGCCGGCTCGGCGGCCGGCTTCACGCCGGAGTCGCCGAGCAGCGTCGCCACGCGGGACAGCGCGGCGACTCCGAGCGTGCGGCCCGTCGTCACGTCGCTGTAGCGGTCACGGGTGAACCAGCCCTTGGCGAGCCCCTGCCAGCGCGCGTTCTCCTCGGCGCTCGCACCCTGCCCGAGCAGCAGGATCGAGGCGATGATCGCGTGCCCGCGGGAGTGGTCGTCCTGCTGGACCTTGAGCTGGTCGGTGGCGACCAGGCCGCGGCTGATCGCCCGCCCGGACACGTTGTCGACCATCAGCCCGTCGTGCAGGAACGGCGCGTAGGCGCTCTCCACCGAGTCGAGGAAGATCTGCCGCCCGCCGTCGGTGATCGCCCAGGTGGAGCCGCCGAGCAGGGCGAACAGCTTGCTCAGGCCGTCGATGAGGACCGCGCCGTACGAGCCCGTGTACGGCACGTACGTGTGCTGGATCAGCGAGCCGTCCGCGTAGAGGCCGTCGCCCGAGGTGACGTACGGGAACACCGGCGAGATGGCGTCGCGGGCCAGGGCGACCTTCGCCGCCGTGCCGTCGAGGATGCCGCGCAGCGCCAGGACGCGGCACAGGTCGATGCGGTTGGCGCCGGTGCTGGTGCCCGTGTACTTCGCGACGAGCGAGTCGGGCACGAAGTGGTCGATCGCCTCGACCGCCGCCGTCAGCTGCGCGGCGCTCAGGTGCTCGTACATGAGGATCGCGATGTCCAGCAGCCGCTGCGGGGCGCCTATCTGGAAGTTGTACCAGTTCCCGAACTGCGCCTGGGACTTGTTGTAGACCTGGGTGCTCAGGTGGTCCACGGCGGTGAGCACGGCCGCCTTGAGGGACGCGTCGCCGGTCAGCCCGGTGCCGGGCTGACAGAACGCCTCCGCCATCACCCGGACCCGCTCGTAACTGGTCTGGATCTTCTCCGAGTAGCCGTACGACTCCGTGTCCGTGTCGGGCTCAGGATCGCCGAACACGGCGTCCGGCCAGAGGGATCCGGCCACCGGGTTCATCGCGCCCTGCCAGGTTCTGGCCTGCGCGCCGAGCGTGGCGAGCTTCGACCTGAACGGCTCGGCGGTCGGGCTGAACCCCTCGCCGAGGTACAACGACCGCCAGCGGGCTCGCAGTTGGGCGAACTCGTCCTCGGCGGCCGAGGCCCGCCGGGGCAGTCCGACGGCGAGCGCGGCACCGACGGCCGCGCCCGTGGCGAGGAAGGCGCGGCGGGACCAGAACGGCGAGAGGGCAGGAAGCGACGGCGACGTCATGAAGAGCTCCGGGATGCTGGAGGGTCCGCTGGGAGTAAGCGGTTTCTAGCACCCGGTGATTCAAACGCTCAAGAGAATCGGCCGAATTGATCGTTTCGATCGTTCGGCGGGTGGTCGGCGGGTGGTCGGCGGGCTAGGGGGTGGAGCGGGGTCAGGCGCCGATCCACACCGTGGTGATGTTGCAGAACTCCTGGATGCCGTGGCCCGACAGTTCCCGCCCGTACCCGGAGCGCTTGGCGCCGCCGAAGGGGAGCGCGGGGTGCGACGCCGTCATGCCGTTCACGAAGACGCCGCCCGCCTGACTGTCCTGGACGAACCGCTCGATCTCGTCCTCGTCGCCGGTCCACAGGTTCGAGCTCAGCCCGAACGGAGTGTCGTTCGCGACGGCGATGGCCTCGTCCAGGTCCGTGACCCGGTACAGCGTCGCCACCGGGCCGAACGTCTCCTCGCGGTGGATCCGCATCTCCGGCGTGATGTCGGCGAGGACGGTCGGCTCGTAGAACCAGCCGTGGTCGGCGAAGTCCTTCGGCCGCTGCCCGCCGCACAGCACCGTCGCGCCGCTCTCGACGGCGTCGTCGACCAGTTCCTCCAGGTCCGTGCGGCCCTGTTCGCTGGCGAGCGGACCGACGTCCGTGTCCTCGTCGAGCGGGTCACCGACGCGCAGCGCCCGCATGCCCTCGACGAAGGCGTCCCGGAACCGGTCGAAGACGTCCTCGTGGACGATGAACCGCTTCGCCGCGATGCACGACTGCCCGTTGTTCTGCACCCGCGCGGTGACCGCGGTCCCGGCCGCCTTCTCGACGTCCGCCGACGGCAGGACCACGTACGGGTCGCTGCCGCCCAGCTCCAGGACCGTCTTCTTCACCTCGTCGCCCGCGATCGAGGCCACCGAGCGGCCCGCGGGTTCGCTGCCGGTGAGGGTGGCCGCGGCCACCCGCTCGTCGCGCAGCACGCCCTCGACCGCCCCGGACCCGATGAGGAGCGTCTGGAAGCAGCCCTCGGGGAACCCGGCCCTGCGGAACAGGTCCTCCAGGTAGAGCGCGGTCTGCGGCACGTTCGACGCGTGCTTGAGCAGGCCCACGTTCCCCGCCATCAGGGCGGGCGCCGCGAACCGGACGACCTGCCACAGCGGGAAGTTCCACGGCATCACCGCGAGCACCACGCCCAGCGGCCGGTAGCGGACGTGTGCGCGGGCCGCGCCGGAGTCCTTCACGTCGGGCTCGGCCGGGTGCTCGTCGGCGAGCAGGCGCTGCGCGTTCTCGGCGTACCAGCGCATCGTCTTCGCGCACTTCGCGGCCTCGGCGCGGGCGGCGGCGACCGGCTTGCCCATCTCGGTCGTCATGGTCCTGGCGATGTCGGGGGTGTCCGCGTCCAGCAGGTCGGCGGCCCGCTGCAGCAGCCGCGCCCGGTCGAAGAACGTCGTCGTCCGGTACGACGCGAACGCCTCGGCCGCCCGGGCCAGCTTCTGCTCGACGTCCTCGGGGGAGAGGGCGTCGAACGTCCTCAGCGTCTCGCCGTTCGCGGGGTTGACCGTCGCGATGGGCATGGAAAGACCTCCTGTGCACGGTTCCTTCGACCTTCCCGCGCGGCGCGGCGCGGCGCAACGCGGGCCGCCCCGGGTACCCGGCGCGCCGGACGTCAGACGTGCGTTCCGTACGGCCCCGCAGCCCCGCCTCGCGGACCCGCCTCTCGGACCTGCGTCTCGGACCTGCGGTCGGAGGTCCGGTCGTCGTCGGCCAGGCCGTCAGAGGTGTTCGGCGAGCCGGTCCAGGAACACCGTCTGCGCCTTGACCACGACGCCGCGCGCCGCGTCCAGGCCGAACCACGCCACCCGGTCCAGCTCGGGGAACTCCGCCGTCCGGCCGGAACCGCGCGGCCACTCCATCGTGAACGTGCCGGGCGCCACGTCCGCGGGGTCGAGGTCGCCCTCCACCGCCCACACCGTCACGTGCTTGCCGCCCGACTGGACGGTGTCGCCCAGCGGCAGCGGGGTCCCCTCGGGCGCCGGCAGCCCCAGCTCCTCGGTGAACTCGCGGCGGGCCGCGTCCCACGGGGCCTCGTCGTCCCCGTACTCGCCCTTCGGCACGCTCCAGGCGCCCGCCTCCTTGCGCGCCCAGAACGGGCCGCCCATGTGCCCGAGCAGCACCTCGGGCCCGGTGGGGGTGCGGCGGAAGAGGAGCAGACCCGCGCTGCGTTTCGTTCGCTTCGTCCCGTCGGCCATGCCGTCAGTCTCGGTGCAGATACCGGATGACCGCGAGTACGCGGCGGTTCTGGTCCTCGGACGCGGGCAGCCCGAGCTTCCCGAAGATCGCCGCGACGTGCTTCTCGACCGTGCCCGCCGACACGTGCAGGGACTGGGCGATCGCGGCGTTCGAGCGGCCCTCGGCCATCAGGGTCAGCACCTCGCGCTCCCGGCCGGTCAGCGAGGCGATCTCCTCCGTGCGCCGGCCGGCCCCGGCCAGCTGGGTGACCACCTCCGGGTCGAGGGCGGTGCCGCCCGCCGCGACCCGGGCGAGCGCGTCCGTGAACTCGGCGACGTTCGCCACCCGCTCCTTGAGCAGGTACCCGACGCCCGCCGACCCCTCGGCCAGCAGCCGCGTCGCGTACTTCGTCTCGACGTACTGGGAGAACAGCAGGACACCCGTGCCGGGGTGGTCACGGCGGATGTCGATCGCGGCGCGCAGTCCGTCGTCCGTGTGCGTCGGGGGCATCCGGATGTCGACGACCGTCACGTCCGGCCGGTGCTCGGCGACGGCGGCCCGCAGCGCGTCCGCGTCCGCCACGGCCGCCGCGACCTCGTGCCCGCGCATCGTCAGCATCTGGGCCAGCAGCTCCCGCAGGACGGCCGCGTCCTCGGCGATGACTACGCGCATGGTCGGGATCGTCTCATGGGGGCCTCCATCGGCTCGCCTCTCGCTGCTCGGGACACTGCTCCTCGACCGCCGGAGCGGCTCGACGGCCGGGTGCTGATCATGCGTGCAGGGGAAGGTGCACGGTCACCCGTGTCGGACCGCCCTCCGGGCTCGTCACCTCCAGCGTCCCGTCCACCGTCCGCACCCGCTGCGCCAGTCCGGCGAGCCCGCCCTCGTCGACCGGCCGCGCGCCGCCCCGCCCGTCGTCCGTCACCCGCAGCCTCAACGTGCCGTCGCCCGCCGCGAGTTCCATGCCGCAGCGGGTCGCCCCGCTGTGCTTGATGACGTTGGTCAGGAGCTCCGCCGCGCAGTAGTAGGCGAGGCTCTCGATCGCCGGGGTCGGCCGCTCGGGCACGTCCGTCGTCACGTCGACGGGGAGCGAGGAACGCGCGGCGAGCGTGGTGAGGGCGTCGGGGAGGCCGCCGTCCAGGGCCGGGGGATGCAGGCCGCGGGAGAGGTCGCGCAGTTCGGTGAGGGCCTCGGTCGCGTTGTCCCGGGCCGTCTCGACCAGCCGCCGCAGCTCGGGACGGTCCCGGTCGTCGAGCTGTTCGCGCACCATGTCCAGGCTCATCGCGAGCGCCACGAGACGCACCTGGGCCCCGTCGTGCAGATCGCGCTCCAGACGGCGCAGGCGGGCGTTCGCGTCGTCCACGGCGAGCGCCCGGGTCTCCTCCAGGTCCCGGACCCGGTCGGCCAGCCGGCCGGGGGCGAGCAGGGCGCGGACCAGGGCGAGGTCGGCCGTCGCGGCGGCCCGGGTCAGCCACGGCGCGACCAGCAGGATCGCGCAGCCCGCCAGCGCGGTGCCGAGCGCGCCCCGGAGCGAGTGGACCTGCGGCGAGCCGCCCCACGGCAGTGGCGTCACCAGGTTCAGGTCGTCCGGCGTGAACGCCCAGCGGATCGGCGCGATCACGTTCACCGCGCCGACCGCCCACCACGACACCGCGTACAGGCCGAGCATCGCGAGCGGCAGCCGCACCAGGACGTACGCCACCGCCCGCCAGGCCGCCCCGTCGCGCAGCCGTGCCTCGGTGCGCGCGAACAGCCCGCCGGCCGGCCGCGGCCCGGCCGGCTCGGCCACCCGCGCCTCCAACAGGCCGTGGGCGAGGCGCCGTTGGAGCGTCCCGAGACCGCGTGCCAGCGCGAGACCCGTGACCAGGAAGAGCATGCCGAGGACCGCCCCGATCAGCGTCAGGGTCAGTGCCGACCCGAGCGCGAGACAGACCACCACGAGCAGGAACCCGGCGAGCGCGGGGACGGCGGACAGGAGGCAGTACGCCGCCTCCGCCCATGCCCGCCGTCGCGTCCAGGCCGGCAGGACCTCACGCATCGCGACGCACCAGCAGTCGGCCGCCCGCAGCGAGGAGCGCCGCGGTGAACAGGCACAGCACCACGAACCCGGCCCACGGCGACAGCATCCCGTCCACCGGGACGGTCACCGCGAGGGAGTTGCCCGCGATCATCGTGGGGAAGAACTTCGCCACCGTCGTGCCGGTCGTCCCGGCGAGCAGCGCCGGCAGGACGTACGTGATGCCGACGAAGACCCCGATGGCGCTCGCCGTGTGCCGGGTGATCGCACCGATGGCGATGCCCATCAGGCCGACCATCGCGAGGTAGGCGCCCGACAGCAGGACCGCGCGCAGCACGTCCGGGTCGCCGAGCGAGGGATGCGGGACGTCCGCGGCGAGCGCCGCACGCCCCGCGAGGAACGCCACGAACGTGACCGACTCGCCTACCAGCAGGGCGAGTCCGCCGAAGACGGCCGCCTTCGCGGTGAGCGCGAGGCGCCGGTCGGGCACCGCGGCGAGCGTGGCGCGGATGGTGCCCGACGCGTACTCGCCGGTGACGACCAGGACCCCGAGCACCCCGACGATCAGCTGGCCGAGGGCCACCCCGGCCAGCACGTTGTTCGTCGGATCGAAGCTCGCCACCTTCGAAGCGCCGTGCGGCGCCTTGGTGTTGGCCATCGTCACGACCCCCATGGCGATCATGCCGACGACCGTCAGGAGCAGCGCGCAGGACGTCGAGCGCAGGGTGCGCAGTTTGATCCACTCCATCCGGGCGGCCTCCCGGAAGCCGTAGTGGCCGGTGAGTGCGGGTGCGTACGCCGTCGTGGTCATCGTGCTCCTCCTGCCTGGTACGCCGCCGCGTCTCCGGTCAGCGCGAAGAACGCCTCCTCCAACGACCGCCCGGACGCGGTCAGTTCGGCCACCGACGTGTCCGCGAGCAGCCTGCCCCGTCCGATCACCAGGAGGTGGTCGGCGGTCAGTGCCATCTCGCTGATGAGGTGGCTCGACAGCAGGACCGTACGGCCCTCGGCGGCGAGCGAACGCATCAACTCGCGGATCCAGCGCACCCCTTCGGGGTCGAGCCCGTTCACCGGCTCGTCGAAGAGCAGCACCCCCGGATCGCCGAGGAGCGCCGCCGCGATGCCGAGCCGCTGCGCCATGCCCAGCGAGAACGACCCGGCCCTGCGGCCCGCGACCGACGCCAGGCCGACCGTCTCCAGGACCACGTCGACCCGGGACGGGTCGATGCCGCCGCCCGCGGCGAGCGCCGCGAGATGGCCGCGCGCGCTGCGCCCCGGATGGAACGTGCGGGCCTCCAGGAGCGCCCCCACCTCCCGCAGCGGCCAGCGCAGTTCCGCGTACGGCCGCCCGCCGATCGTGGCGTGCCCGGCGTCCGGCCGGTCCAGGCCCACGAGCATGCGCAGGGTGGTGGACTTGCCGGAGCCGTTCGGGCCGAGGAACCCCGTCACGCTGCCGGGACGCACCCGGAAGCTCAGCTCCTCGACGGCGACCGTCCTGCCGTACCGTTTGGTGAGACCCCTGGCCTCGATCATCACGACCCCCTGTTCCGTCGCCGCGTGGTGCGCGATCCGGTGTCCGATCCGGTGTGTGATCCACGCTAGGGACGGCGCGGGAGCGCCGGAACGAGGTTGTCCTCCGACCCCGCTGGGGGAAATCCCCCAGGCCGGACGCCGGTCAGAGCCGCGACCTCGGCAGGATGCCGAGCGCGGCGGCGTCCGCGAGGTGCTGGCCGAGCCGCAGTTGCAGCGGCCCCGGCGGGCCCGGCCGCTCCGAGAGCAGACTGAGCGAGCCGAAGGACCGGTCCGCGGCCCGCAGCGGCACCGCCACCACGCACGCGAACCCCAGGGACCGCGCCATCGCCGTGTACGACGGCCAGTTGGCCCGCGCGTACGGATGCGCCAGCGGCACCCCGCGGATGGGCATCGCCGAGGCCCGGCAGTCCGCGCCGGGCCCCTCGCCCCAGGACAGCGCGGCCCGCTCGAGCCGCAGGCCCCGGTTGTCCGACGCGGCCACCTCGACCCGCCCCGTCGGGGGTTTGAGCACGGCCGCCGCCGACGGCACCCCGAGCAGCGACACACAGGTGCCCACGAGCGCGGCGATGGCCTGGGGACCGCCCCGCACGGCGGCGTCCGCCACTTCGACGAAGGCCGTCGCGAGCCGTTCGCTGTCCACCTGGTACGCCTCGTACGGCACGCCGCGCATGACGTCCCCCTCGACCCGACCTCGTCCGCCCCGCACCCCGCACGTCCGCCCACCCGGCGCAGGGCCCGATGGGCGGACTTTGCAGAAGGGGTATGCCCGGTGGATGGGCCGCCCGAACCGTTCCACCGGCACGCCCCGCACGGCCGTCTCACATGTGCACGGCGCCCTCGCCGGCCACGGCCTTCGGCCGGCCCGGCCGGTACAGCACCAGAGTGACCACGAAGCCGATCGCGAAGAACAGCGCCGACCACCAGTACGCCGTCGAGTAGCTCTCCATCGACGCCTGCGCGCGCACCTGTGGGGTGGGCTGCTTGCCGACGAGGTAGTTCGTCGCGGCGCTCGTGGCGAGCGTGTTGAGCAGGGCCGTACCGATCGAACCGCCCACCTGCTGGCTGGTGTTGACCATCGCGGAGGCCACGCCCGCGTCGTGCGCGGCGATCCCGGCGGTGGCGAGGTTCATGGCCGTGGCGAAGATCAGGCCGAGGCCGATACCGGCGACGAGCAGCGGCGGCAGCACGTGCGCCGCGTAGCTGCTGGTCAGGTCAAGCGACGTCAGCCACGCCATGGCCACGGCGGACAGGGCCATGCCGAGCGGCACGATCGGTTTCGGTCCGAGCCTCGGGACGAGGGAGTTCGTGGCGACGACCGACGAGACGACCATGCAGGCGACCATCGGCAGGAAGGAGACGCCGGTGATCACCGGCGAGTAGCCGAGGATCTGCTGGAGGTAGTACGTCAGGAACAGGAACACGCCGAACATGCCGGCACCGGAGATGAACATCGCCAGGTACGAGGCGCCGCGGTCCCGGTCGAGGACGACGCGCAGCGGCAGCAGCGGATGCGCGGCCCGCGTCTCCCACCAGGCGAACGCGACGAGCAGCAGCGCGCCGACGACGAGGAAGCCCCAGGTCTGCACGTCGCCCCAGGCGTGCGTCTCCGCGTTCGAGAAGCCGTAGACGATGCAGAACAGGCCGACCGAGACCAGGATCGTGCCGGGCACGTCCAGCTTCGGCCGGTCCGCGGGCCGGCCGCCGTGCAGCAGCCGCGCCCCGCCGGCCATGGCGACGACGGCGAACGCGAGGTTCACGTACAGGCACCAGCGCCAGTCCAGGTACTCGGTCAGCACGCCGCCGAGCAGCAGGCCGACGGCGCCGCCCGCGCCCGCGATGGCACCGTAGATGCCGAACGCCTTGGCGCGTTCCTTCGGGTCCGTGAACGTCGTGGTGAGCAGCGACAGGGCGGCCGGCGCGAGCAGCGCGCCGAACACGCCCTGCAGGGCCCGTGCGCCCACCAGCATCCCGAAGCTCGTCGCCGCGCCGCCGAACGCGGACGCCGCCGCGAACCCGGCCAGACCGGCGAGGAAGACCGCCTTGCGGCCCACGAGGTCCGCGACGCGCCCGCCGAGCAGCAGCAGACTGCCGAAGGCGAGTGCGTAGGCGGTGACGATCCACTGCCGGTTGCCGTCGGAGAAGCCCAGGTCCTGCTGGGCCGACGGCAGCGCGATGTTCACGATCGTCGCGTCCAGGACGACCATCAGCTGCGCGATGCCGATGACACCGAGGATCAGCCAGCGGTGCTCGTGCGCACCGCCGCCCGCGTAGGGGGCGCCGCCGGGTGGCGCGGACCGTGTGCCGGGTTCGGCGGTGGAGCCTGCGGATTCGGCGGACTCGGCGGATTCGGGCGAGCGATCCATGGTGGCCTCCAGACACCCACAAACCCCCCGCTCGTGCTCGTCCACCACGCTAAGCGCCCGGCTCACGGACGGCGACCGGGGAGGGAACGGGACCGTTCACCACGCCCCGGACCGCCCGCGGGCGCCGGGTTCTCAGCGGATCTGCTCGTCGACCGCCGTCGACTCGTCGGACGGGGTCCGGGGCGCGGGCACGGCCGCGGCCGCCGGCGTCGGCCTGGAGCGGAACAGCCGCTGGGCGAGGGGCTCCGTGTAGCGGGCCGTGAGCGGTCCGACGATCACCAGGATCAGCACGTACGCCGTCGCCAGCGGGCCGAGCCGCGGCTCGATGCCGGACGTCACGGCGAGACCGGCGATCACGATGGAGAACTCGCCGCGCGCGACGAGCGCGCCACCGGCCCGCCAGCGGCCCTTCACGGACACGCCGGCCCGGCGGGCCGCCCACCACCCGGTGAAGATCTTGGTGCAGGCCGTGACGACGGCGAGCACCAGCGCGGGCAGCAGTACCGGAGGAATGCTGGCCGGATCGGTGTGCAGGCCGAAGAACACGAAGAACACGGCGGCGAACAGGTCGCGCAGCGGCGACAGCAGCGTGTGCGTGCCCTCCGCGACCTCGCCGGACAGGGCGATGCCGACGAGGAACGCGCCCACCGCGGCGGACACCTGGAGCTGCTGGGCCAGGCCCGCGACGAGGATGGTGAGACCCAGCACGACCAGCAGCAGCTTCTCCGGGTCGTCGCTGGAGACGAACCGGGAGATGTGCCGCCCGTAGCGGACCGCGACGAACAGCACGAGTCCGGCGGCGCCCAGCGCGATGGCGAGTGTGAGACCGCCCGCGGCCCAGCCCACCCCGGCCAGCAGGGCCGTGATGATGGGCAGGTACACCGCCATCGCCAGGTCCTCGAGGACGAGGATGCTGAGGATCACCGGCGTCTCGCGGTTGCCGAGCCGCCCCAGGTCGCCGAGCACCTTGGCGATCACGCCGGACGACGAGATCCAGGTGACGCCGGCGAGCACGACGGCCGCGACCGGCCCCCAGCCCATGAGGAGAGCGGCGGCCGCACCGGGCAGCGCGTTGAACGTCATGTCGACGAGCCCCGCCGGGTACTGCGTCTTGAGATTGCTGACGAGGTCGCTCGCCGTGTACTCCAGGCCGAGCATCAGCAGGAGCAGGATGACGCCTATCTCGGCGCCGATGGCGACGAACTCCTCGCTCGCGCCGAGCGGCAGCAGACCGCCCTCGCCGAACGCGAGGCCGGCGAGGAGGTACAGCGGGATCGGCGAGAAGCGCAGGCGCCCCGCGAGCCGGCCGAGGAGGCCGAGCGCCAGGATGATCGCCCCGAACTCGATGAGGAAGACAGCGGAATGCATCCGATCACTCCCGACCCAGGATCGTGGCCGCCGCCTCGACGCCCTCGCGGGTACCGATCACGATGACCGTGTCGCCGCCCGCCAGCCGGAAGTCGGGGGTCGGCGACGGGATCGCCTCGGCGCGGCGCAGCACCGCCACGATCGAGGCGCCGGTCTCGGTGCGCATCTGCGTCTCGCCGAGCAGCCGGCCGTTCCAGTGCGAGACGCCGGGGATCTCGATGCGCTCGGCGACGAGCCCCAGATCGGTGGTGTGCAGCAGGTTCGGGCTGTGGTGCGAGGGCATCAACGCGTCGATGAGGTACGCCGCTTCGCCCGAGGTCAGCTTGAGCGACAGGGCGCACGCGTCGGGGTCGTCGGCCCGGTACGCGCTGAGCGTGCGGCCTCCGTCCCGGTGCGCCACGACGGACAGTTGGCGTTGTTCGCGGGTGGTCAGGTCGTAGCGGAAGCCGATTCCCGGCAGTGGTGTCCGGCTCAGGCGTGAAGCGGGCACGTCTCTCCCCTTGTCCGTGCGTATCCGTGCGTATCCGTGAGTTCCGGGCTGCGGTCCCGGACGCCATTACGTGGCGGATGCATCTTTCAGCGCTCGAGTCACCCTATACTGCTCAACTTTTGGCAAAGAAACGGTCAGCCGTCGAGGGGTGGGTGCGCGGCCAGCACGGCGTCCACGGTGTCCGCCTGTTCGGCCGTCTTGTCGTCCCGGTAGCGCACGACGCGCGCGAACCGCAGCGTGACGCCCGCCGGGTAGCGGGTCGACCGCTGCAGCCCGTCGTAGGCGATCTCGACGACCAGCTCGGGCCGCACGGTCACGACGTGCCCGTCGTCGTTCACCGCAAGCTCCCGCAACCGCTCGGTCTGCCAGGCCAGCAGCGCGTCGGTGAGCCCCTTGAACGTCTTGCCGAGCATCGCGTACGAGCCATCGGCGCGACGCGCGCCCAGGTGCAGGTTGGACAGCTTCCCGGTGCGCCGCCCGTGCCCCCACTCGGCCGCGAGCACCACCAGGTCCAGGGTGTGCACCGGCTTCACCTTCAGCCACGACGCGCCACGGCGCCCCGCACTGTACGGCGCCTCCAGTCCCTTGACGACGACGCCCTCGTGGCCGCGCCCGAGCGTGGCGGTGAAGAACTCATCGGCGGCGGCGCGCTGTTCGGCGTCGGACTCGTCCTCGACGACGAGGCGCCGCACCCGCATCGGCTCGGGGACGAGGCCCGCCAGCCGTTCGTGCCGCTGCCCGTACGGCAGGTCCAGCAGGTCCTGCCCGTCGACGGACAGCACGTCGAAGAACACGGGGGAGACCGGCAGCGCCTCGGCCGCCCGCGCCACGTCCACCCGCGACCCGACCCGCCCGGCCACCTCCTGGAAAGCCCGCGGCCGGCCACCGGCGTCCAGCGAGACGACCTCGCCGTCGAGGATGAACCGGTCGGCCGTCAACCCGGCCGCCGCCGCGGTCACTTCGGGCAGCCGGTCGGTGATGTCGTCGAGCGTGCGCGTGTAGACCCGGACCTCGGCCCCGTCCCGGTGCACCTGCACGCGGATGCCGTCGAGCTTCTCCTCCACGGCGCAGGCCGCCAGTTTGTCCAGCGCCGCACCGACGGACGACGCGCTGTGCGCCAGCATGGGCAGCACCGGCCGGCCCACGGTCAGCCGGAACGCGTCGAGCGCGCCGGGACCGTCCGCGAGCAGCGCCCGGGCGACCGGCTGCAGACCGCCCGCCAGCATCACCGCCCGCCGGACGTCCGCCGGGGGAGCGTCCGTCGCCTGAGCCAGCCCGTCCAGGGCCACCGCGTCCAGCGCGCCCTGCCGCACCTCGCCGGTCACCAGGCCGAACAGGAACCGCTGCTCGTCCTCCGTGGCCGCACCCATCAACTCGCCCACGAGGCGCTTGCGTTCGGCCTGCGACCCGGCGCCGGAGACATCGCCGATGACGGTCAGCGCGGCGTCCACGTCCTGCACCGTCAGCCGGGGTTCGGCGGCCGGGTCGACCCGCTCGCTCAGCACCCGCCAGCCCACGCCGAGACGCCCCTGCGGGAGCCGTCCGGCCAGGTAGGGGATGACGATCGGCACGTCGTCGGGCTCGGCGTCCCGGAACAGTTCGGCGAGCAGCGCGGTCTTCCGGGACCGCGCCGAGGTGGCGGCCACCTCCTGGGACACCTGAGCGAGCCGGGCGAACAACATGCAGCCATGGTGCAACGTGCGGGTGCGGGGCGCACGGGGGCATGGGGCCGCGTGGGGCCGCGTGGGGCGGGGCGGGCCTTATCCGACGCGGCAGATGTAGATGGGGCCGAGCCAAGGTTCGCAGGTGGGCGTGGGCGTGGGCGTGGGCGTGGGCGTGGGCGTGGGTGTGGGTGTGGGGGTGGGGGGGGGGGTGGGCGTGGGTGTGGTGACCGGGGGATCGGTCGGCGTGGTGGGTTCGGTGGGCGTGATGGGTTCGGTGGGCCGGGTCGGTTCCGGTGGGGAGGTCGGTTCCGTCGGCTGGGGGGGGGTGGTGGGCTGAACGGGTTCGGTCGGTTCGGTCGGTTCGGTGGGTTGGATGGGCTGAGCGGGTGTCGTCGGCTGGGTCGGTTCGACCGGCTCGACCGGCTGGGTCGGCTCGACCGGCTGGGGTGGTGTCGTCGGTTCGGCCGGGGCCGACGGGGTGGCCGGGGCGGTGGGCTCGGCCGGTTCCTTCGGGGGCTCGGTGGGCTCGGTGGGCTCGGTGGGCTCGGTGGGTTCTGCGGGGGCCGGGGTGGCGGGCGCGGTCGTCTTCGGGGGTGCGGGCTGGGCCGGGACGGTCGGCTTCGTCTGCTGTTCGGGCTGCTCGGGCTGTTCGGGCTGTTCGCGTCGTGCGGCGGGAGCTTCGGGTGTCGCGGGGGACTTCTCGGTCTCGGGCGCGCCCGGCTGCGGGGAGCGCGGGCTCGGGGCGGTGGTCGTGTCCCGTCCCGAGTCGCTCACCGCGGCCGCGGGGCGTTGCGACGGCACGGGCTCTCCGGAGCCGGTGAGGACGACCCCCGCCGCGACGGCCGCGCCCACGACCGAGACCCCGAGGACACCGGCGACCGCGGCCGGCGCCTTGGCGCCGCCGGTCAGCAGATGCCGCATCCCGTGCAGGAACCCGGAACCGTGCCCGCCGGACGCCGCACCGGCACCGGCACCGGCGCCGGCCCCCGCCCCGGCCGCGAGCGGCAGCAGGAACTTGCCCGCCCCGCCGAGCACGAAGACCAGCAGCGCCGGGCCCACCAGTGCGGGCAGCCGGACGTTGGCGCGCAGCAGTACCGCGAGCCGGCCCCGGCAGTCGTCGCAGGTGTCGACGTGGGCGAGCAGCTTCTCGGACTGCCGCGTGGACGCGCTGCCGCGCACGTGCGCGGGCATCCGGTCCCAGTGCGCCTCGCAGGCGGCGCTCTCCGGCGTCCCGGGATGGGCGCGCAGGAACGCCTGCCGCATCCCCTCCCTGGCCCGGTGCAGCAGCACGGCCGTCGCGCCGCTGCCCGCGCCGATGCCCTTGCCCACCGCCTCCAGCGGCTGCCCCTCCGCCTCCGCGAGCCACAGCGCCTTCACCCAGCGCTCGGGCAGCTGGCCGAGGACTCGGGTCAGCAGGTCGACCGAGGAGGCGCGGGCCGCCGGGTCCTGGTTGTTGTACGCGACCTGCACCGGCTCGACCCCGGCGTGCGGATCCAGCGGCGTCTCGCGGGCGGCGCCACGGCCCGCGGTGGCGGCGAGGTGGCGCACGGTCGTGGTCAGGTACGCGGCGACGTTGTCGATCGCGTGCCCGCCGGACAGCCGTCGCCACACCTTGAAGTGGGCCTCGGCGACCAGGTCGTCGGCGAGCCAGGGGTTCCCGGTGAGCGAGCGGGCGTACGCGACGAGGCGGGGCTGCTCCGCCTCGTAGATCCGCGCGTACGCGGCAGGACTGGGACCGCCTTCCGTGGCGGCGGGCGGTATCGGCGCGGCGGCGGGGCCGTCGGTCATGGCAGGACACATCCGTACGACGTCGGCAGGGCCGCCCGACTGCGGATCGGGCGGGGGTTTTCCGGCAAGTTTGAAACGTTAATTGACAAATGTCGGATTATGGAGGGGTGAGTGGCGCAGGTCACAACGACCTTTTCGCGAAACGCCGTAATGCGTGCCCCCGCTCCCGCGTCGAACGGGCATCAGGAACACGCAGCGCAGAAAGGGAGCCCGTCATGCCGATCACCCTGCCCGTCACGCTCGAACAGTCCGCCCGTGCCCGTCTCGTCACCGCCGAGGGCCAGGGCCCCGAGCGCGGCATCACCGTCACGCTCCGCTACGCCTCGGGGGATCCGCTCGCGATCCACGTGGCCTTCCCCGCCGAGGCCACCCTGGCCGGGACCGAGGTGACGTGGGCGTTCGCGCGCACGCTGCTCGACGAGGGGCTGCGGGCGCCGACCGGCTCCGGTGACGTCCACGTCTGGCCGTGCGGCCGGGCCCGTACCGTCGTCGAACTGCACGCGCCCGAGGGCATGGCCGTGGTCCAGTTCGACACGGCGGTGCTGCGGCGTTTCCTGACGCGGTCGTACGCGCTCGTGCCGGCCGGCGGCGAGGACGTGGCGGCCGTCGTCGACCACGCGCTCGCGACGCTCTTCGGGCACGACGGCGGGCACGACGGCGGGCACACCGCTCACGGCGGTCACGCGTGACGTCCGGCGGGAGCTACCGCCGAGGCTCGTCGCCCGGTTCGAGCGCGGGCGCGGAGACGCCGAGGTGGGCCCGGCACTGCGGGCGCGGCGCCTCCGCCAGGCGCGGGCGCACCGCGCGCGGCCGGATGAACAGGGCCGCCGTGGCGGCGCCGAGCGCGAACAGCGCTGCGCAGCCGTATGCGGCGCGGTGGAACGAGGTGTTCACGGCCTCGGGCTGCGTGTAGGCGTCGCCGGACAGGCCGACGGCGAGCGGCAGTGCGGCGACCACCAGCAGCTGCGCGACCCGCGCCGCCGTGTTGTTCACACCGCTGGCGAGCCCGGCGTGCTCCGGTTCCACCGACGCGAGGACCGTCGTGGTCAGCGGCGCCACGAACAGACTCATGCCGAGACCCAGTACGGCGACCGCCGGCAGCACGTCGGCGGCGTACGGCGAACCGGGACCGATCCGCAGCATCAGCAGCACCCCGGTCGCGGCGACGACCGGACCCACGACGAGCGGCAGCGTCGGCCCCACCCGGCGGGCCAGGTCGCCCGCCCTGGCCGACAGCAGCAGCATCAGCACGGTCACCGGCAGGGTCGCCACCCCGGCTTCCAACGCGTCGTATCCCAGGGCGACTTGAAGCTGGACGGGGAGCAGGAAGAGGATGCCGCCGATCGCCGCGTAGAGGCAGAGCGTCATTCCGTTCGCGGCGCTGAACAGGCGCGAGCGGAACAGTGCCGGCGGCAGCATCGGCGCGGCCCGCCGCCGCTCCACGGCCACGAAGGCGACACCGGCGAGGACGCCGACGAGCGCGGCCAGACCGGTCGCCACGCCGGACGCGCCGCCCGACGCCCCGATCAGCGCATAGCTCACCCCGGCCAGGCACACCGCGGCGAGCACCGCTCCGGCCTGGTCGAACGGGGCGTCCGCGGCCGCGGCGTCCCGGCTCTCGGGCACGTGCCGCAGGGCGATGAGCAGCACGACGGCGGCGATCGGCACGTTGATGAGGAAGATCCAGCGCCATCCGGGGCCGTCGATCAGCCACCCGCCGAGGAACGGCCCGAGCGCGCCCGCCACCCCGGTGAGACCCGACCAGGCGCCGACTGCCCTGGCCTGGTCGTCGGGGTGGAACACGGACCGCACCAGCGCCAGCGACCCCGGCGTCAGCAGGGCCCCGCCGACGCCCTGCAGCGCCCGCGCCGCGATCAGCGTGCCCTCCTCCGGCGCGAGACCGCACGCCGCTGAGGCGACCGCGAACCACACGACACCCACGACCAGTGCCCGCCGCCGCCCGATCCGGTCGCCCATCGCCCCGCCCCACAGCAGCAGGGCGGACAAGGTCAGCATGTAGGCGTTGACGACCCACTGCAGGGCCGACAGCGAGGCGCCGAGGTCCCGGCCCATCGTCGGCAGCGCGACGTTCACGACGGTCCCGTCGAGCATCGCCATGCCGGACGCCAGCACCACGCACGCGAGGATCCACCGCCCGCGCGCCGAGGACAGCCTCACGCCGGGGGCGGCGTCGGGCGCGGGGTGGGCCGTGGCAGCCATCGCGGTCAGTATCCCGAAGCGCCCGCGCGGGCGCGACCGGCGGGTCACCGCTTGCCTCTAAAATCGAACACATGCTCTAGTGGCCTCATGCGGCACACCATCACCGATGACCTCGTCCAGACACAGCGGGAGTGGACCGCGACGTACCGACGCCTGGCGCTCCAGCCCGGCCGCACCGCCCTGCGGCGCCGCCTGCTGCACCTTTCGCGGATCCTGGCCGGCGAGCGGCTGACCCCCGCGGAGAAGGCGGAGCTGCGGCGCCGCGCGCAGGGGGAGGCGTGACGGCGGCGGGGCGGCGCGCCCCCGAGATAGTCGTGCAGCGGCCCTCGCCGGCGGGCGGGCGCCGGGTGACCGTCGGCGGCACCGCGCTCGGCCTCGCGCACAGCGACCGCGACCTGATCGAGTTCCTGCGCCGCGCCGGTCTCGACGACGCGGACGGGCTCGTGCTGGGGGACTCGCCGCTCATCCACTGGTGCGGCGGATGTGCGCACCGGTACGAGGCGATGTGACCGACACGCCGATGCCCTCGGACGGTTCACCGTCCGAGGGCATCGAGGAGGGGCAGGGGGCTCAGCGCGGCAGGTGCTTCTCCACGGCGGCGACGACCTCGGGAGCGTCGGGCTCGGTCTGCGGCGAGAACCGCGCGACGGCGTTGCCGGACGCGTCGATCAGCACCTTCTCGAAGTTCCAGCGGATGTCACCGGTGTACCCCTCGCCGTCCGCCACCTCGGTGAGCCTGGCGTACAGCGGGTGCCGGTCGGCCCCGTTGACGTCGACCTTCTCCGTCATGGGGAACGTCACGCCATAGGTCGCGGAGCAGAATTCGGCGATCTCGTCGGCGGAGCCGGGCTCCTGCCCCATGAACTGGTTGCAGGGCACCCCGAGCACCGTGAAACCCCGCTCCGCGTACTGCTCGTGCAGCCGCTCCAGACCCGCGTACTGCGGGGTGAGGCCGCACTTCGAGGCGACGTTGACGATCAGAACGGCCTGCCCCAGGTACTGGGTCAGCTCGGCGGATCCGCCCTGGAGGCGGTCGATCTCTACTGCGTCGTAAACGGTCATGGTCCGGAGCGTACGCCGCGACCGGGCTTGGATCGTGTGCTGCCCCTGGTGCGCGAGCGGCATATTCCTTGGCCATGGCGCAACGGCCCGACCTACTCTGCGCGCATGTCCGAGGAACAGAGCGGCCCCCTACTGCGCGTGGGCCCCGAGAGCGATGCGGCACTGGCACTGAACTTCCATCATCTTGTGCGTGCCTTCCCGGAGGAGCCGGGCGATCCGATGCGCGACTTCGTGGTGACGGCCCGCGGCCCGGGAGTGGCGGTCGAGGTCGGGGTGAGGACGTGGGGAGGTGACGGGCTCGATGACTTCCTGGCTCAACTGGCCGAGTCCTTCCGCGGATGGAGCGGTGTCCGGGAGTGGTGTTCGCTGGAGCGCGATCTGACGGTCTCGGCGGAGCACACCGGGGCACGTGTCGAACTGACGTGGGCGTTGCGTGCCCCGTTGCCCGACCACGAGTGGTGCTTCGAGGCGACGACCGGTCACGCGCCCGGCGAGGACATGCGCAACCTGGCCGCTGAGATGCACGCCTTCTTGACGGCCGAGCCCTGGGCGCGGGCCGGTCGGGACGAGGTCCTTCCCGACTGATTCCGGGTGGATGTCATAGCCGCGTGAGAGTCTCCGCGTCATGAGCTACGACCTTGCTGTCTGGGAAGGCGAGATGCCGGCCGACGACAGGACCGCCCGCCGCGTCTTCGCCGACCTGAGCGACCGCTACCTCGACGGGGAAGCCGCGCCGCCGTCCGAACGCATAGCCGCTTACGTGGCTGTGCTCCTTGAGCGGTGGTGCGAAACCGGTGAGGACGACGAGGACACCTCGCCGTGGTCGACCGGTCCGTTGATCTCCTGCTTCAACAAGCCGATCCGGCACTCGACCTTGTGCCTGGCCTTGTACT